>JANWZJ010000034.1 GCA_025054525.1 Bacteroidia bacterium | reverse complement strand
GATTTGGAGCGGTATGGTATTTTTCCTCGGGCTACCCCTCGACAAGCTGACCTGCTGATTGTCTCTGGCACGGTTACTGCGAAGATGGCGGAGCGAATCCGAACCTTGTACGAGCAGATGCCCGAACCGAAATATGTCATCTCCATGGGCTCTTGCGCCACGGCAGGAGGGCCTTACTGGCAGCACGGTTATCATGTCGTGAAAGGGGTGGATAAGATTATACCAGTAGATATCTATGTGCCGGGCTGTCCCCCGCGTCCTGAAGCCCTAATAGACGGAATTCTCAAACTCAGAGAGAAAATTCAACATGGGAGACGAACCTAAGCTGATTGCCTCTACCGAGGAGGTATTTGTCTTATACAAGCCAGCGGGTATGCCTGCCCAGCGCGACGAGACAGGAGATTTAGATGTATTGACATGGGCACGCCAGCATACAGGAGAGAGTTTGCATTTAGTGCATAGAATAGACCGACCTGTGGGGGGATTGATGGTAGTAGCACGCACGCCGCAAGCCGCCGCTATATGGACGCAGCATTTCCAGAAAGGTAAAGTAGCCAAGACTTACTTAGCTGTAGTGCAGCCGCCGATTTACCCGCCCTTTGGCGAGTTGCGCCACTACTTATACAAAGACAGCCAGCGCCATCGTGCCATAATCTATCATAAGCCCAGTCCAGAAAGAGCCCTTGCTCTTCTGCGCTATCAAACCTTGGAAGTACGAGGCGAGTTGGCTTTGGTGTGGGTAGAACCGCGGACAGGGCGCTTTCATCAAATCCGGGCTCAACTAGCAGAAATGGGCAGTCCTATCGTGGGAGATGTGAAATACGGCTACCCTCCCCCTGCTCCAAATCCTCAGCAAATAGCCCTTTGGGCCTTATGCTTGGATAAATGGCAGATTCCTCCGCCTCTTCTACACTATCCTTGGAGTCTCTTTGCTCAGAAAATCCAGCAGGTTACTACCTCACTCAAGGAGTCTGAGAAGCACTCTCCTTCTGATAAAAATCGCAAATCTTCGTGAAAGGACAGCTCTCGCAGGCAGGCTTGCGCGCCTTACAGTGATACCGACCGAAGAGAATAAGCCAGTGATGCGCCCGTCCTAAATAAGAAGCAGGAATAACAGCTGTGAGTTCTTCTTCTACTTTCTCAGGGGTTTTGCCAGTAGCAAGCCCTAATCGCCGACTCACGCGGAAGACATGCGTATCTACCGCTATCACCGGAGCCTCCCATAAGACTGAGCTGATTACATTTGCGCTTTTTCTACCTATGCCTGGGAGTTTCTGCAGCGTTTCAGGGTCCTTGGGGAGTTCGCCTCCGTATTCCTCCATTACTTTGCGAGCAAGCTGTACTAAGCGTTGGGATTTAGAGTTAGGATAAGAGATACTGGCAATGTAAGGGAGCACTTCTTCAGGATCTACTTCAGCCAAAGAGGAAAAATCAGGGAATCGTTCAAAGAACTGGGGAGTAGTCTGATTTACCCGCACATCCGTACACTGAGCGGAGAGGACTACAGCCACAGTAAGCTCATACGGATTGCGATAGTGCAGTTCAGTGGTAGCGTATCCGTAACGCTTCTCAAGTTCTGGGAGAATAAGCTGAATTTTCTCTGCAGGATTCATGGAAAAAGAGCTTGGCCTGAATGATTTTCCTCATGCTGAAGAAAAACATAGGCTCCCCTCCGCTCTACGATTTTCAGACGATATTCGCGCAGGAGGCTCTCCTGGAAACGGTCACCGCGCACCACTAAATAAGCAGGGAAAGACGCTTTACCCATGAGAATGAGATTTTGGAAGGCAATAACATCTTTTTCTTGCCGAGGGGAAGTCTCGGGCTGCATCCGCCCATAGAAATAAGGAATATAGCTTTTGAAGCCGAGGGCCCAGAGCACGGCGCCCTCTGCAGCACACTGCTGTGCAAACTCGCGCAGAGGTCCTTGGGAATAGGCTTCTATCCGAGGGGCCCACACCGCTAAAGTCAGACTTTGCCACACTGCTAACATCACTCCCAGTAGATAGAGACGCACACGAGAGGGGAAACGCCCCAAATACAAAACCGATATTCCCCCTAACAGGATGAATCCTGTCCAACCTTCCCAACCTTCCCACAGAATAGGTGTCTCTACGATAGCCATACGAACAAAAGCATCCTGTATCCATGACAGCCATAAATCGCTGCGGCTCATAAGAGGCGCTGCTAAAATTGTAAGCATTCCCAAGAGCATCGTAGCTACTCCTACCATGAGCCATCCTTGGCGCTGTATCCAGTCGGCTCGCCCATGCCATGCTCTGGCACCCAAGTAAGCAACCCCATAATAACTCAGAGAAGAGTAATGAAGAATTTTCGTTTTCACGATGCTAAAGATGAGAAGACTCCAGAGAGAGAGTAGGACTACGGCAGTAGGCATGGGCTCTTGAGCAGGGGAAAGGTCTCGCCCTCCTGGGAGTGCCCAGAAGGAGGCAGGAAACATCCCAGCCGCCACCACTACCAAGTGATAATACCAAGGTCCGCCATGCCCAGCGTCCGGCGTGGCAAACAGCCGCCACTGATAAGCCCAGAAGTCTTCCAGCAAGCGAGTTTGGCACTGAGCTGCTATGAGGGCTATCCATCCTCCTACTCTCCCCAAATAGAAAAGCCCCCCCCATACCCCTAACATCCCTATGGAGCGAAACCGGCGCAGCAGTACAGCCAGCGTCCCCACAGCCAAACCAGGCATAAGTAGTCCCACAGGACCTTTCGTTAGCGTAGCCAATCCCGCGAAAAAGCCCATTCCCCCTGCATTCAAAATTTTACCTTTTATGAGGAAAAGAGTACCCTGCACCGTAGATAGAAGCATGAATAGGTTGAAGAGAGGGTCAATCAAACCACTGCGTGCATAAAAAGAGGGTAGCAGGGATATCGCATACAAAAAAAGCCAAATCAGCCCGAAGGATTCATCGTGCCACCGCCGACCAATACGATATAGAATCCATAGCGTAAGAGCAGCTATGAGAACATTCGGGAAGCGAGCACCGAAGGCATTTTCCCCCCACAGCTCCATGGAGAGGGACTGCAGCCAGAAAAAGAGCGGAGGCTTTTCCCAGAAAGGAAGGAAACCGATTTGTGCATACAGATACTGTCCTGTGGCGCGCATTTCCCGACTACACTCTGCGAAATTGACTTCGTCCCAGTCAAAAAGAGGGACATCCCCTAAGCCAATAGACCAAAATAGAGCCAATCCTACAATAAGGAGTATAGCGCGTCTATGCCCTTGCCAGAGCGAGGGCATGCTGGGCGATTTGAAGGGCGTTCGTCGCTGCGCCTTTGCGTAAGTTATCGGCTACTATCCAGAGGTTGATTCCCCGAGGATGCGAAGTATCCCGCCGAATCCTCCCCACGAAAACCTCATGTTGTCCTCCTACATACCGCGGCATGGGATAGAAGGACCGCTCCGGTTCATCTTGCAGAATAACGCCTGGGGCTTCCGAAAGCACAGCCCGCACCTCCTCTACGGAAGCAGAGCGTTCCAGGGTGATATTTACACTTTCGCTGTGGCCTCCTAACACAGGTACTCGCACCGCCGTAGCCGTGATAGCCAAATCAGGCATACCCAAAATCTTGCGAGTCTCTCGGATGATTTTCCATTCTTCTTTGGTATAGCCCTCCTCCATGAACACATCACACTGAGGAATGCAGTTGAGGTCTACGGGGTGGGGATAAACAGAAGAGGCCGTCGTTTTTCCTTCCCGTTCGGCTTGAAGCTGGGCTACAGCTTTCTGACCTGTACCTGTTACCGCCTGATAAGTGGAGACGATAATCCGTTCTAATCCGAATGCCTTGCGCAGCGGCTCTAAAACTACCACAAGCTGAATAGTGGAGCAGTTAGGATTAGCAATCAAACGGTGTCCCCTAATCGCCTGGATGTTGACTTCAGGGACGATTAGAGGGACATCAGGATGCATACGCCAAGCGGAAGAGTTATCTATGACCAAGGCACCTCTATCTACAAAGCGAGGAGCCCATATTTCACTGATCGAGGCGCCCGCCGAGAAGAAGACTACATCCAGCTCACGATGGAGGAGTGCTTCTATGGGTTCTACGGAGAGTTCCCCCTCTCGGAAAGGGAGTTTCATTCCCACGGAGCGTGCGGAAGCCGCTCCATATACCTCAGCCTTATCCAGCCCGAAGAACGGAAGGCTCTGGAGAAAAGTACGCCCCACCAGCCCCGTAACTCCTACCACCCCTATCCGCATGGGCTCACTCAGGCAGTTCGGTATTTACCTCTTCTATAGGCGAGGGCGCAAGCGGTAAATCCGCCCCCTGCATCAGCATCGCCCGTACCTGCTTCTCTAACTCCCCCAGCAGTTCGGGATGGTCTCGGAGGAAAACTCGCAGGTTTTCTCGGCCCTGGGCTAGTTTTTGATTATTATAGCTGAACCACGAGCCAGACTTTTGAATGACTCCGAGCTGCACCCCTAAATCAATCACTTCTCCCACCCGAGATATGCCTTCGCCGTATAATACATCAAACTCCGCCATCTTGAAAGGAGGGGCGACTTTATTTTTGACGACTTTTACTCGGACACGGTGCCCAATCACATCAGTACCTTCTTTGATAGCAGAGATTCGGCGCACATCTAAGCGCACGGACGCATAGAACTTGAGTGCATTTCCGCCAGTAGTCGTCTCGGAGGGACCGTACATCGCCATTGTACCGATTTTTTCGCGGAGCTGATTGATGAAAATCGCAATACAGCGAGTGCGAGATATGCTAGCAGTCAGCTTGCGCAGTGCTTGAGACATAAGGCGTGCTTGCAGTCCCATTTTAGAGTCGCCCATCTCTCCTTCCAGCTCTGCTTTGGGCACTAAGGCCGCTACCGAGTCTATCACGACCACATCTATTGCGCTGGAACGGATAAGCGAGTCAGCAATCTCCAATGCTTGTTCCCCGTAGTCTGGCTGAGAGATGATTAAGGACTGCGTATCTATGCCCAGTTTCTTAGCATAAATGGGGTCAAAAGCATGCTCTGCATCAATAAAGGCAGCTATCCCCCCTATTTTATTTGCTTCGGCAATTACATGCAGAGCTAAGGTCGTTTTTCCTGAGGCTTCTGGCCCATAGATTTCCACGATACGCCCCCGAGGAAGCCCCCCAACCCCCAATGCCGCATCTAACGCCAGAGAACCCGTGGAGATTACCTCTATGCCCTGATCTCCTTTTTCGTTGAGCTTCATGATAGTGCCTTTGCCGTACTCTTTCTCTAACTTTTGGAGGGTAGCTTGCAGGAGCTTTTGACGCTCGTCCGAAGCGGGCTTTTTCTCGGCGGACATACCTTTGCCAAAGGTATGAAGTTTGTCCGCTTTCTATGGCAGGGGGAAATCTCCTTAGGGATTCTCAGCCGAGATGAACAGTTTGTCCTTTCTTTGGCAGCTGCTGCTCGGGCCGAAGGGCGCATTTTCCCCTTTCAGGATGCAGAAAGTTACATTCAGCATCGCCTCCCCTATGAGAGCTGGGTAGAATGGGTACATCGCCGGTATCATGAAAAAGGCGACTTTGAAGAATACCAAATACCTTATGCCGTCGTGAAAGTACTCTCTCCAGTTCGCCGCCCTGTCAGCTTGAGAGATGGATATGCCTTCCGCCAACATGTAGAAGCCGCCCGCCGCAATCGGGGCTTGGAGATGATTCCTGAGTTTGACCAATTTCCCGTCTTCTACTTCTCTAACGCGTTGGCTATCACAGGACCCGGCTGCATCTATGTAGAACCCAGGCATTTGGAGAAGTTAGACTTTGAATTAGAAGTAGCTGTCATCTTAGGACAATCCGGACGCAATATCCCCGCCCATAAAGCAGACAACTATATTTTTGGGTACATGCTGATGAATGATTGGAGTGCTCGTGTTCTTCAGATGGAGGAGATGAAACTGAACTTAGGTCCTGCCAAAGGAAAAGATTTCGCTACGAGCTTAGGTCCTTGGCTAGTGACGCCTGATGAGTTAGAGCCTTATCGCACCAGTCCGCCTCCAGGTCATGTGGGCAGCGCCTACAAAATCGCCCTTCAAGCCGAACTCAACGGCAGCCCTATTAGTTATGGCTACCTTTCGGATATGAGCTGGACCTTCGCTGAAATCTTAGAGCGAGTGAGCTATGGAGTGGAAGTGCTACCGGGGGAAATCATCGGCTCTGGTACGGTAGGCACCGGCTGCCTCTTGGAAATCAACGGCACCCGCAAGCGCCAAGGCCCCTCCACTCCAGAAACCTGGCTTCAAGAAGGAGATGAGGTGCTGCTCGTCGGGCAAGAGTTAGGCAGCCTGCATAATCGCATTTGTAAAGCATAGCCCCTACCTTTGCTCCCATGCAAATACCCGAGGGACTATACTACTCCCGTGAGCATGAGTGGCTCCGTATTCTGCCCAACGGCGAAGGAATCGTAGGCATCACCGATTATGCTCAGTCTCAGCTCGGCGATATTGTGTATGTAGATATACCCTCCGTCGGCAAAACCTTGGAAGCAGGGGCAGCATTCGGCACCATAGAAGCCGTCAAAACCGTCTCTGATCTTTATATGCCTGTAACTGGCACGATTCTGGAGAAAAATCCCTTGTTAGAAAGCAGTCCTGAGAAAGTCAATCAAGAGCCCTACGGGGACGGGTGGATGATTAAGATTCACGTCCAGAATCCCGAAGAAATAAACAAACTCCTCAAAGCTGAGGAGTACAAAGCGCTCGTGGGTGCTTAGGATTGGGCTTTTACAGGCTCGGGAACGAAGCGATAGCCTACGCCCTTGAGGGTTTCTATATATTCCATCCCTATTTTCTCTCGTAGCTTGCGAATATGGACATCCACCGTGCGGGGTATAACGTAGCTGTCCGTGCCCCATATCCGTTCTAAAAGGGTATCCCGAGAGAAATACTTGTAAGGTTTGCTAGCCAGGACGAAGAGAAGCTCAAACTCCTTCTTAGAGAGGGGGATTACCTCGCCTTGTTTATGAACCGAATACTCTTCAGGAACGATTTCCAGCCCAGGGAACTGTAGTTTATGCATCGGGGTGGCTCGTCGGGAAAGGGCCTTGAGGCGACTAAGAATAGCACGAGGGCGAATCGGCTTCACAATAAAATCATCTGCTCCTGCCTCAAATCCAGCCAGTTCTGCTACCTCTTCGGAACGCGCAGTGAGGAAAATGATATAGCTCTCTCGGGTTTCGGGGAGACTGCGCAGGCGCCGGCATAGTTCTAATCCATCTATGCCCGGCATCATGATATCTAAGAGAATCACTGAGGGCTGATGTTGTGCAGCTAAACGCAGGGCGGCTTCTCCATCTTCGGCCAGGAAAGGCTCATAACCTTCTTGCTTGAGATTGTAGGCTAAAATCTCCAAGGCATCCCGCTCATCATCCACGACCAAGACTTTGCGATTAGTCATCGGACAAAGTTCTTTTTTTGCCTTAAAATCTGTGTAAATGAGCCTCACCCCTCTGTCTGCTCCCATAGAGACCGAGAGTATCAAGTACATCGGCTCTAAACAGAAGCTCCTTCCTTACATCTTAGCTCTTATCCAGCGCACAGGGGCCAAGAGAGTCTTAGATGGCTTTACAGGAAGCACGCGCGTGGCTCAGGCATTAGCCCGACAAGGGTACCGCGTTATTGCTAACGATATAGCGGTATGGTCTGAGGTATTAGCCACCGCTTATCTCTGTAATCCCCACCCTCCTTCTCATTACCTGCCTCTCATCCAACACCTCAATCATACCCCCCCTCGTGATGGGTGGTTCACCCAAACCTATGGCGCTCTAATCCACCAAGGACGAAAAGCCCCCTGGCAGCTCCATAACTTGAGAAAATTAGACGGAATCCGAGAAGAGATAGAGAAAATATCCGACATTACAGAGAAATCAGTAGCACTGACTAGCCTAATGCTCGCCTTAGATAAGGTGGATAATACACTGGGACACTTTGCCTCTTATCTTCGCTACTGGGCACCACGCTCTTATGATACCCTTGTGCTTCAGATACCTAAAATCCCACAGAACTCAGAGCAGCATCAGGTTTTTCGCCGAGATATCCTTGAACTTATTCCTGGGATAGAGATTGACTTAGCCTATTTTGATCCGCCCTACGGCTCCAATAACGAAAAAATGCCCTCCTCTCGCGTGCGCTATGCAGCGTATTACCACCTCTGGACGACAGTATGCCTGCACGACCGCCCAGAAGTTTTTGGCAAGGCCCTGCGTCGTAGAGATAGCCGAGATACAGAAACCGACGCTCCTTTTGAGTCCTTCCGCACGGATACATTCGGAAGACCTATAGCCCTGCTTGCCTTAGAAAAACTCCTGAGCTCTGTGAGAGCTGAGTGGATTCTTCTCTCCTATAATAGCGAGGGAAAACTACCCCTACCCCAACTGTTAGAAGTAGCTCATGGGATTGCCAAGAAAGTAGAGGTTTTCTCAGTGAACTACAAGCATCATGTCATGGCTAAAATGCACTGGAATGGTGCGTGGCTAAAGTCCAGTCAGCGTACCCTTCAAGAATACCTTTTGCTCATACAAAAATAAAAGGGGCGAGAAACTCTCGCCCCAAAGAACCCAAGAGCGCCCACTCGTAAAAAGAGCAAGCAGTATAGAACGGATAGCTTAAGTCTTATTCTTTACAACTTATTCGGCTTCATATGCTATACATACGATTGATTTGAGGGATAAGTTGCATAGGTATGCAGTCAATCAGCCTGTCTTTTAAAGAGCGAGGGGGGGGCGAACTCAGCTCGCCCCCCCCCCCGTTGGTAGGTCAGACCCTCTTCTTTACCGAGCAGGTGCCATGCAGCGTCCCCCACTGCGATAATAGCAGGAGCTAATCTTCTTGAAACGCTTTCTCGGGCCGGTGCTCACCTTCTCTACAGAACTGGTGAGTACTCCCATAGTAGGCTTTGCCACAGCCTCTGCGGCTACCGTCCCTATCAGGGACATCAGGGCTACGACTATCTTTTTCATACAAGATAAATACGCATGGAAGCACCCAATAGGTTGCATCCGACGCCGGTGATAAAAAATGGGCGCGCCACAGAAGCGCACCCATTCTAAGTTGAGGGTACTATACAGCTTTCTACTTCAGAGGCACGTAATAGGTAAGCCCCACCAGAACGCCTCCCGTGAGAGCAGCAGTAGCTGGTCTTTCCTCATTCCCATGGTAATGGCGATAACGCGGGTTCTGATGCCAGAACTCATGATTGACATTCGGGGCGTCCTGATAACTCGCCTCTTTATTTTCTACATCATTAAAGGTATAATCCCCTCGGAAATGCACAGAAAGCAATACACCTTCCGTCAGACGGAATGCCACACCTAGGCCTACGACACCAGCGTAGGTTTGTTTTTGGTAGGGCTCAGTATTTAGCGTCTTCTTGCGAGGGAGAGCGGGATTGTCAAACATGATGCCCTCTTTGCCAGAGGCTTCTACTTTCGTAGTAAAGTTAGTGCGCGTTATGGTGGATTCAAACTGGTCTTTGTAGCCCATTAGCAAACCTAACTGAGGACCGAAAAAGAAGCTGAATTGTACGGGCGATTCGGGGTCAGAGCCGAAATGGAGGAGAAGCGGCAGCTTGAGATAGGTAAGACGGGTGCGAGAGTTCCAAACAACGCCCAAGGCTTCGTCTTTACCTTTATACTTCTGCCCTTCGGAGGAGTAGATTGCATCTATTCCGACGCCTACATAATCACTGAATCTATAAGCCAATCGCAGTCCTCCTGCATAACCCCAAGTAGATTGATAGTCTAAAATCGGTCCTGCATCGGAGTCCATAGAGTTGAGAAGCCAGTGGGTTTGGGGCTGGAAAAGTACGCCGAAATGCAAGGTGTTCTTCTGGGCCCAAGAGAGGGCGAAGAGGAAGAGAAGGGAGATAAGGGTTTTGGTTTGCATATGCGCAGCAAAGGTAAGGCTTTTTGAGGGACGGGAGGCTCACATATTCGCCAAGCTCCAAGCCATAGCCGCCAGCCATACCGCTGTACGCCGGAGGCGCTCTGGTTCTATCTTATCCCAATCATCAGAGGGCATGTGATAGTCTGAATGCAGTCCTCCGAAATAAAACACACTCGGCACCCCCTTACGAGCAAAGGCGAAATGATCGCTGCGATAGAAAAGCCTGAGCGGGTCAGAAGGCGAGTCATAGCGATAATCCAGCTTCCATTGACAGCAAAGGGCATTCACCTCCTCTTGGATAAATCTAAGGACTGGCGTAGCACGGTCGGCACCAATAGTATAGAGATACCTATCTCCCGGCTGGTGCAAAGTATCCGTGCGACCTACCATATCGGTATTCACCATCGCTACGATGGAGTCTATGGGAATCAGGCTATCTTGTACAAAGCGAAAAGCCCCTATTAGTCCTTTCTCCTCAGCTCCAGTGTGGAAAAATACAATCGTACGCTTCGGCGGAGGGAGCTGTGAGATAAGACGCGCTACCTCCAAGAGCACGGCAGTGCCCGAACCGTTATCATCGGCGCCGTTGAAGACAGCACCCTGGGGTGATTTACCTATATGGTCGTAATGCGCACTCAGAATCACATATTGAGAAGGATATAAACTACCCCGCCGACAAGCCAAAACATTCCATGCCTCTACACTATCCGGGGAGGGAGGGGGCGGCTGAGATAGCTTCTTCTTTTTGCGGGAAGATTTGCCTTCAGGAGGGGGGAGAGATATGGGTTTTTTCAGCCAAAATACATGGATATAGCTCTGTGGGAGAAGGGGCTCATTTCCGATGCGCCGATGTTGCGCAATCAGATAGGCTGCTGCTACTTTTTCAAAAGGGGTACCGGCTTCCCTGCCCTGCAACGCATCATGCGCAAGAAACTGCAAGTGGGCATATAAGTCTTTTTCCGAGACTTGCGTACTCAACTGGCTAATCACGACCGTGTCCAGCGGTGCGCGATGGGTATAGAGGCGCTCCAATAGAAGGGGAGCTTTCACTTGGAGCCAGAGAATGCTGAGTAGAATCATACCGAAGAAGCATTAATCTGAGCGATCCGACGCTCATGCCGCCCCCCCTCAAATGCCGTGTGAAGAAAGTTATCCACAGCGGACATAGCTTCTTCTGGGGTGATGAAGCGCCCCGGCAGACATAGGATATTGGCATCGTTATGAGCTCGCGCGAGCCGGGCAATCTCTGCATTCCATGCCAATGCCGCCCGTATATGCGGATAGCGATTCGCCGTGATACATACGCCATTCCCTGAACCGCATATAAGGATGCCCTTACCTCCCCGTTCCATCTGCTGCACAAGCCTATGAACCCAGATGGGATAATCGGTAGATTCTTCCGAAAAAGTTCCCACATCTATCACTTCATGACCAAGGCTTTGAAGCCAAGCTATCAAGGCTTTCTTGAGGGGGAAGCCCGCATGATCCGCTCCTATCCATACCTGCATCCCTCAAAGATAAGGATTGTGCGTTCTTTTCTTCTCTACCTTTGCGACATGCACTGGGAGGGGGTGAAGATAGTAGTCGTGGGGGATATTATGCTGGATAGGTATCTCTACGGGAAAGTACAAAGAATTTCCCCAGAAGCGCCTGTACCGGTACTGGAGCTGGAGAAAGAAGAAAATCGGTTGGGAGGCGCAGCCAATGTTGCGCTCAATCTACGGAGTTTAGGGGTACAGGTGGCTTTGGCGGGGATTATTGGGGAGGATGCACCCGCGGCTCTACTCCAAGAAGAAGCCGAGCGCCAGGGCATAGACTCTTATGGATTAGTGCGGGACCCTTCTCGCCCCACTACGCTCAAAACGCGCTTGATTGCTCAGAGTCATCATCTACTACGGGTGGATAGAGAAAAGCGCGATTATCCGACGCCGCCCATCCAAGAGGCATTCTTTCTCAAACTCAAAACCCTCATCCTCCATCGCCCAAATGCTATCATATTAGAAGATTATGACAAAGGCACCCTCTCTCCTGAGCTGACTCAAGAGATTATCCATTTAGCGCAGCTACAGCATATCCCTGTACTCGTGGACCCTAAGAAAGCGCATTTCTGGCATTATGGAGGCAGCACCCTATTCAAGCCTAATCTTCGCGAACTGAGTGAAGCCTTGCAGACCCCCCTATCCGAAGCCCCCATATCCCAAATAGACGAAGCCATTCAGGTTCTGCGCCGTCGCATGCCTCATATCTACACTGTAGTAACCCTCGGTGAAAGGGGTATGTTAGCCTACGGGGAGCAGGAAGGCTTTATCTACGTACCAGCGCATTACCGCAACATTGTAGATGTGTCAGGTGCGGGGGATACGGTGATTAGCGTGTTAGCGCTGGCACTGGCAGTGGGTATGCCTCTTGGACAAGCTGCGGCACTGGCTAACTTAGCAGGTGGGATGGTCTGTGAATATGTGGGAGTCGTTCCACTGCCTCGGGACCGCTGGATAGAACAAGCTAAAAATCTCGGATTACTCTAATGCGTAGAAGCTGCCTTTTGTTCCTAAGTCTTCTCTCAGCCCAAGAGGTGGAAATATGGCGCGATTCCTTAGGAACGCCTTATATTTTTGGGAAAAGAGATGCGGATTGTGCCTATGGACTGGCATGGGCGCATGCAGAGGATGATTTTGGACGGATTCAGTATCTCTTAGCTGTATCCAAAGGGAAGTTAGGCAAAATCACAGGCAAACAAGGGGCAGCTGGAGACTTTTTTAGCTATTTTACTGGTGCTCATGAGTTAGCCTCTCGTCAATATGATAGCCTGCCGGGTTCCATCCGCACTCTTTTTGAGGCTTATACGGAGGGCATAAATGCCTATGCTCGCTCTCACCCTGGAGAGATTATAGATAAAACCCTCTTCCCCTTACAACCGATAGACTTGCTTCGGGGTTATATTATTGTGCTTTCATCCATGGTAGGGGCAAGCCGCGCCCTGCAAAAAATCGCAGAAGGTAAGCCTGAGCTTCACGGGGTGCGTTCCGAGGAAGGTTCTAATGGAATAGCGCTTAGTTCTGCTAAAACTGCCGATGGACATACTTATCTCGTACTCAATCCTCATGTAGCCATAGAGGGCATAATGCGCTGGTACGAAGCTTATCTCCACAGCGAAGAAGGCTGGCAAGTTTTGGGTGCGTATTTTCCTGGAACTATCAGCCCAGGGATGGGAGTAAACCCCTATTTAGGGTGGGCGATGACCTTCAACTGGCCTGATTATGTAGATGTGTATAAGCTCCGTTTGCATCCCAAAAACCCCCTTCTATACCGAGTAGATGGACGCTGGGAAACGCTTAGCGTAGAGAAAGTGCGGCTGTCTGTGCGCCTTATCGGAAGAAAAACAGTGAGTGAGCGAGGCTGGCCTATTGCCGGATTGAAACGCCCCTGGGGACCTGTGATTTACGTAAAAAGAAAAATCTGGCGAAGTCGCTTCGGACCGGTATTCCGCACACGTCAAGGGGCTTTTGCCGTTCGATTTGCTGCGGAGCGATTCTATTTAGCGCCGCTACAGTGGTATCAAATGAGCCGAGCTCGCAACTTCGGTGAGTTCTACCAAGCGCTGCATGTCCAAGGCATTCCCCTCTTTAATATCGTTTATGCAGACCGCAACGATACGATTTTCTATCTATCTAATGCCCTTCTCCCCGAACGCACCCCGGGTTATGACTGGCAAGGGATTTTACCGGGAGACACCAGTGCTGTCCTATGGCGCCGTTATCTGAGCATAGAAGAACTGCCCCAAGTGCTTGCCCCTCGCTGTGGCTTTGTCTTTAGCGTCAATAATAGTCCTTTCGCTACCACTTCGGCTGAAGAAGCACCTCGTGCTGAGGCTTTCCCCCCTGAACATGCTTGGCAGTGGAACCGTCATAATAACCGAGAGTTCCGAATCTTAGAGCTCCTTCAAGCCAAGCCGAAAATATCTTGGGAAGACTTTCATGCAATCAAGTATGATCGGCATTATCCGCGAGAGGGTGCTGTGATGAAGCGCCTTTTGCCCTCTTACTTGGAGGTTCCCGATACAAGGGACCCTCTCCTCCGAGAAGCTCTTCAAGTATTGCGCACTTGGGATGGGAGTGGCATGGGAGAAAGCCGAGCCGCCCCACTGCTTTTGCTGGCTTCCTACCGAGCTGTACAAGAGGCTAAACTCTCTGGCTACTTCTGGATAGAAGAAGTGCGTCAGCCTTTGCCTCTACCCGTGAGGGTTAGTTCTCTTCGGTATGCAGCGCAGCAGCTCAAGCAGCACTACGGACGAGTAGACCCCATGCTACGAGAGTTCATGAATCTGGAAGTGAAAGGAAAGCGTTATCCGTGGGATGGATTACCGGAGCAGCTGGCCCCTTCTTATGGGTATTGGGATGAGAAACGAGGCTTTTTCAAAGTGCTGGGTGGGGAATCCTACATTCAGTTTGTGCGATTTCGGCGGGATGCAGCATACCCCGAGATAGAATCGGTAGTGCCCTGGGGTATCTCAGGCAAAGGGAATAATCCTCATTTTGCGGACCAGCTCCCTCTCTACTTAGAGAGACGCTGCAAACCGATGAGTATAGACCCAGCGGTGATTCGCCAAAAAGCTCGGCTTGTCCACCGCTTCACCCGATAGCCACTGCCTGCCAGAATGCCCCCACCTCCTCCAAAACCGCAGCGGGATTATCTACATGAAGCCAATGTCCTGCCCTGGGAACCGTCCTGAACTGCACTCTCGGAAAGAGCCGGTGAATCTCTTCCTCATCCTCTTCACCGATATAGGAAGAATACTCCCCTCGCAGAAAAAGTACCGGTCCTTCATAGGGTTTGCCTTCTACAGCTTCTAATATGTTGGGGTATTCCTGAATCAGCACGGGAAGGTTCATGCGCCAGGCGAAGCGACCCTCTGCATCTCTTACCAAACCTTTGAGTAAGAACTGACGAATCCCGGCATCGGGTATGGCTTGAGTTAGCTGGGCCTCCACTTCTTCACGGCGAGTAACGGAGAGATTGAGATTTTGCAGGGCGTGTAGAATCCTCTCATGCCCTCCCGTATATCGGCGAGGAGCTATATCAGCTACAATGAGCGAAGCTACCCGCTGCGGCGCATGAAGAGCTAAGTACATAGCAGTTTTCCCGCCCATAGAATGTCCAAGCCAGTGGGCTCGTTCTATGCCCAAATAGTCCATTAGCCTCTCCAAATCCGCTGCCATTACAGCATAGTTCATCTCAGCTGTATGAGGAGACCTACCATGATTACGAGCATCTATAAGGAGATAGCTGCCAGGTAGAGCTAAACTCCGAGCTATCGTGCGCCAGTTGTCTAAACTACCCAAAAAACCATGCAAAAATCCGTAAAAAGGAGGATGCGCCCCCTGCCGCTCAAAGTTAAGTAGCACGAGTACAAAGGTATTTCACTTATCTTTGGCACATGCGATTGGGATTGCTAGCTGGGGAAAGCATCCGCTCTTTTTCCCCTATCTTCTTTCGGCGCATCCATGGATTATTCTATCAGCAATATACCCCTCAGTCAGAAAACTGGAAACAGGAGCTCAGTGGGCTGCGCTGGACTGGCTTCAACGTAACTACCCCCTACAAAGAGGCTATTTTTCCCTATCTGGATGAAGTGAGCCCCGAAGTACAAGTCATTCAAGCAGCAAATACAGTCGTAGTCCTTCCTGATGGGAAATGGATAGGCTACAATACGGATTTTCGGGCAGCCTTAGAAATCTTAGAAGAGATGCGCCGAACTTCTCCAGCCTGGGAGAGCATAGTACTCTTAGGCACGGGGGGAGCCGCCCGC
>JANWZJ010000033.1 GCA_025054525.1 Bacteroidia bacterium | reverse complement strand
GGGGGGCCCGCGGGGGGGGGGGGGGGGGGGGGGGGGGGTGGGGGGGGGGGGGCCGCCCGCGGGGGGGGGCGCCCCCCAACCCTTACCCTCAACTCAAAAAAACCGAAAACAGCCCTATTTTCTCACCGCACTACATGCCAGCGCAAAACCGCCGTAACTCCACTTTCTAGCCCAACCCGTACAATATAAGTCCCTGTGCCACAGCTTTCTAAGCGCCAACGATTAGCATAGCCCTCCTGCTTTTGAAGCATGCGCCCAGCTAAGTCGCTCAGTTCTATACGCACGATATTTTCTTTCGCACTTAGCCAAGCAGTTCCCTCCGATGCAGGATTGGGGTATAACTGAATGAAACTCCCCTCATCCATCGGAAGCGTAGCCGAAGTGCTCACATCTACGAAGCGACAGTTTGAGGTGTCTTGGCAATTAGTGGTATTGTCCTGACTAATCATTGCGTACCAGCCTGCAGTGGAAGGCGTGAAGGAGCTTCCGGTATGAAGCACCGTAGCGGGGTTAGCGCAGTTAATCCATCGGTAAGTGTAAGTGGGGCGCACGGTTACGGGCGAAAGGGTAGTGCCTATGAGTTGGACGGCGGTGTCTACGGGGGGATGCTGGCTGACCTGGACGAGGTTAGAGACTGCTTGGCAGCCGGTTGGAGAAGTTCCTATGGCATAATAGGTGCCCGGCTGGGAAACCACTAACGTGGCTCCTGTAGCTCCTGTATTCCAGACATAAGAAGCAGCCCCTGTAGCGGTGAGGGTTACTATGCCCTCAGGGCAAATCGTAAGCGGCCCGGCGGGGGATACACTGACGCTGGGGCTCTGCGTGCAGGTTATGGTGGCTATCCAGCCGGGGGAGAGCCCGCTTCCGTCCGAGCTAAAATGGATAAGCATACTATCAGCGGAGCCTATTACAGGGTTAGGGGAGGCTGTGTTTCCTCCTAAGTTCCAGAGGGTAGCGCCGGTATTTCCTCCATTATAGATACGCAGACGGTCGCAGCAGCTTTCGGTGGAGAAGCTACTGAAATCTATACGCAATCCCCCGCAGCCTGCCGCTCCTGACGGGACAAGCAAAAGGAGAGTACGATTTTCGTTATTACTGTAAGGGGCGTTGGGTCCTCCGCTATCATAGAAGAGGAGGTGGCAGGTACGACGCATGCCTTCGCCCATCCATGTGATGAAGGGCTGGGGAGCTGTCTCACAAGAAATAGCCCCTTGCCAACCGGGGGCACTTCCTGTAGCTTTTAGCCGAAAAGTGAGGCACAATCCTGGCGCACTGGCCGAGAGCCGATCACTTCGGTTATTTCGCACATATATCGCAATAAGGCTCTGCTGGGGATTACTACTGGGCCCTTCCCATACCCATAGGGTATCTCCGTTCGCTAACTGAAGCTGGTAAGGGAAACGTACCACCAACACCCTATCGGGTGCGTTGGGGCAGAAGGTGAAGGTTCGGTCTTGGGGATGGGTATAGTTGGCATCGGGGCCGCCATCGTCATAGAAGAGGGCTGAGCAAACCGAGGCGTTCCCCGCAGGCGTGGAAAGAGTATAAGTGGGAGGGGTGGGTTCCCCTGTGCAGGTTATTGTAGCGGTCCAGCCCCCATAATTCACCGTGCCATCTGAGCGAAACCGAATCGTCAACGCATCTCCCAGCGATTCAATCACGGGAGGCAAGTTCGTTCCTGTGAATCTTCCTATATGGGGCGAGGTGGTGGTTAGGCCATCGTAGAGGTCTATATAATCGGGTCCATTTTCCAGCTGGAAGCTGGTAAATTGCAGTTGGATTCGCTGGGTTCCGCCCTGGGAACGGAAGGTAATCGTTCGGTCTTCATTGTTGGCGTAGTTGCCATAGCCGCTTCGCCCGCCGTCTCCGATGAGGCCGGGAGAGCCCGAGTCGTAAAACCGATATACTCGGTTAGGACTGCACACGATGGAGCGAAGGCCGGCACCGAGGTAGGTTACGCTGGGAGGGGGATTAGGGGTACAATACACATAGGCTTGCCAGCCGGCTGCTTGATTAGTTGCATCCGATTTGAACCGCACGAGGAGGGAGGTGCCGGGGGTGATGCCCACTACTGTATCTCCGCGGCTACTTCCGACGGTATAAAGGGCAAGAAGGTTAGCGGGGGTTGCGGTGCCTTCCCATATCCATAGCGAATCCCCACTGGCTAGGCTTAGCTGGTAGGGAAAAGCGATCACAGCGTACTGACCGGACCCGGGTCGGAAGGTTACAGTATCATCTACGAGGGGGTCATAGTTGCCTTCGGTACCTCCATTATCTGTGAATACTAATCCGCTCACGCAGTCTAAGGCATAGCTGGGGCTACCTGGGGTGAGCGCATACCGTGGGGGTAACGGATTACTAAGGCACTGAATTGTAGCTGACCACCCTGCCGCAGAAACATTCCCGTCTGAAATGAAGCGCATGGTAAGGGTATCACTCAGTGTGGTAAGGGCAGGAGGTACTACATTCCCTACATATCGTCCCACGAGGGGGGCTGAACTGCCCGAGCCATCATAGATTTCCAGGTAGTCGGGGCCATTCTCGGTACTAAAGGTGGAGAAAGTTATTTGCAGGCGAGCTCCCCCTGGGGCTATGAAGCGGAGGGTGCGGTTCTCGTTATGTCCGTAGTTAGCTGCTGGTCCGCCCGAGTCGTAAAAGCGGAAGCTCCGCCCAGGCTGGCAAAGGACGGTGCGTAGTCCGCTGCCCATGTAAGTAACTGACGGGGGAGGGGTATTGGTACACCAGACGAAGGCTTGCCATCCCTGGGCTTGATTTGCCCCGTCTGACTTGAAGCGCACAATCAGCGGGGTACCGGCCATAGCTGCTACTAGGGTATCCCCGCGGGTATTGCCCAAGGAGCCAAGCCGCGTAAATACCCCCAGGAGCGTAGTTGGACTTAGGCTTCCTTCCCCAATCCATAGGGTGTCGCCATCATGCAGGAAAAGCTGCCAAGGGAAAGCAATGCAGGCATATTGCCCGCTGGGGGGCTGGAAGGTTACCGTATCATCCACGAGGGGGCTATAGGGGCCTTCCGTCCCTCCATCGTCGGTAAATACCAAACCAGCGGTACAGTTGGCCAGAGCAATCGTCGGACTACCGGAGCCCAAAGGGTAGCGCTGAGGGATATTGGTAGAGACGCACTGCAGGGTAGCTGTCCAGCCAGAGGACACCACACCCCCATCGGATACAAATCGGAAGGTGATCGTATCGCTCAAACTCACAAATGCCGGCGGGAGGGTTGTCCCCCTGTATATCCCTACAAGGGGGGCATTCGTACCTGAGCCGTCATAAATCTCCAAATAATCGCAGCAGCTTTCCGTAGAGAAGCTCGTGAAAACTACCTGAATCCGCTGTCCGCCTCCAGACACAAAGCGCATAACGCGGTTTTCACTATTGCCGTAGTTCCCTGAGGGCCCGCCTGAATCATAGAAGTTAGCACTTCCGCAGCAGCCGTCTGCTTGTAGATTGACGATGGTATTATGGGTCATGTTATAGGAGCACTGCGCTGAGAGCTGGCCCATGCCAACGCCAAAAAGTATCACCAGGCTAGAAAGCCAACAAGCTATGCTTCTGAGCCTCATATTGCTTTCAAAAATAGTTATTTTGCTCTGATGGAGAACAAGCTCCCCTTTGGAAACAGCCCTAAGCCCTTGCTGCTACTGAACCCCCAAGCGCTGTCGCTCTTTCTTTAGGATTTGTACTAATTCCTTAGGAGACCGAGTGTCTGTTTCTTGCAGCTGGTAAAAGAGGCTCCGATCCCCCTTACGTACAGACATTACCTTCGCTTTCTGTGGTATTTCAGAGAGCCAGTTCCAGCCCATAATCTGCACTGCGTGGAGATTTTCTTCTCGGAGGCGAAGGACTACACACCAGACGATGGTAGTAGAACGCCGAGAAAGGAGAGGATACCTTTCTACAGGGATGCTGCGTCCCCATTTCTGCCAGTTTTCTATGCGCCAAGTTCTGACCTCCATGCCTACCCTCTTTCTCGGATTTAGCGAAATCAACAGGTCGGGCCAGTCTTGTAGGCTGTTATCGGACTCCCAGTAGACGCCCTAGATACCCTCTTCTTTGTAGAGCCATTTCCATGTGCCCCATTCGCCCAAAAGCCCTACTTTATGCTTTTCGGGACTATTCGCAAGAGACTCCTCTTCTGGCAAAAAAACCTCCGCTTCATACTGACGCCTTTCCGCTAAATCTAATATCCAGAAGAACTCCTCACCGGAGGGAACGAGTACAGGAAAGCTACTCATCCACACAAAGCTAATGAAGGTTGGGAAGGGTAGGGAGAATCATTCGCTCAGCGCAGCCTGCAAGGCTTCTAAAATAGCCTGAAGCAAAGCGGCTGCCTCTTTCTTAGATAGGACCACATGAAGCGTGGGTGTTGTGGCTGAGCTGGACAGGGTGCCTTTTCCCTCGGGCAAGCGCAGGTGAAAAAGCAAATGCCCATCTGGTAGCCAAGCATCGGTGAGCTGCGCGCTGAATTGCTGAGCCAGCTTATGATATTGGGGTAGAGAGAGTGGCTTCGGTAAGTCAATCGTATATTTCACCCGATGGGCACATTCCCGCACTAAATGAACAGAGAAGGCTTCAGTGGAGGACATTTGCCTCTACCATATCCGCGGTATCCCCTTGCAGGCGACTTTGGAGGAACTTACTCTCATAAGCTCGCCCCGTCTGGAAGAGAGATTTATATAAGGCTCCGTCAAAGGTCAGCTTCTTTTCATGGATACCAGCTTTATAGACTAGGGCTAAGATGCCGTTGAGGATGCCCTCTGCGAAAGGGGAATGAGTAAGGGCGTGGTCGTTGGGCAAACTGGCGATAGCGGTGCTCTCATACCAGTTGTGGAGAGCGACCCGCCAGCCTTCAGGGCTCGGGCGCCTCAGCGGTTCTACAATCCCCCAACCTATCGCCGGCATGATAGCTATAATGCCATAAAGCCAATCTTCTGGCATATCTAAGTAAGGGCGCACGACTGCGTCCCATTCTGCACTGCTCATGATTCCACCGAGGGTATTGAAGGCGCACACGTGCCCAGATTCTATTAGCATGTCCAGTACGAGGGGGGCTACGTCAGGCCCGACTGCAGAGAGCATATGTTGGTAGTGCCTTTCAGAGATGAGGGAATAGTAGTTGCCGGGCAAGCGGGTGAGCACGACATCAAAGGCTTCTATGAGGCCTGTTTCGGGGTCTGGATTCAGGGGTAGCCCTAATACGGCATCCCGAATCGGCTGGAAAGGCACACGAGTATCTTGGGGTTGGGGGAGAGAAGCGGTCTGGAATTGTCCTTCCCCGACGGAGGGCTGCAGGGGCAAGGGCTGGTCAAGCCGGAAAAACTCCCAGCGGACATAGGGGTCTCCTTGAGTCAAGCAAGCCGTCTGACGGCTGCCCATACTCCCTAAAGGCAAGTCATATATAGCTTCTATCGCCCCGGCTAAATACCCCTGAGAGAAATAAGCCACCCCTCTTTTGCCTTTTGGGCGGGGAGGGAAAGTCACTGCATAAGTATAAGCATAATGCTCATAAGGAGTAGTAATCTCGCCTCTCCCTGCGCGCACCTTCTCTAAGCTAATCTTACCCATCCCTAAGGCGGTATATACCGCTTCTACCAGGGCTTTTCTGGCGGATTCATCTCGTAGCCCTTTTTCCTGGAAAAGATTGCGAAACTGACTATGTCCGATCTCTTGGGCGGTGCCCACCAAAACAGACTCTGCGGGATAAATCCCATCGGCATCTTCTATACTGGTCTGGAGGAAGTGATTATAGTAGTGGCAGTGCACCACATGAGGCTCCCCCCCTAAAATAAGGCTTCCTCTATCAAGCCGAGCAGAGAACCGGACCTCCTCTATCCTAATCATACCTTGGCTGTGATGAGATTTTGAGGGATTTGAATGCCGTACATTTCCTGAATGATACGGGATAGTTCTATAAGGAGATAGGATGGAACTTGGGTGGAGGGGGAAGGTTTGAGCATTTCAGCTAAGGGCAGCTTGAGGTTCTGTTGGGTGGAAAGCAAGCGGATAATAGCCCTATCCCATGCAAAAGGGGATATCCGCTGCGTAACCCATTCTTTCAGAGTACTCAGGGGTACGGAAGTGTCAGAAGGGAGTTCGGAAGATGGAGAAGGAGGTGTGTGAGAAGGCTCTTCTTCCTGAAAGTCTTTGAAGAGAGACTTCAGCCAGTTTCGCCAAGCAGGCATGGCTCAAAGGTAAAGATTTTTTCTCACGAAAATATCAAGGGGGGCTGATTGCATTAGCTATTGGCTTACTCTATATCGCAGCGTCAGATACCCCCTATAGCTCCAGCGCTCCTGTAGCGGTATGGCTTGGCCGTCTGAACTGCGGCGTTTAGTATTGCCGACCCACTGGATGCGTTTATAGGGCATATTGATGAAATCTAATATCGCTGCACGCACTTCCCAGCGTCCAACCTTGTAGGAAACTTGGAATTCCCCTGTCCAGCGGCTATTCTCTAAGATATGGGGAAATATGTAAGGGTCAAATCCGATAGCCCAGATTTGCCGATGGGTATAGTTAGCGAAGAGGGCGGCTTCCCACTGGGCATATTGATAGATGATACCTAAGTTACCGACAATCGGAGAGTGTCCTTGGAGTCGGCCTTCTAAACGGTCTATTTTGCGCCAGAGCGGCTGCTCCAAGGCGCTCTCGCTTAAGGCAAGGGTGAAATAGCCCCAAGCACGATTTCTTTGATTTTCCCAGAGGGTTTTTCGGGCTTCTAATTCTATGCCCATTACCTCGCCCCATTTACGCCTACGATTAGAGTAGTTAAACACTGCCGTATAGCTGGCGGGTGTCATGTAGATTTCAGGTAGGTTTCTGAGATATTTATAGAAGATGCCGACAGCCAGTAGGTTATTTCTATCACTGAGCCACTCATAGCGCAGTTCTGCGTTATAGTTCTGTGCGGTGGAGAGAGCCAGGTCGCCGCTCCAGTAGTAAGCGTACATGAAGTCAAAGAAGCGGAGGGGTACTTGGGAGGGCAGGGGAGGACGAATAAGAGTAAAGTTGCCCCCCAGTCGTAAGCTATGCTGCTCCGCCCATCTATACTTGATGAGAAGGGCGGGGAGCAGATGCGCATCTTGGAAAGTCTTGAGGGGTACTTCTTGTGCGGCGACAATAGGGGTATGCCGGAGTTTGCGCTGCCAGTATTCGTAGCGCAGCCCGAAGAGGGCTTCCCACTGTCTGCCCAAAGCCGTTCGTAGCCAGCTATATCCTGCCAGGGTGATTGTGCGTCCCCGATGGCGGTGTAGGTCGCCTGTCCGCTCTATCAGATACCACCCCCCAGGCGAGATGTATTCGGAGTCATATACCCGCCGAATGAAACTCAGGCTATACACTTCGGGGTCTAAGACGTTGGGTGCGCCGCCTGCTGTATCAGGCATATAGCCGAGTTGTCTGCCTTGGAAGGTCTGGGTTTCATGAGAGAACCAGCTCCCTACGCGCACTTGCAGCCAGCCCCAAGGGATTTCCCAGCGCCGTTCTGCCCAAGGATGGAGATAACCCTGCCTTGCTCGGCTTCGCGAAGTCCAAACTTGTGCATAAATCTGATATTCTCCATACAGCTCTTTCTCGTAAGAAAGCTCAGGCTCTCCTGGATATTGTGCATAGTTCATCGCTCCGGTTTGTGGAATGTCTTGCTGCTGGAGCGTCAGACCTGCTTGCAGTGCGCCTTTCTATGCCTGGAAACCCGTAAGCTGCCAGGTGGGGCGTAGCACAAGCAGCGTCTGCTTCTGCAGAAGGAAGGTGGGATAATAAATAGGTTGTTGGGATTGATATAGGCGGCTTGTTCCAAGGATAGACGTTGGGAGGTGGTATTCGTAATGAGCCCTTCCAAGGACAGGGCATGGTGGCTGGTGAGTTGGTAGTTTGCATACAGCGAAGCGCCACCTCCTTGGACGTCCCAATAGATAGGATTAGGTTTGCCGGGAAGGTAGGTAGGAGTGAATCGCCAAGTATCGTCTTGCTCTTCAAAGTATCCATCTTGGAAGAGAAGTTGGGAACGGAGCTGGCGCTTCATGAGGCTAGTTCGCAGGCTGACTTGCCATTTTTCGCCATTTTGTCTCCAACCGATGGTGAGGAAGCCGCCTGGCAAGGCCCAAGGTAGCGTATCAGGCACGGTATAACGCCGCACACGCCCGTCCATAAGAGAAGTTTTCGGGAAGGGGATTGCCCTCATTTTCGGAGGCTTGGACGATGGCAGGCGAAGGGAAATCCGCAGGCAGTGGAGCCCGCCAAGGGCGACGAAAGCGGGGGAAATGCCGCCCTACCGCCCAGAAGTCTATTTCGCTTGTCCAGGCTACTTGTAGGGCTTCGCTGGCAGCTGTATGTAGCTGCAGGTCTATCAACCCTCCACCGAAATGCCCTAACAATTCCGGTGTCCAGAACTTACGCACCTCTACTTTTCCAAGTAGCGTACTCAGGATTTGATCTATATCTAAGAAAGAACCATCATAGCTCAGCCACGCTGGATACACACCACTGAAGGCAAAGGCATTATACCTTTCACTGAAGCCTCGGATAGAGACAAAGCGTCCTGATAACAAAGACACCCCGGGCAGGCGGCGCAGCACATTCGGCACATAGAAGTCGGTACTGCGCTGGGCTATCTGTTCTTGAGAATAAAGCTCTCCTATCTCTAAGCTGCGCATTCGCTCCAGGAAAATGGCGGCTTCCGTCTCTTTCTGGACTTCGCCCACAATTTGGACGGTATCTATTTCGCTTTCTAAAGGAATGAGGCGCAGTACTATGCCAGATTGCGGCTGAGCGATAAATACTTTGAGAATTCTATACTCTGGCAGGAAAACGAAGAGGGTCTCGGGTTGTACAAATGGCAAAGAGAAGAGTCCTTTCTCGGAGGTATAGGCGCCTTTTTGAGCACTGCGCACTAAAACGCCGGGCAGAGGCTCTCCTGTTTTGCCGTCTATGATTTTGCCTTCTATGCGGGGAGTTTCAGGAGGCGGGGTGAAGGAGGGGAGGCGCGCAGCCCGCCGAATGACCCCTATTTGGCCCCAGATTATGCTTAGACTCACTGCTACTGAAAGCAGAGAGCGCATTAGAAACAAAGATAGAACGAGTAAGCAAACTAAGAAACTTAGGTTTCGGATTACAAGCTCTGGGCAAGCGTAGAGAGGAGGAGCGTGGGGCTATTTTCCTCTTGAAGGACGGATATGATGGCGCGCAATAGAGGAAAATCACGCCAAGGGAAGTCCGAAGGTAGGTGGAGTGCCGCAAAATAACCCTCGGCGGTCATCCCGCCAAGCTGTTGGAGTGCTTGGGAAGGCGAAAGCCCCTGGGCTAATAGCTTGCCTAAGCGCTGATTGCGGCTGTGGGCGCTATAAGCCGTAACTAAGAAATCCCCTGCCCATCCAGGACTGAGAAAGTCGGGCTTTTCCTGGGGGACCCATTTCTCTAAGATGGCTTTCATCTCTCGTAAGGCGACGGAAGCAGCCGCCGCTCGGGCATTATCGCCCCAAATCCCTACCGCTCCTAAGGCGATGGCGTAGATGTTCTTGAGCACGGCAGCCCATTCTAACGACTCTACCCAAGGTGTGGGTTGGAGATGAAAATAAGAAGAAGCAAAGAGTTCTTGCGCAAGGCGTACAGCTTCGGAAGAAGCGCTGGCTACTGCGACCCAAGTAGGACGCTTTTCCACGACCTCTTCGGCATGGCTGGGTCCGCTCAGCACTGCAAAATCGCTCACTCCTCTTTGTCTCAGGTAATGCGAAACGGGTGCGTTGAGCTCGGGTACGATTCCCTTTGTGCAGGAGACCCAGGGCACTTCAGGTAGGGAGACTGGCTGGAGCGTATGCGCCACATAAGAAGAAGGAATCGCTAAAACTATCGCCTCCACGCCCATAAAAGTTTCCCAGAGTTGGCTTCCACTCCAGAGGATTGACTCTCGGGGAATCTGCAGGTGTGGAAAGAACCAGGGATGGCGCCCTGTAGCCGCGATTGCTTCCGCTACTTCGGGCTCATAGCTCCACCAGCGTAGCTTGTGTCCCTTCTCCGCTAATACCGAAGCCAGCGCTATCCCCCACGTCCCCGAACCTAAAAGCCCTACTTTCATAGAGAAGTAGTTGGTATGGGCTTCACACGCGTGCTGTCTTGTAGCTGATTCTGCAGGGTCTCATAAGGCCCTACGACTACGACCTCGTTCTCCTGAAGTCCCTCGGTTATCTCTATATACTTGTCATCCGAGAGCCCACTGCGTACCTTCTTTGCCCGCACTAATCCCTTTTCTACCATATACACATATTCCTCATTCTGACGAACTACGACCGCTTGAATAGGGATAGTTAGGACATTTTCGCGTTTTGCGTAGAAGATGCGCAGGACGGCGCTCATTTCGGGACGAAGCGGGTACTGCTGGGCATCATAACTGCGAGAGTCAATCGCAATCTTGACTAAGTAGGTATTAGCTTGTTCGCCTGCAAGGGAAGAAGCGGCTTCACTGGGGGTAGCTTTGCCCGAACTGTAGCCGATTTGCTGGACGGTTCCTTTTAGGCGCAAGTTAGGGTATGCCTGCACCTCAATCGTAGCGGAGTCGCCGGGATGGAGTCGCACGACATCATTCTCTGAGACTTGGGCTTCCATGATGAAGCGGCTCAGGTCGGCAATGCGTATGCTTTCGGTGCCTGCCATTTGTCCTACGCCGACTACGCGCTGTCCGACCTTGACCAGCAGCCTTGTGATAACCCCATCCATGGAAGCATATACCGAGGTGCGTTGGAGGTCTATCTGGGTCCGAGCCAAGTTTGCCTCTACACTGCGAATGCGATGGAAGGCTGCTTGCAGAGCACTTTCAGTGCTTTGCCGCTGCGCCAGTGCGATACGATACCGCAAGCGAGCTGCATCCCACTCCGCCTCCGAAATCGCTTTGCTATCGTAGAGGCGCCGAGCCCGCTCATATGCCAGCGACTCTTGGAGAAATGCACTCTGCTGTTGGGCTACAGAGGCTTTGGCGGAAGCATACTGAGCTTTTGCCTCTTCTAATGCAGCTTGCATCTGTACCAGCATCGTACGATAGTTGTCAGGGCGAATGCTAAAAAGAAGCTGCCCTTGCTTGACAGTATCGCCTTCCTTGACATAAATGGCTATGATTTCCCCTGAGACGTCAGGACTTATAGGTACTTCTACTGCGGGACGAATCGTAGCGGTTTCTGTGATGAAAGGCAATAGGGTGCGGCGTCGCACCGTATCTACTTCTACGCTGAGTTCTTTGGAGCCACAGTGCCAGTTTCCGCTACTTGCTGCAATCAATAGCAAAATAGTCAGAGGCTTGTATATCCAGTTCTTCATAAATCGCTGTATTTCCCTAAATAAGCATTGAGGAGCAGTATGCGTAGGGCTTTCTCCAAACGGGCCTGCTGCAATTCCAGTTCGGCTTGACTGAAAGAGAGGAGGGCTTCTTGATAGTTCCAGTAAGAGAGTCTGCCTGCTTCGTATTGCTGCTGGGCTTGGAGGTAAGCGAGGCGGGCAGCTTCCATACTGCGTTGCAGTGCTTGTTCCTGCTGGAGGGCATTCCGCCAAGCCAAATAAGCCTGTTCTGTGCGGCGGATGACCTGCTGTTTCTGAAGCAGAGCCTGATACTCGGCTGATTCCAGCGCTGCTTCGGCTCGTACCCGCTGCTGAACCTGCCGAAACTGCCGAAATATTGGTACAGAAAGCGAGAGGAAAACAGACTGATTGAGATTTTCTCTGAGCTGATCAGAGAAAGGTATGCGTTCGGTAATAAAGGACTGGGTGTTCGGATTGAAACCGATGATGCGCCCTGCATTAGAGGAGTAGTTAGTCTGAATGGAGGCAGAGAGGCTTAGGGTCGGAAAATGTCCAGCTCGGCTCAAGCGCACTGCATATTGCTGCTGGAGCAGGCGCCAGCGAGCTTCTTCTAACTCTGGCGCAAACTGAAGCGCTTGCCGAATCGCTTCTTCTTCACTGAGAGGGGGCAGGTCTGGTATAGTAAGCCCTAAGTGAAACTCCACTTCATCTGGGGAGAGATTTTCTCTACCCATGAGCTGCAGGAGAGCCAGTTTATTTTCTCGGTGGCGATTATAGAGCGCTAAGTACTGAGCTTCTTCTCGGGCGATTTGGGCGGAGAGGGAGAGGGTATCCAACGGAAGAGCCTGCCCGGCTAAGACTAAGGCTCGACTGCGCTGGATCTGGGTTTGTAGGCGGCTGAGCCTTTGAAGGCTTAGCGTTAGGGTAATGGAGTCGCTGAGCACTTGGCTAAACTGCAAAAGGGCTTGGGTGAGGACCTCAGCTTCCGTTCGGCGATACGCACTCTGCGCCGCAGCTATGCCTGCCTTTGCTTGCCGCAGGAGGTAATGATTAGCCAGTCCTGCAAAGAGTACCCAGTTTGCCGATAAGCTAAAAGAGCTGAAGGTAGTCGTGCGCTGAATGCGCTGGAAAGCAAAAGGGTCAAAGGTAGTCCCATAGTTCTGGGTGGCGGTGGCACTGGCAGAGAGAGAAGGGAGAAAGTTAGCAGAGGCTTGGAAGGCATCCATCTGGGCGGGACGAAGGGCGGTAGCACTCTGGCGCACTACCAGTGCATTTTGCCGTACGGCTTGGAGAAACTCAGGCAGACTAATCCACTGCGCTTTCGCAGGAGGGAAAGAAGGTAGTATTTGACCCCAGGTGAGATACCACAGCCCCAGCCACCTAAGTTTCATATGCTATCCAGTGTAAGCCACGAGGGGAGCGCTGTAGGTATAGAGATTCTCCATTCGGCACCTCTGAGTCAGGGCTGGGATGGAGAATCGTATGTAGCACGATCGGATGATGCATTTTCACTTCCCAGTAAGGAGGAGCATTAGCTTGCCAGCGCTCTAACAGTTCGGGGTCTGCTTGGACTGCCAAGGCTACCCTATGCACGCTCGTTTGCAGGAAGTAGGGCTCTATTCCCTCTAAGTGGAGTGTATGCAGCAGTTCCTCCAGGTCAATCCGACTAAGGGTAAGACTTTGCACTTCTATGAGGCTCAGACCTTTACGATGGGTGCGAATTGGGGGAAGGTTTTGAGCGACTTTTTCATTGATGACGGTGCCTACCTCGGAAGGGTTGAAGTAAGGACGAATATATAAGGGGATATTCTTTTCTTGGAGGGGCTGCAAGGTCCGAGGATGCAAAACTTGGGCTCCATAATAGGTCATTTCGGCAGCTTGTTGATAGCTCAAGTGGGGGATGGGTTGTGCTTCGGCGTACTTATGAGGGTCCGCCGAATAAATATGCCCTACATCTTTCCAGGCTATCATGCCCTGGGCTTTCAGCATAGAAGCAAAGAGCGCAGCCGAATAGTCCGAGCCTTCTCTGCCCAGCGTAACGCTACGACGCCGTAAATCAGAAGCGATATACCCCTGCGTGACCACTAAAGGACTTCGGCGAAAAAGAGGGAGAAGCTGGGCATCTACATTCGCTTGGCTTGGACCCAGAAGTACATTAGGCTCTGGATAACTGCCATCCGTTACGATGAGCTGCCGCGCATCTATCCACTCGGTGGTGAATCCTTGTACTTCCAGGTAGGCATGTACGATTTCACTGCTGATGAGCTCCCCATACACTAATATAGCGTCCACAGCAGGGCCTCCTTCTTCGGGCAGTTGGAGGAGCGTCTGTATCCGCTGCCAAAGGGGCCTCCAATAGCGTTCATGCAGTTTTTCCTTGAGTTTCTGGGAGGAAGGTAAAAGAGCCTCTATGATTTCCTCATGAAAGGTACGCAGCCTTTGAAAGAGAAGCTCCACTTGGGCGGTGTCGGGACGACTCGCAGCTTGCGCGATAGCAAGGAGATGGTTTGTAGTTTTTCCGATAGCGGAAACTACCAGCAAGCGAGGTGCGTCCGGATAGGCTTGACGCAATAGAATAGGTAGTTGGAGAAATGCTTTGGCATCCCGCAAGCATCCCCCTCCCACCTTCATGACCCACATGCCTGCAAAGGTATATTCTACATTTGCTCTATGCGGGTAGAGACCGATATTGTAGTGGTAGGGTCGGGAATCGCAGGGTTATTCTTTGCGCTAAAAGCGGCGGAGCAAGGGGCTGAAGTACTGCTTTTGACCAAAGACCGCCCTGAAGAAAGCAACACAGCCTATGCACAAGGGGGGATTGCCAGTGTGCTCTCTAAGAAAGATAGCTTTGAAGCCCATGTCCGAGATACTTTGGTAGCGGGGGATGGCTTATGCAGGGAAAGCATCGTGTGGGAGGTAGTTAGGGAGGCACCCTCTGTAATAGAAGAGCTCATACGGTATGGGGTGGAGTTTGACCGGGAGCCTGCAGGCGCCCTTAAGCTGGGGCGAGAAGGAGGCCACTCCTATCCGCGTATCGTACATAGCGGGGGCGACGCCACTGGTGCCGCTATCAGTCAACGGCTCTTAGAAGCGGTACGCAGCCACCCGCGCATTCAAATGCGTTATCCCTTCTTCGCTTTAGACCTTATCACGCAGCACCACTTGGGAATCTATGTCAATAGAGGCTACCCCAGTATCACCTGTTACGGCATTTATGCGCTGGAAGAAGAGACGGGAAAAATCTGGACTATCTTAGCCAAAGCTATTGTCCTGGCTTCTGGAGGGGCGGGTCAGGTTTATCCTATCACTACTAATCCCCCTACGGCTACGGGAGATGGTGTGGCGATGGCGCTGCGCGCCAAAGCCCGCATCGCTAACATGGAGTTTTTTCAGTTTCATCCGACTGCCCTCTATGAGCCTGAGAAGCGTCCTGCTTTTCTCCTCACTGAAGCCTTGCGGGGGGCTGGCGCTCGGCTCTTAGACCCCATCCATCACAAACCCTTCATGGCCAAATACGATAGTCGCGCAGAACTCGCCCCCAGAGACATCGTGGCTCGCGCCATAGATTCAGAGTGCAAAATCGCTGGGGTGCCCTATGTTTATTTAGATGCACGGCCCGTGCCTGATCTACCCGAAAATTTCCCCACTATTTATAGCTACTGCTTGAAGAAGGGCTTAGACCCCAAGCATGACTTACTACCCGTGGCCCCTGCGGCGCATTACATGGTGGGCGGTATAGATACGGACCGTGTTGGACGCACTTCTATTCGTCAGCTCTATGCGATTGGGGAAGTAAGCTATACAGGGTTACACGGAGCGAACCGACTGGCTTCTAACTCCCTCTTAGAAGCGGTTGCGTTTGCTAAGCGGGCTGCGGCAGATGCGGTGCTCCATCTCAAGGAACGCACTCATCAACGTGAGGTGCCAGATTGGGATGCTCAAGGCAGCCGACACCCCGATGAAATGATTCTCATCAGCCACAATCTCCAAGAACTTCGTGTCCTTATGGGTAATTACGTGGGCATCGTCCGTTCTAACTTCCGCTTAGAGCGGGCTTGGCGGCGTATTGCCCTTCTCTACGAAGAGACAGAGGCATTCTATAAGCATACGTATCCCTCCCGAGAACTCTTTGAGCTGCGGAATCTAATAGCAGTAGCTTACTTGATAGTAAAATGTGCTTCTCTACGCAGAGAGAGCCGAGGGCTACACTATACGCTGGATTATCCGGAGAAGCGGAGGGAGGAAGGGGTGGATATATTGGTTTGAAAGGGCTGCATTGGGGGCTCGTCCGTATGAATGAAGCGTGCGGGAGAGGCTATATGGTGCGAGGGGGGCGGGGGGCGGCCCCCCCCCCGGCCCACCCGCCCCCCCCCCCCCCCCCACCACACCACACCCCCACACC
>JANWZJ010000032.1:16734-17093 GCA_025054525.1 Bacteroidia bacterium | reverse complement strand
AGGTCTCTATGTATCCTTCGCCGGCTTCTGATGCAATCTACTTGATGCTATCTGATCCTACAGTGCAATCTCTTCAATACCGCATCTTTTCTCTACAAGGAGTAGAGCTAATACGGGGGAACCTAAGTATCTACTCTACGCAAGTATCTCCGTATAATATTGAGGTAGGAGGATTGCCTTCAGGAATATATCTGCTCCAATTGGAAGCGGAAAGTGGGGTGCAATCCTGGCGGTTTATCAAGGAATAAGAAGTATAGGAAAGTAGCTGGATGGGGGCGGCCGCCCCCCCGCCGCCGGCCCCGCCACAACACCCGAAAAAAAGCCCCAGAAAAACAAAAGCAAAACCCCAAAAAAAAAAC
>JANWZJ010000032.1:0-16724 GCA_025054525.1 Bacteroidia bacterium | reverse complement strand
TTTTCTTTTTTTGTTTACATTTTTGTTTTTAATTATTCATTCAATTTTTAACTTCTTTTTGGGGGTGGGGCCCCCGCGCCCCGCTGCGGCCCCCGCCCCTACTTCACGATAAAAGATGCCTCAGAAACACATATGCAAACCCAAAATATACTAACACCCCTAAAAGGTCCATCACGGATGTAATCACAGGCGCGCTCAAAATAGCAGGGTCCGCCCCGATTTTCTTTGCGAGGAAGGGTAGAAGAATTCCTATAAGACTGCCTAACGCTGTAACCGTAATCATGCTCAGACTTACCACTAAAAGGACATCTCCTGTAATATCCTTTGTCAGGAAGGCTAAAATAGCCTCTAATATGCCTACGGCTATGCCCAGAGTGAGCGCTACGGGTAAGTCGCGCACTACTACTTTGAAGAAGTCACGAAGGGTAGGGCGAATCTGTCCCAAAGCCATAGCGCGTATGACTAGGGTAGCGGTTTGGCTGCCTGTATTGCCGCCCATATCTATGATGGGAGCGATGAAAGCCGCTAAAATCAGAATCGCTCCGAGAATTTCTTGCTGGGCGGCTACAAAAGTGGAGGTAAAAGCCCCGAATATCGTAAGAAGTGCCAGCCATAAGAAGCGTCCCAGAAAAATACGATACAGCGGGTCTCGTAGCATGTCAATATCTTCTCCTTTTGGGGGAAGCCCCGGGGTGCCCCCAAATCTTACTACTCGTCGCGCTTCTTGCTCTCGTACCTCTCTGAGCATGCGTTTGGCATGAATCACCCCAACAAATCGTCCTTCTTTATCCACTACTGGTAAAATCTTGAGCCGTTTCTCTAAAAACATCTTCAGGGCTGTCTCCTCGGGTGCGTAGGCAGAAACGGCTACTTCTGCTTCCTCTATATGATCTACAAGCACATCGGTCGCTGGTGCTTTGACTAAGCGGGGCAAGGTAATATAACCTTTATACAACCGCCCCTCTCCCAGCACAAACACTACCTCCAAATCCTCTGGCTCCAAGGGGGCGTTATGAACTGCATCCAGAGCAGCTTTGACCAAGGTGAGTTCGGGCAGTGCCAAGTAGGTAGGGTCTATGAGTCTGCCTGCACTACCTTCAGGAAAGCCTAAGACGAGTCCTACTTGCTCTCGGGTTTCTGGGGGCAGTTCATACAAGATGCGTTTGACCACTTTGGCGGGCAGTTCTTCCATAAGTTCGGCTTGCTGCTCGGTATCTAACTGGCTTAGGAACTCTACGAGCTGCGGGTCTTCCATCGCTCGGACAAGCTCGGACTGCTCGGCTCGCTCCAGCGACTCAAAAACCTCTAATGCCTTCTCTTTCTCCAATAAACGAAAGCTAAGAGCACGCTCGGGCAGAGGCATTTCGCGCAAGTGCATAATGAGGGTTTCTGTAGAGAGCCTATTGAGGAAAGACTTGAGGTTATCTAACTCGCTGGGGCTAATCATTCTCAAAAGATATGCTGGAAGGCAAAGAAAGTCTGCGTGCCTTCTCGGCTACGGGCTACATCCCAGCGCAGGATAGTACTCTGATTCCATGCGATGCGCAGTCCTATGCCCGGTGAGCTTATCCAGTCATTAGCCGAGAACTTGATTTGGCGGAGATGGTCCCAGACAGTGCCCATGTCATAGAAGCATACGGTACCAATAATCCAATCTTGCTTGAGGAGACGGAAGCCATAGAGATGAGTACGGGCTTCTAAGTTGCTCTGGGCTACCACTGGAGCAACAAAGCGGCTCTCCCGAAAACCTCGCACGGAACGCGCTCCGCCTAACACCAATATTCCTCCTGCTTCTGCTTGACTGGATAAGTCGTATAGCTCTATGAAGTTGATGCGGCGTCCCCAGATGTAGCCAAAAGCAGAGAGGCTAGCCAAGGTAAGCCGACCCCAGCGCCCCCAACGCAAGGGTGTATAGAACCACACTGTTTGGAGCATGACTTTATTCTGTCGGAAGTCCCCTCCCAGCCATGGAGCTTGCAGTTCATGCGAATACTCTAAAAATACCCCATGGGTGGGGTCCGGTTCTAAATCGCGTGTATCATACATCACCGCCCAAGCTAAGATGCTGGATATCCACCAGCGCTGGCTCTCTTCATAGCCTGCGAGATTGAGCTGAGTCCAAGTGCCATCTGCTACTTCTTCATCCAGGCGGGTTCTACGCTGGATAGCCTGTACTACTCGTCCCTCTGCTGTGCGTATCTTGAATTTTTTCCCTGCATGGGAGCGAAACCGAGTAAGGTCTACCTCGTATCCAAGAAAAAGTCTTAATCTACCTCCTGCTAAAAGCCGCTCAAAAGCTACATTGTAAAGCTGAGACTCTAAGAGCATGCGTGTATAGTTCTCATCAGTATAGTACTGCCCATCGGAGCCAATGAAGGGTTCTGCCAGGGCCTCCTCGTAGGCATTCGCACGCTTGAAGGTACGGGGAGGTTCATTACCTCGGGCGGGGGCTATCAGTGGACGCAAAAGGTGCTTGCGTCCTATTCCCCAGTATTGTGCATCAGGGTCGCGAATAATTTCAATGTTAGCCCGCATGCGATAAGGGCCATCTCCTAAAAATGGGGCATCATAGTTGCCAACGATATGATAGCGGGTATTTTGAAAGATGAATATATTCATATCCACTCGGTGTCGGTAGGGAGTGTAGGGGAAAAAGGGGTCTTTACGAGTTTTGTTGAAGTAGAGGAAGGCTTCTACTCCCGCACCAAAGCCCCGAATAGGGTCATATTCCCAGCGGGGAAGTCCTGTAACGAAAGTACCTTCACGTTTCTCTGCCAGCTCCTGGTCGCTAAGGCGCTTGAGAGGGTGTATGTAGAAGGGAGGGGCAGGGTGAGTATCTTGTTTTTCTTCGCCCTGCTGCGCCGAGAGCAATAAAGGCAGGGAGAATACTACGACTGAAAGCCATCGCAAAGCCAGTGCTTTTATCAAAGAGGGCATGCTCCAAGCCATTTGCCACAAAAGTAATCCTACTACAGTACTTCCCACGAGTCAAAAAGAGACGCCAGGAGTCTATCCTACTTTTGTATTTAGGAAGGCTTTTCATGGGCTTGTGAAAGAGAGCAAAAGCAAAATGCCTGCTATCTCTCATGCCAGCGCTATCATCTCAAAAAAGGAAGGTAGAAACCTTCCACGGTACCTCTCGTATTTGTAAGCGATGAGAGGTAGTTTGTCTTTACTTTGAGCGGGTGAAAGTACTTCTTTTTTGGGGTTCAGGCAAAGACAGTGCTTGGGCGCTTCATCGGCTCCAGCAGCGAGGGGTGGAGGTGGGCGCGCTCTTGACGATTACCCGTGAGTCGCAGTTTGTACCTGTACATGAGGTGCCTATAAGCTGGGTTCGTCAGCAAGCGGCTACCATAGGAATCCCCTTGTGGGAGGTTTCTATGAGCCCTGCTTTCTCGGCAAACTACGATGCGCTCATAGAAGATGCCTTATTAGAAGCAAAAGCTCAAGGCTTTACGGCGGTGGCATTCGGTGATATCCACCTGAGAGGCTGCCGAGAATATAAAGAGAATCTTGTCCGTAAAGCAGGCTTGGAGCCTATTTTTCCTCTGTGGACAGGAGACCCCGCTCAATCTTTCGCCTTAGCGCAGGAAATGATAGAAGGAGGCCTTGAGGCCTTAGTCGTAGCTGCCGATACTGCGAAAATACCTTCATTCATTCGGTATACGCCCTTCACTTTGGCTTGGATTAGGGCGCTTCCCTGCTTCGTTGATCCCTGCGGAGAGCGAGGCGAGTTCCATACTTTCTGCTATGGAGGGCCTATGTTTTCAGAGAAGCTCAACTTTTCTTTACTCAGTACTATCCTCTAACAGCCTATGCTGTTTGTGATTGAAGATAGGCATAATGAAATGAGTCAATCGTCACATTATCTGTGTGATATTCCCATTATCTATGGATTGAATATGGGAGGACTATCCACAAAGGTTATGTTCTCTTTCCACAATCGCTCCATGATGACTCTCTCTTTCCATAGGCGATACTGATACAAGAAAGGTAGTCTCCTCTTATATGCTAAGTAGGAGATTAGCCTTTGTAGGGGACCTTCAGAATAGGGGGAGAGAGTAGAACGAAATCCTACAATTCTTACAGTGATCGGGTAGAGTATCCTTAGCCGTCTAAACGCACCGCGACTAAAGAATGTTGCCCACATGTCAGCGTTGCAAGAGAGGGGAGTATTCGCCCGAACTATACCTTGCGCCGCTTCTCTTCCTACACAATAAGCTACTGCTGATATAAGCCCCTCTAAAGTCATCGGATAATATAGGGATAGCTGCTTCTTTGTTTTAGGATCCATTGTGTCAAGCTGGGTGACTCCACGTGTACTTAGAGCTAACTTGTGATGGGGATGGGAGAAAAGTAAGATTACTTCATCTTCTGTCATCTTTTGGTATAATTTATCTAAATTATACCCAATATTTTTAGGCATAATAACATCATCCTCTACGATAAGGCCTCACCTATCTTGACTTTCGGCTATTCTGTGGCAAGCTTCTCTATGAGACAAGGCACAGCCTATGGTGGGTCTACTAGTTTTTGCGGCATACTCAGGGTGACATAGCTGCTGTACTTCTTTCTCAGATAGAGCTTGCCCGTCTATACCTATTATGGGGTGTGCTTCTACTCCCAAACTTTGTACATGGTGGCGGATGTAATCGTAGCGCTCCTTATACCGAGGCAGAGTAATGTAGTATAGCTTCATGAGTGTAGCTGGGGCAAATCGTGTCTCTTCTGCGCAACCGAAGAGGGATTGTTACAGCTTGTGGGAGGGAAGTCTTAGTTCTCTTCTACGGGCAGAGAAGATTTCGGCTTCTTGGACTTGCGCCGAGGGAGCATACCAGAAGGCTTACTAAGGCGAGGCGCTACGGCTTTCCAACCAAACTTTGGCTGGCTCGTGGTACCACTTACCTTAATCGCAAGTTTCCATAGGTCTGCGTTCTGCTCTTCCACCCATTCTTGAACGCGCTGCTGACTCTTCTCTAAAAGCATACGAGGCACTTCCACCCACAGATCATACGCTAACTCCCCCCGCAGCGTATGACTGCCAGCTACGCGCATACGCCACTGATTAGCTTGTAGCCAGGTTGTGTCCAAGCGCATAACCCCCTCCGCCAGTCTAACTTCCGCTTGAACGCTACCTACTTGAATCCGCTTAAAATCTGTAATCGGCACTAAAGAAAATAGCTCATAGGTATAGGGACTCTCTACGACTACGAAATCACGTAATAGGAGTTTCAAGTTCCCTTCAGCTTGCATCCAACGAGGCAAACCTTGACTCAGGGGTAAATGTAGTTCGCTCTCACCCGATGCCCTACCCCTTAGGTGAGGTAATAAGGGAAAAAGCGTATCTAACTCTGGTACTTCTTGGGAGAGGGTATGAAGGTTGAGGTTCTGGAAGCGAGAGTAGAGGTGTATGAAGTGAGTGGTTTTCATAAAGGAAAGCTCTATGCTACCCTCAGCAAACTGAGACATACTCAAGGAGGGTATGGCAAAGGTATCGGGCTTATACACTACCTGTGCGGTCAAAGGACCATACTGGCGCTCCGAGTAGAATAAAGTGTCTATACGCAACTCTACTTCGGCGATGAGGTTGAGGGGAGCCGAGCCAGTTGAAGAATTATCACTTGCAGTCATGATTTGGGCATAGTTTAGATTAGGTAGATGGAGCTTTCCCTGTATATAAAAGGAAGAAGAGCTGCTATCGGTTAGTGCGTTTAGGGGACTTAGGTGGAGGTACGGACTGGAAAAAGATAGGTTGTCATAGCTTCCGCTCAGGTGGGTAAAGGTGAGGGCATCCTTATTTATCTGAGCATGCGTTTCTTTTATAGTCAGCCCTTTATAGTGAAAGTCCTGGATTTCACCTTTACCTTCTGCTTCCCACCCGTTTGGTGTGAAGGAAAACTGCAAATCCGCGCTTATGTGTCCTTGAAGGCTGTCATAAAGCTCTACTTGTGCAAGATTCTCTAATTGAATGGAGCCATTTAGGTGAAATCTGCCTTTTTGAGCAGCAAAAAGATATTTACCCTCGGCGGAAAGGGTATCGTAGTCGCCGCCGATGAGGTAGAACTGACTGAGTTTGAGCTGACTATGCGCAGGATGATCAAAGTCCCATAGGAGTTCGCCTTGGGCTTCTAAGTGCTGGATAGGATAGGCTTTCCAGTGGAAGGGCATGTGGGTGGCGAGGTGAGCCTGAAGCTGGATGCGAGGGAGATGTCCTTTGCCCACGGGACCTATGATTTTGCCTGTTCCTTGGAGTATGCCAGTGAGGGCTGGGGGGGCCTCTGCCCAAATCTCTCGCAGTTTTTCTAACGCTAAGCTGATTCGTTCTACTCGTAGCATGACATGAGGTATAGCCCCCTTTTGCTGAATACTTCCTCCCAGAACCAAATCCACCCCTTCTATGGCTAAATGCAGTTCGCGCGCAATCAGAAGGTGCCCTTCTTGCGTCAGCTTCCCCCCGAGTTGAAAGGGCATTCGTGCCAGCCATACTTTCTTCTGATGTAGAAACTCATGGACTATGCCCTGTGCTTTGCCTGCGATCTGAAGGACGGCCTTATCATAGGTTACTTTGCCGCTCAGTTCCTTTACCTCCAAGCTGAGTAGCACGCGGGCTGCTTTATCTTCAAAGACGAGGAAGCTATTTTCTACGATTACCTGTTGTAACGACCAGGCGCTTTCTGGGGTGCTCTCTGTGTCTCTAAAGAGTGTTTGCCAAGGCGAATTACCTCTCTTATCAAAAGGTAGGATAAGGCGCGCTCCCACTAAGATAAGTCCTCGGATACGATATTTCCCTTCTATTAGGGCTTCCCAGAGATGAAGGCGGAGAGCCATTTGCTGGGCGAAAAAGAGCGTATCGCCTCGTTTGGTGGTCAGCATAAAGTCATAGAAACGCACCCCAAAATGAGGTAAATCCCGAAGGGTACCAACTTGAACATCGGTTAGGCTTATCTGCCCATTGAAGGAATGATTGATTTCTTCTAATGCCCATTGAGCTATGCGGTCTTTGGCTAAGTAAAGGGTCACTAAAACCCCACCTACTACGAGAAGTACTCCTATTAGTACTCCCACTAAGAATCGTAGCAATCTCCCTATCCATGCACTCATAGATTAGTAGTGTCTGGAGGTGTCCAAGCTGGGGGTTTGAGACATACGCGTTCTGGCACGACGGTCTCTACTGAGTCAGGATGCAGATAATTCTGCAGCACTAAGTAATGGCTAATCGTTCGAAAATGCCCTTGGAGGTAAGGATGGGCACAGCCGGTTTGTTTATCTATGAAGTGAGTATAATGACGGGGATAGGGCAACAACAATCCTAAGAAGATAGCTTCGGGAATCGTAAGCTCATGGGGTTCTTTTGCGAAGTAAAAGTGGGAAGCCTCTGTAATCCCATATATGTCAGGTCCCCATTCTGCCATGTTGAAGTAAAGTTCTGCGATGCGATTCTTAGAAAGAATCTGAAACCGTTCTATGATGGCAGTGAGAAGGATTTCCTCTATTTTTCGGGCTATAGTTTTTGAGCGGGATAGGATAAGGTTGCGTACGACCTGCATCGTGATGGTACCTGCACCGCGCCGAAAGCATCGGCATCGCCAGTTCTCTAAGATAGCTTTGAGGAAATGTTCTTTCTGAAAGCCTTTATGATAGAAGAAGATACCATCTTCACTATGAAGCACGGCATGGAGAATATAGGGCGGAATTTGGTGGAAACAAAGGAAGTTGGGATTATCGGGGCCGAGCCAGATTTTTCGGGTACTGCCGGCGGGGGCGTATTCAAAATCTTTTTGCAGGAGGAGGGGGCTGATGCCTTCCCAGTTATGGATGGAGAATCCTTCAGGCTGCCAATCTATCCATAGAGAGAGTGTATCGGGTAAGTTCGGAGAGTAAGTAAAAGTCAGACTTAGGGTAGAAAATCCTTCTATGCGTGCATGAGAGAGCGATTGGAAGAAACCTGCGGGGAGGGCTTGTAGATAAGCGGCATGAGGCTGACGGGGAAAGTGCAGATGGAGTTCTCCGTAGGGTATGGAGGCAAGCCACCGAAGTTGTATCGTACCTTGGAGGGGGATGGCTTGGGGCGAAAACACTAGCCAGAAAGTATCTTGGGTGTGTCCTGCATGAAAGGATATACCTATGCTGTCATAACTCAGTGAATGAGCCGCTATGCGGCGGTGATACCCTGTGAGCCCCCAAGCATAAGCTGTTCCTGCTATTCCCTCCCTCGTTAGCCAGCATTTCCCTGTGAGACCTTTCCACCGCAGGTGTGAATTCCTCTCAGTGCCTATCTGACCGGAAGCTACCTCTATCCATAGCGTATCCTGCTGCTGAATAGCATCAATTTCCGCGCAGTCTGATTTATACCATAGGGTAAGGTGAGTTGTACTGGAGTCTTTGTGCAAAGAAATCCGAATATCTTGAGGCAATATAAGTTCTTCCACATGCAGAGAGGTTATGCGCTTAGACCAGTAGAAGATTTGCCGTATTCGCTCTAACGGAAGGGGAGGCAAGGTAGGTAGTTCCTGCGAAGGGATAGAGGAGATAGGGACAGATATTTCCTTAGAGAGGATTTTAGCATGAGCTATATAAAGTTGCGGTTCAGGGTAAGCAATAAGGGTGAGGGTATCTACTTGGAGGATGAGGTTTTTTCGCTCTATCTCCAGGTGAAGGAAACATAGCTGCTCTAACCTGTCCCACTGTAGATTCTCGTAGCGGATGCGCTGTATGTCGTATTTCTTTAGAATGAAGGGTAAAGTAAAATAGAGGATAGTCTCTCTTCCTCCCCATGCCAAGAGGAGGATAAGAGGTAAAAGCAGGATAAAACTAAGGATCCAGTAGAGTATGCGCTTCACTTTTGCAGAATGCCTAAGGGACCTATGGTGAAAGTAGCGCTCCAGTGCATTTTTTGTGCCTTTTCCCAAGCTCTATACATATCTCTGCTCCAGAAAATATCATCACAGATGATACGGGCTTTATTAGAGAGTTGGGGGTAGAGAAGGTGAAGGTAGGAGAGGAAAGCCTCGGGGCGATGGTCGCCATCTATATATACCAAGTCCCACGGACCTGAAAGTAGCGGCAATATCTCGGCAAAAGAACCTATATGCAGCTTCACAGAAGCGCCGAAAAGCCGAAAGTGCTGCCGTGCAAAGTGCGCTAATTCAGGCGAGCCTTCTACACTGTGAAGGATGGCATTAGGAGCGGCTTGGTACAAGTACAGCGTTCCTATGCCTACATGGGTTCCCAGTTCTAACATGCGACGGGGTCTATACCGATACACTAAATCATATAAGAGCTTGCCTTTGAAGGGGGGTGTAGCACTGCGGCGCACTAAGGAAGCCAGATTATAGCGCTTTGGATGGGTAGTTTGTCGGGCGCCCAGCGGTTGGGTGGTGACCCATAAATCCTTCGCCGCACAGAGTCTTCGGTACAGCTGCTCAATCGCCCGCAAGCTCGGAGTGGAAGCGGTCTTGTTTTGCGGATGGATAAGCCAGCGCCAGCCTGAAATGCCCATCGCTAACCACATACAGGTGTATAGTGTCAAAGATACTGCTTTTGAGTACCTTTGTACGGTGCGTATTAGAGCTATACTGATTTTGGGTACGTTGGGAGGGTGTGGCCCTCGTCCCATGGGTGAAGTAGAACTCATGCAAGAAGCGCTACTCTATAGCGCGCCTTCGCTTTCTGCCTCAGTGCTGGATAGTTTGCCTGCGGGGACGATAGTATCCCGATTAGCGGAGAAGGGAGAATGGGTATATGCTTGTTATCGCGGGGTGAGGGGATGGCTTCAAGTCAGTCAAGGGCTTTCGGACTATGTGCCTGGCGAGCCGTTGGAAAAAAGTCTGCTTTTTCTGTACAAGGAAGATTCTGTGCTGGTAGCCGCAGGGCCGGAAGGAGAAGCCTCCGTTTATAAGCGGCTCGGGGAGTTTGAGCCGTGGTTTGCGCCTGATACGATGTTATATGGGGGCTTTTATGAAGGTTTGCCGGGTAGTACGATAGACTTGATTATCGTCAATACCAATCCAGCGCTTGGTCTGATTGTGAAAGGGACGACCATAGACCCCGAGACTTTGGAGCCGAAGGAAGAGGAATATATCCTTACGCAGGAGTTGCGTTGCGAGGGGAATTTGGTATTTGTCGTAGAGAGTGAGGATGCGCCGTTTAGGCAGGCGGAGTTTATTCGGTGGGGGGCGAAGCGGGGGCTTCTGCTCAAGCAGGGCGATAAGCAGTACGCTGTGCTTTGGCGCCGCACGCTCTGAGATGCGGCGAGTAGCGATTGTAGGTCGTCCTAATACAGGCAAATCCACCCTTTTCAACCGCTTGCTGGGGCGACGGCAAGCCATCGTAGAAGACCATCCCGGAGTCACACGCGACCGCCATTATGGAGTGATGGAGGGGGAGGACGCAAAAAGGGTACTCTTGATTGACACGGGCGGCTTCTTAGGAGAAAGGGAAGGGTTAGAGGCTCAGATAGCTCAGCAGGTTCGTTTTGCGGTGGAAGAAGCGGATTTGATTCTATGGGTGGTAGAGTTGGGGACCGGGCTAACCATAGCAGATAAAGAGTTCCAGGCATGGTTGCGCCGCCATAAGCGTCCAGAACAGCCCCTCTGGCTGATTGTAAATAAAGTCGATCGTCCTATTGCTCCTACTGAAGAGGTTGAGTTTCACGAGGTGGGGGTAGCACCGATATTCTTTATCTCTGCGCGCCGGGGGTTGGGTATGGGCTCTCTGCAAGAGGCCCTCCTTAGCTTGGCAGGCAGTAGAGATGAACTGCCCGAAGGGCCTCGTTTTGCGCTGATTGGACGCCCGAATACAGGCAAGTCCAGTCTGCTAAATGCCTTAGTCAAGCGTCCCCGCGCCATCGTAAGCGACATACCCGGCACCACCCGAGATGCTCTATATGAGCCCGCGCAGTGGAAAGGCAAGCCCTTTTTCTGGATAGATACGGCAGGACTGCGCCGAAAGGCTAAGATTCCTGCTCATTCGCTGGAGCGGTATGCAGCCTTGCGGACCTTAGAGGCGCTGCTCTATGCAGATGTAGTACTGCTGGTCATGGATGCAACCGAGCCCCTTACCGCACAAGACTTGAACCTTCTCCACCAGTCCGAAGAGAAAGGACGCGGCGTAGTGCTTCTCCTGAATAAGATAGACCTTGTCTCCGCTAAGCAGCTTCCCACCCTCATAGAATGGTGCCAGCGCAAGGTACTCCCCCTGCAGCCCGTGCCGATTTCAGGGGTATCGGCTCTCACAGGAAAAGGAGTGGGCGATATTCCCCGAGCTGCTTTCCAAGTCTATGAGGAGGGAAATCATACAATCCCTGTGAGAGAGCTCAACGACCGAATTCTGCCTATTCTCCGGCAAAATCCGCCACCCGTCGTAGGAGGGCTTCAGCCCTCGGTGCGCTTCCTGCAGCAAGTGGGTACGAAACCTCCGACTTTTCTGCTCCATGTACGACACCCAGAGAAACTACGCCGCAGCTACTTGGAGTTTGTCCGCAATCAGATACGAAAGGTCTATCCTTTTACTGGTTGGTGGTTGCAGCTTCGGCTTAAGGAAGCGGACTAAGTTTGAATAACCCCTACTGCAAAAGGGGTAGGCTCATAGCCCCACTGCGCCGCTTCTATCATAAGGGAAAGATACTTTCGGGTCTCCTCAGGCAGAATGATTTCATCTACCCATAGGCGAGCGGCTGCGTACAGGGGGGACATTTGTTTTTCGTATCGCTGCCGAATCTCTTGGAGAAGAGCTTGTTCCTCTTCGGGGGGGAGCTTTTTGTCCTTCTTGTAGGTTTGGAGGAGGGTCTGGGCAGCCTGGGTGCCTCCCATCACGGCGATTCGCGCAGTAGGCCAAGCTACCATCAGTCTCGGGTCATAAGCTCTACCGCACATGGCATAATTACCCGCTCCGTAGGAGTTACCCACGACGATGGTATATTTAGGTACGATGCTATTGGCGACGGCATTTACCATTTTCGCTCCGTCCTTGATGATGCCTCCATGTTCAGAACGAGTGCCTACCATGAAGCCCGTAACATCTTGGAGAAAAACGAGCGGTATTTGCTTTTGATTGCAGTTGAGAATAAAGCGGGTAGCTTTATCAGCTGAGTCGGAGTATATTACGCCGCCAAACTGCATCTCGCCCCTACCCGACTTCACGACTAGGCGCTGATTTGCGATAATCCCCACAGGCCAGCCCTCTATGCGTGCATACCCCGTGATAATCGTTTTGCCATACTCTGCTTTGTACTCAGTAAAGGAGCCTTCATCTATAAGCGCATCAATCACAGGGTACATATCATAAGGGCGAGTGGGGTCTGCGGGAAGGAGCTTGGGTATTTCCTCGGGAGGGATACGGGGTGGGCGAGGGGTTTCTCGCCGCCAAGCAAACGGGCTTCGGCGCTGGGTCTGTGCTACTAAGGCTTTGAGAAGGTCTAAGGCCTCCTGGTCATTTTTCGCCCAGTAGTCCGTAACACCAGAAATCCGAGAGTGTGTCTCCGCACCTCCCAGCTTTTCCGTGTCGGTCTCTTCGCCAATAGCAGCCTTGACTAAATAAGGACCCGCTAAGAATACCGAACCTGTTTTCTCTACGATGATTGCCTCATCGCTCATAATCGGAAGATATGCGCCTCCTGCCACACAAGGCCCCATAATCGCAGCGTATTGGGGTATGCCCATAGCGCTCATCACAGCATTATTGCGAAAAATCCTACCGAAATGCTCTTTATCTGGAAAGACCTCATCTTGCATCGGCAGGAAGACCCCCGCACTATCCACTAAGTACAAAATAGGAATGCGATTCTGCATGGCTATTTCTTGTGCACGCAAGTTTTTCTTAGCCGTGATAGGAAACCATGCGCCTGCCTTTACGGTAGCATCATTAGCAACGATTATACAGGGTACCCCTTGAACTTTTCCGATTTTGACGACTACGCCGCCGGCAGGACAAGTCTCCTCGTATAGCTCATGTCCCGCAAGCAAACCTATCTCTATGGCGTCTTTGGGGTCATCTAAGAGGTAATCTATGCGTTCTCGGGCCGACCATTTTCCTTGGGAGCGGAGGCGAGCATAGGCTTTTTCTCCGCCTCCCTTCTGCGCTTGTTCCCGAAGCTGTCGTAAAGTATCTACGCTGAGCATCTTAGCAAAGGTAATTTGGCATGATATATGCGTAAGGCTTCCCTATGAGCCTTTGGCTCGTCGGGCTGGGCTGGGTAGGAATGCTGATGGCTCAAGGTGCCGAGCAAACCCTCCAGCTTATGGAATCTGCGCTCCGACGGGGAGATGCTGTTCAGGTCGCTCGCCTCTTAGCCCCTCAAGTGGAAATCTTCCTCTCTGGCTCACCCCGTATCTACTCCAGCATGCAGGCGCGGTATGTTCTGCAGGAGTTTTTTCGCCAGAATCCCCCCCGAACCTTTACCCTTCTGCATAAGGGACGCTCTGAAAACATCCTTTATGCTATCGGCTCCTACATCAGTACAGAGGGGCGCTGGGATGTGAGCTTTTTTACCCGGTTTCATCAGGGAAGATACTTAGTGGAACAAATTCGGTTTGAGCCTGTAGGCGAATAACCCACCGAAGCATCGCTCGCATAGTGTGTGTGTAGCCCCGAGGAGAAATCTTTTCTCCTGCGGGGTTTTTATTTTGCTGGCATGTGGGATTCAGAAGCCCTCCGCTTTCTTCTACAAAAGGCCTTAGAGGAAGACTTAGGCATAGCAGGTGATATCACGAGCTTGGCGGCGCAAGCCTCTCAGCGTCAGGCTATTGGCAAGTGTATCGCAAAAGATACAGGGGTGATTGCAGGCATCGCCATAGCGAAAGAAGTGTATCAAATTTTAGACAAAAGTGTATCATTTAGAGAACACTTGGCTGATGGTGCGCCCGTAGAAGCGGGTTCTGTGCTATTTGAGGTGTATGGAAATGCATACACTCTCTTGGTAGCTGAACGGCTTGTACTCAATCTCATGCAGCGGCTCAGTGGTATAGCGACCCAGGCGCGCATGTATGTGCAGGCGCTGGCTGGAACAGCCTGTCGCGTTTTAGATACGCGCAAAACCACCCCCCTCTGGCGTGCTTTAGAAAAATGGGCGGTTCAACTGGGTGGGGGAGTCAATCACCGGATGGGGCTATACGACCAGTTTCTCATCAAGGACAATCATATTGACCTGATGGGAGGGATTCGTCCTGCTATAGAGGCGGTGTTGGCGTACAAGGAGAAGCAAGGTATTTCCGCGCCGATTGTGGTAGAGGTTCGGAACTTCCCAGAAATAGAGCAAGCCCTTCAGTATGTGGGACAGATAGATAGACTGCTTTTAGACAACTTTGAGCCGTATCAAGTAGCCCGCGCTGTGCGCCACATAGCGGGCCGAATACCTGTTGAAGTCTCGGGGGGGATTACGCCTGAGAATGTACGGGCTTATGCAGAAGCGGGGGCAGATTTCGTCTCAGCGGGCGCTCTTACGCACTCCGTGCGGGCACTAGACCTCCATCTCAAGATTCGCCCTGTTTAGAAAATCGGAGGGAAGCGCTGAGGCTCTGCTTCTCGCAGCAGCTCATATACCTGTTCTATGATAAGCTCTCGGGAAGGCTTAGAGAAGAAATCTCCATCACTTCCGTAAGCGGGGCGATGCTCCTTCCCGGGAATAGTGAGAGGGGGCGAGTCCAGCCAATAATATCCTCCTTGCCGCTCCAGCACATGCCACATCATATAAGCCGTAGCGCCCCCAGGCACATCCTCATCTATGAATGCAATACGCCCCGTTTTCTGAAGGGACTTTCCGATAATCCCGGGCAGGTCAAACGGCAGAAGAGTTTGTACATCTATCACCTCACAAGAGACACCGAGTTCGGATAGCGCTTCCGCTGCTTCTAAGACGAGGCGTAAGGTAGCGCCATAACTAACTAATGTAATGTCTCTGCCTTCTCGCAGAACCTCTGGCACACCTAAGGGCACGGTAAAATCGCCAATATTGGTCGGCATAGGCTCGCGCAAGCGATAGCCGTTGAGCACTTCTATGAGCACAGCGGGTTCATCAGCGGCTAAGAGGGTATTATACATGCCTGCGGCTTGGGTCATGTTGCGGGGAACGAGCAAGTACATCCCGCGCAGAGCGCCCAAGAGAAGCTGCATCGGTGAGCCTGAGTGCCAAATACCTTCCAGCCTATGTCCGCGCGTGCGTACAATCAGCGGAACCTTCTGCATGCCCACACTGCGCCAAGAAAGTGTAGCTACATCATCGGATAAAATCTGTACTGCATACAGCAGATAGTCTAAGTATTGAATTTCTGCGATAGGACGCAGTCCCCTCAGCGCTAAACCAATGCCTTGCCCAATAATCGTGGCTTCCCGGATGCCGGTATCCATGACCCGAAGCTCGCCAAACTCTGCCTGTAAGCCAGCACAACCTTGATTGACATCGCCTAACTTGCCCACATCTTCTCCAAAAATCACGACTCGGGGCTCGCGCTGGAGTGCCGCCCGAAAGCAAGCGTTGATGATGCGAAAGCCTTCTACGGCTTCGGGCTGCTCAGGGTACTTGGGCGGTATCACAGGTACTTCCCGTACTGTGCCTCGGTAGAGCCATGTACCATAAGAGCGGTCCAATGCTTGATATTTCTCTCGGTAGAGGCGTCGTAGTTCGGTTAGCTGGGGGTATCGGCGCACCGCCCTATGCAGAATCTCAAAAACTTCCCGATATGTTACGGGTTTGAGCTTTTCTAGGGTAGTGCGCTCTTCTGAAGGAGGCATGACAGCCAAAGCCTCCTCTCGCAGCTGCAGGATAGGGCGGGTGTAGGCTTCCCAAGCGCGCCTTTGAGCGGCACGAGCTGCTTCTTGGGCTTCCTTCTCTACTTGAGCCAGCTCTTCTGGGGTAGCCAAACCCTCTTCTATCAGCCAGTTGCGCATGTGAAGGAGGCCATCGGCTTTTTTCTCCCATTCTAAACGAGTAGGCGGCTTATACCGCTCATGACTGCCCGAAGTAGAATGCCCTTGCGGTTGTGTCAGTTCTATTACATGGATGAGAGCGGGCTCATGGAGTTTGCGCACTCGCTCCGCCGCTTTTAGATATGTTTCTACCAGAGCAGGGTAGCTCCAACCTTCCACTTTGTAAATGGCCAGCCCGGGCTTATTTTTCTCCGTCTTGAACCCAGCTAAGGCAGCAGAGATACTACCCTTAGCCGTTTGATATTCCACTGGGACGGAAATCCCATATCCATCATCCCACACGCTTATGATAGCGGGGGCTTGTAGTACGACCAGTGCGTTTATGCTCTCCCAGAAAAGCCCTTCGCTGGTGCTGGCATCCCCGATAGTACCCCAGACAATCTCGTTTCCATTTTGAGAGAAATCTGTCAGGGCTGCCAGTTCGGGTAGCTTGCGATACAGCACCGAAGCCCAAGCCAGCCCCACTATCCGAGGCATCTGGCTTCCCGTAGGGGAGACATCAGAAATGCTATTTTTGAGTTTAGCTAAGGCAAGCCAGCGGCCTTTATCGTCTAAAAGAGGAGTAGCGAAGTGATTATTCATTTGCCTGCCGGCAGAGGCGGGCTCTCGTTCAGGTTCTGTATCAGCATAGAGCTGGGCAAAGAAACTCTCAGGGGTCATAAGCCCTGCTGCCAACATGAAGGTTTGGTCCCGGTAGTAGCCCGAGCGAATATCCCCTGCATGGAAAGCATGAGCCATGGCGAGCTGAGGCAGCTCTTTACCATCACCGAAAATCCCAAACTTCGCTTTGCCAGTGAGCACCT
>JANWZJ010000031.1 GCA_025054525.1 Bacteroidia bacterium | reverse complement strand
TTCGTTTAGAAACAGGAAGCTCCCCAGCACCATAAGCCGTTCTATGTGGTGGGTATACCCCCAGCGGTAAAGTCTTCGGAGCGTGGTATCTACAGGGAGAATACCCGTAGTAGCGGTTTCCCAGCCCTCGGGAAAATCTTGCGTATGGTGCCAGAGGTTGCTTTTGCGTAAGGGCGTGCCTATGGTATCATAAACCATGCGAATGTATTCTCGCCAGCCGATGATCTGACGAATGAAGCCTTCCAATGAGGAGAGGGGCACTTCGGTTTCTTTCGCATAGCTAAGCGTCTCTTGTAGGACTTGGGCGGGGGTAAGCAAACCAATATTCAGAGAGGGTGTCAGTATGCTATGGTAGAGAAAAGGCTCTTCAGACTCAAAAGCATCCTCATAAGGACCGAAACCGTGCAGGCGCTCTTCTAAGAAAGTGCGCAGCCATCGGCGGGCGCTTTCATGAGAAGTAGGAAGCCACCACGGTCCTGCGGCTCCCCATGCCTGCGGAAAGTGCTTCTCTGAGTAGATTGTGGCTTCTTCTACATAAGGGTCGGAAGGGGCTGGAATAATAGGGGGCGACCGATGCCCTTTGGGTAAGCGCTTACGATTTTCCACATCATATGTCCATTTACCGCCTACGGGTTGTCCCTCTGGAGTGAGGAGGATATTTAGCCTCTTACGCTGCCAGATGTAATAGGAAGTCTGATGATAGCGTTTCTGCTGGGATTGGAAGGAGAGATTTTCCCTGCGGGAAGTCAGAAAGCCTGGGGTATCATGGTAGCGGAGTTGGACTGCGCAGCGCTCAGCCGCCCAAGCCAGTCTCCGCTCCAAGAGATAATCCACAGGCTCAAAGAGATGGACTTCTCTAAACCCTCGGCTATATGCTCGGCGAAGCAGAATCTCTGCTGCCCGAGGTGCTCCCTCCCGCATCAGCTCACCATAAGCCCAATACTCTACAACATACCCTGCTTCTCTTAGTTGGTCTGCATATCGGCGCAGCGAAGCTCGGTGCAGAATCAGTTTCTGTTTGTGAAAGATAGGGGCATGAATCGGGTCCGCAAAGTATAACGGCTCCTCTATAACCCACACTTCCTTTGCAGGAGGCAAATGCTCTACCGCGAAGAGTTGATGAGGATAAACCAGAAAGAGTTTCACTCCCCTATCAACAAATCAGTGCCTACTTAGCAGCAGGTTTTTTGTGCCATTTTTCCCACCAGCGTATGAACTCTCGGCGCCCGCTCTCTGTGGTAAAAAGTGGCTGGAGCTGTTCGTAAAGCTGATTAGGATTATAGACGCGGTCTGCCGCAAACCGCAGCACTTCTATCCGGCTACTCTCATAGTCTAATGTCCATAATAGGTCTCGTAGTTGGGCAGCTGATAGACACTGCTGGGGTAGAACGCTTCTGAGCAGGGCTATGCGCCCGGACTCTATGCTCTGCGCAGAAACCTCTAACCGAAAGTAGTTGAACTCTACTTCACTCATGGAGGCGACCACGCATTTCTGCGCCCAGCCAAGCATGAGTAGAGATAATCCTCCGAGCAGCCGCCTCATTCATCACAAAATAACAGAAAAAACTTAGGATGGATGTGGAAGAAAATCCTTGCGGAAGTATGCAATTGTGCGTTGGATACCCTCAGTCAGGCTGGTTTGAGCTTTCCAGCCAGTGGCTTTGAAGATTTTCTCCGTAGCAAGTGCGTTTCGGCGCAGTTCGCCGGGCTTGGGGGGCAAATAGACGGGGGGTTGGGCTGCGTTGGTATGCTGAGCGATGAGGGTATAGAGCTGATTGATGGAAGTCATCTGACTAGTGCCTATGTTGAAGATTTGTCCTTGGGTAGCCGAAGGATAGTGCAAAGCCAGCATAAGGGCTCGTACCACATCTGAAACAAAGACAAAGTCGCGTGTCTGTTCTCCATCCCCATATATGTAGGCGGTTTGCCCTGCAAGCAAGCGGTAGGTAAAGATAGCTACGACCCCAGCTTCACCGAAGGGATTCTGGCGGGGACCATAGACATTACTAAGACGGAAAATCGTCCATGGACTACCATGTAGCGGGGCAAGCTGCCGCAGGTATAGCTCACCAGCTAACTTAGCTATCCCATAAGGCGATTCTGGAAAAGGGCATTCGGTCTCAGGTATCGGTAAAGTGGCTTTTTCTCCGTAGATTGCGCCTCCAGTAGAGGTAAAAACTATCCAGCTGCGACTTGTTCGGGCAGCTTCTATAAGGTAAAGCGTACCTAAGATATTCGCTTCTGCATCCTGGATGGGGTTTTCCACCGAGGTGCGAACATCTACTTGCGCTGCCAGATGATACACTACTTCATATCTATATTTCTGGAAAAGCTGTTGGAGAACCGCTCTTTCTTTGAGGTCCGCTACGAAAAGAGGAACGCCTGAAGGAAGATTCTCACGCTTACCTGTGGAGAGATTATCCAGCACATGTACTTCATGCGCAGGGAGAAGGGCTTCCACCAGATGCGAACCGATAAATCCTGCTCCTCCAGTTACTAAGATGCGCACGGACAAAGCTACGCTTTGGGCCAGTATAGGCGGAAAGTAGTGCCTTTCCCTATGGCGGACTGTACTTCTATGCGCACGCCGTGCTGTGTGAGAATAGCATGAGCCAAGGGAAGCCCTAATCCCGTTCCCCTTTCTCCCATCGTACCCAATCGGCTCCGCCGACGTGTAGGGTCCCATAATGACTTGAGCGTCTCTTCATCCATGCCTATACCTGTATCCGTAATTTCTATCTGGTCCTCATGCCCTTGCGAAAAGACACGAAAGCCTACTTGTCCCCCTTCGGGCGTAAACTTGACAGCGTTATTTAGAATGTTGAATAGGGCCTCAGTAGCGTAAGTAGAATCGCCCCATCCCTGGGTATTGGGGATTTCTTCTTGCCAGCGGATACGCTTAAGCTCAAGCTGAGGAGCGATTAGGGCATGAAGTCGCTTTGCCATTTCTGGCCAGGAAAAAGGCTCTTTACGGAGAGCCATCTCTTTATGCGAGAGACGGCTCAGTTCCAGAAGATTATTTGTATATTTCTCCAGTTCAGCTAAGGTGTTTTGCATGAGATTGATATAGCGGGGTAGGTTTTCTTTATCATGGGAGAGGATTTGGCTCAGTTGGCGCAGACCGCTCAAGGGACCACGCAGATCATGAGAAAGTATCTGCAACCAGGCTTCCCGTTGAGAAGCTAATGCTTTACTTTCCTGCAAGGCGGCTACTAAATGCGCGGTACGACTTTGGACTTGGGCTTCCAGCTCCTCTAATAGTTGTAAATGCGCACGCTGCAAACGATGAGTCCGACTAAAGATTACCCAGGCTTTTTGGGCAGCAGGGGAGAGGTTTTCGGGGGCTAAGGGCGCTTCGGGTGCATGCACTACGCCGAAAATAATCTCACTCCAACGCTGCGAAAGAGTAGTAAGTTCCTCAGCGCTGGAGGTTTCTATGAGCGCTTGGAGGAAGGCTACGAGCTTTTCTGTGAGGTGGGTTCCTTCTCTAAGCTGGATTTCGGTCTCGTAGCTTTGGAGGGCTTGTTGTACCGTGATGCGCAAATCTTCAGGCTCCCAGGGCTTAGCGATGTAGCGAAAAAGCCGCGCATGATTAATGACTTTTCCTACGTTCTCGGCACCTGCTTGTCCTGTGAGCAGAATCAAGCGAGCATCGGGTAAGATTCGGTGGGCTTGTATCAAGAAATCATCCCCGCGCATGCCCGGCATTAGATAATCGGCGATAATCACGGAGGGTTGGGCTTCTAGCAGTTTCAGTGCTTCTTCTGCATTATAGGCTCCTTCTAACCATGCGCCTATGGGCATGAGTTGTGCTATGAGGGCTTCTACCACGGCAGGCTCATCATCCACGATAAGTACCGTATGCATCAGGGCTATATTAAGGGTTAGCAGGATTTTGCTTAGCTTTGCTTTTGTTAGGTAAGTTAGCGCTGAGTCAACTACGATATGGAAGACGCCGAACCCATGACATCTGAGGAACAAGCCCAAAGAGTGGCCCCCTTGACCTCAGACGGGGAAGCCCCTACACCCCGCAAGCGCCGACGCATCAAGCGCAAAGAACTTACGACTGCTACCCCTGAGACACCCCCAGAAGCCGTAGAAGTATTAGCCTTACCCGCCTCAGCCGTCCTACCCGAAGCCCCTGAGCCTCTACATACGCCCCTGCCAGAAGAGCTTTTACCTTCATCAGCAGAATCTCCCTCATCAGAAAGCCCATCCCTCCTCTCACCTAAAGAAGAAGTATCCACCGATTGGAAAGAGGAAGTTCCTTCCATTCCTTCAGAACAAGAGCCTGTCGAATGGCCAGAAGCACTTACGCCTACTGATGAACCTTCTTCTATTCCTTCCCCACCCGTTCGTGAGCCTTCCATCGCTGAAATTTTAGAAAAACTTACAATTTCTGCCTCGGGTGTCTTTTGGCCTGATAAGAAGTTTCCCCATGGCTACTTACGCTCGCCATATTACAGCTATAAAGCATCGCCGGATGATATTTTCGTTCCAACCTCTCTCATTCGGCGGTATGGGCTGCGCCCTGGCGACACCGTGAAAGGCTCTATTCGCCTCCCTCGCGAAGGAGAACGCTTCTATACCCTCGTAGAAATTGAGGAAGTAAATGGCTTGCCCCCTGAATACCTACGCGAACGAGTAAGTTTAGAGCATCTTACCCCGCTTTTTCCTACGGAGCGCTTCCGTCTCTCCGAAGGAAGTAATGACCTCTCTCTACGAGTCGTAGATTTATTCTGCCCTATTGGGAAAGGGCAGCGGGCCCTCATCGTAGCCCAGCCTAAAACAGGAAAAACAATCCTCCTCCAAAAGATAGCCAACGCCATCCTCGCTAATCATCCCGAGACCTACGTGATAGTTCTACTCATAGATGAACGCCCTGAGGAGGTTACAGATTTCGCCCGTAATGTGCCAGCTGAAGTAATTGCTTCTACTTTTGATGAGCCTGCTGAACGGCAGGTAGAGTTGGCGGAAATCGTCATAGAAAAAGCCCGACGCATGGCAGAAGCCAAGGTGGATGTTGTGATTCTCTTGGACTCCATTACGCGCTTGGCGCGAGCCTATAATGCCGCTACGCCGGTATCAGGACGCATTCTCACAGGGGGAATGGACTCGGCTGCCCTTCACAAACCCAAACGCTTCTTCGGTGCGGCTCGCAAAATAGAAGAAGGGGGTTCGCTCACTATTATTGCCACAGCACTTATAGATACAGGTAGCCGCATGGATGAGGTGGTCTTTGAAGAGTTTAAAGGCACGGGCAATATGGAGCTTCAGTTAGACCGGCAGCTCGCTAATCGGCGCATTTTCCCTGCCATTAATCTCCTTGACTCTGGGACCCGACATGAAGAACTCCTCTTAGATGCCAATACGCTGAGGCGAGTCTGGCTACTGCGTAAGTTTCTCTCGGAGATGAAGCCCATAGAAGCGACAGAGTTTCTGTTAGAGCGGATGAAACACACTCGCACGAATGAAGAGCTGTTAGAGGTGATGGCGAAATGGTCCGAATAGGCACGCCAGTTTGGACCTTACGACGAGAGCAGCTTAGTACTTGGCTCAGGGAACAGGGAGAGCCTTCATTCCGCATGGCCCAGCTTGAAGAATGGCTCTGGGAAAAAGGAGTACCCCATCCTAACGCTATGACAGACCTCCCTGTTTCTCTTCGCCAAAAGCTGGAAGAAACTTTTTCTTTTCCCACCCTTACGCTTCTACATCGGCGCAAAAGCCAAGATGGTACTGAAAAGTTTCTCTGGGAAATGCCAGAAGGAGGGAAAGTAGAGACTGTGTGGATTCCCCATTCGGGCCGCTATACGATATGTATCTCCAGCCAAGTAGGTTGTAGCTTGAATTGCCGCTTTTGTGCCACGGGACAGCTCGGCTTAGAGCGCCAACTCCACGGCTATGAAATCCTTCTGCAACTCTACGAACTGCGCCATACCTTCAAACTCCCTATTACCCATGTGGTATTCATGGGTATGGGAGAACCCCTCCTCAACTATAGTGCCGTTATGGAGGCGCTGGAAGGGATCACGCACCACCTCCATATCAGTCCTCGCCGCATCACCCTTTCCACGGTGGGAATTCCAAAGGGAATCTACCGGCTAACCGAGCGCAAAGAACGGTTTGAACTGGCGCTCTCTCTGCATAGTGCTATCCCCGAGAAACGAAAAGCGATTATTCCTCTGGCAGCTCATATCTCGCTGAGTGAGCTGCGCGAAGCGCTAAGCACCTACTGCCAGCGAAAGCGCGACTGGATTACCTTGGAATACGTGCTACTGGAAGGAGCCAATGACTCTGATGAGGATGCGGAAGCATTATATGACTTTGTACAGTTTCCACTCCAAGCTAAGGTCAATCTGATTGAGTACAACCCAGTTCCGGGGCTACCTTATCGCCCCTCCCCTCGGATGCAACATTTTCAGCGCTATCTTCTAAAAAGGGGACTCATTGCTACTATTCGTCGTAGCCGAGGGGCAGACATCGCCGCCGGATGCGGCCAACTTGCCCGTCGTATATCGTCTTGACTCCGTACTTTTGCCTATACCCAATCCCCTAACCCTATGAGTACAACTTTAGGTTCGCACGGAATTCAGTTTAGGTCTGCTTGGGTAGAGCAAGCTTGGAATCGATGGGAACTGCTCCAGCCCTCGTGGAAAAGTCGCCGCCAGTTCCTGGAGTCGCAAAACGAATGGCAACTCTATCAGCGAGATTTCTTCTACGCGTATGCGAAGGACTTTTTGATGATGCAGGGGGTAATACGCTTCTCGGAGGAGGGCTGGAACTTCTATCGCCATCATAACTATGCACAGAGTGCGCTTATCCTTAGCGAAGTAGCCCCTTCCGCCCATGAGGTACATGCTTCCCTTCAAGGTTTGGCTCAAGGTTTGGAAAATATTGCGCACCAGAGTCGCTCTGCTTCTTGGATAGATGCGGCTACCTTCCATGCAGTTATGCGCAAAGTTTATCCGGGTGAGCTCAAGCCCCGTTCCGGCCCTGTCAACGGCCTGCTCAAAGCGATTAGCCATTCAGAGATAGAGGCTGCTTTGGGAGCTTTATTTACGGAGATTCAGCAGCAGTTTAGTCTGGGGGCTTCGCCGCTCGCCATAGCGGCATGGACGCATCATGCACTCACCCAAATCCGCCCCTACCAAGATGGAAATGCTCGGGCTGCTTTCCTGCTTACTAATTATGTTTTGTGGAAAGCGGATTTCCCAGGCTTCTATGTGCGTCCCTATCAGCGTCATGCCTACTATGAGGCTTTAGCCGCAGCCGATAATGGAAACTTACAGGCATGGACAGAGTTCGTCCTACGGTCGCTTCAACAAGCCGTACTTTACGCTCTAAGCTGGGGACGCGCCACCCCACTTCCTTATGAGGAGGCAGTTCGGAACTTCCAACATCGTCTCGCCGAATGGCGCACCCACCATGATAAAGAGCGCTCCCAGCGTATCATGAATAATCGCTATACGGTCTTTGACTACATGGAGGAAAATCTCCGTACTTTCGCCTCGGAGTTAGAAGCACAGCTCCAAAAAGAAGAAGGAAAAGCTGTCCGAGTCTTAGTAGCCAAAGCATACCCCGACTCCCCCTATTATCACCAGTTCACCTCCGATATTCAAGAGTACGCCCGACGACATGGCTATTACTTCAACCGAGGCTTACCGCGCGGCTGGTTCAAGCTGAAGTTTTCCCTCTCTGTCAATAAGAAGTATCAGCTTGTCTTTAGTCTGCACCATGCAGGACATGATGACGCTACGATAGTAGTGGGAGGATTTTTCCACTTTCTGGAACCCCTGAAATACCAGCAAAAGCGCCTTCGGCGGCGGCGCATAGGGCCTCGTCGGAAAGAGAGAACCGTTTATCTTTTCGCACCTCTACCTTTCCCCAGCGAGCCGCTCGCCTTCTCTATCCAGAACCCTTCCCCTTCCATTCGCACCCTCCTCAAGGACTACATCCACCAGTACCTCACCCGAGCCCTTAACGAACTATCTAATGAAATCTACTAATGACCGTAGCTAAGCCCCTGACCCCCCAAGACATCTATGTCTCCTCTGCATTCAACGCCGCTTCCAGTAGTAGTTATGGGCTGGGAATTTATGTAGACGGCGATTATCTACTCTATTCCATTACGAACGAGCAGCATGAACCCCTTTTATTGCGACAATATAAAAACAGAGACGGCTTGGACTTCAAATCCTTCATGGAAGCGGTCTGGCAGCAAGATGATATTATGCGTAAGCGGTTTCGTCAGGGGCAGATCATCTTGGAACTGGATAAGTGGATGGTCATTCCTGCTGAATATGTCCCTGAAGGGCAAGAGTTAGAGTATCTTCAAGCTGTATATGATATACGCTACCCTCAGGCTTATGCTCCCCGTAAAGAGATTCTCAAGGGCAGTGGTGTAGCATTCCTGTCCTGGATGCCCAAAAACTTACAGGAGTATCTACAAGTACGAACCTCTTCTTTCACTATCTATCATGCCAGTCACCGCTATACCCAACTGAGCCGCTACCTCCTCCAAACCCACCTCCAACATCGTTCCTACATAGGCCTCATTTGGCTATTCTTAGGGAGCTTTTATTATGTACTCTTTGCCGGGCAAAATCTCCTCTTTATCAATAAGTTTCATGCCACTACCGCAGAGGATGTCCTATACTATGTACAGGGGCTGCATAGCCTACTCGGCATAGACAAAAGCGAAGTAGGCATAGCGGTAGGGGGCTACTCTGGCTTAAAGTCCTTTGTAGCGACGATGATGTATCGGTTCTTCGGGGCAGGATATAGGGACTTAGGCAAGCTGTATCCCCCACCACCTACTCTGAAAGAAGTAGGTTTAGGCATGGAAGACATATTGCACCTAAGCTGGGTGGGTGCGGATTCTGCAGGGTGAATGGCAAGGGCGTAGTATTCCTTTTCCCCGAGGAATCTCAGCGCGCCCGCTTACCGAGAAAGCCCGAGAAGCCCTTTTCCATATCCTCACCCACCACTGGGGTAGCTTAACGGGCTGTCAAGCCATAGACCTTTTCGCTGGATGTGGGACCGTAGGACTGGAGTTCTTATCACGCGGAGCCGCCTATATAACTTTCGTAGAAAAAGAAGCATTAGCTGCGCGGAGCTTACATACTTTGCTGCAAGCATGGGGGGCTGCCCACCGAAGTCGTGTTTTGCTGATGCAGGTGGAGACCTTCCTGCAGCAGCCCGCGGAACCTGCCGATTTCATCTTCGCAGGTCCACCCTTTCGCTACTGGCGCAAAAAAATCCTCATCTCACTCATCCTGGAACGCGGCTGGCTAAACCCAGGCGGATGCTTTATCTTAGAGCATCCCCTTTATGAATCCTACGAAGAAATGCCCTATTTCTGGCGAGTAGTGCAATATGTATCCAGTAAGCTGAGCTTCTTTCGGTTATGAGGTTATCGTTCTGGATGGGGGGGCTTCGTGCGGGGCTACGAATGCTTACGCTTCGCCGGGCTTACCACGGGATGAGCGTGCTAAGCTCTTATTTCCTTGCCCGATGGAAAATCGCTTGGCTTCCCCCTCGATATCCCCTATTTATCGGAGTAGAACCCACTACCGCTTGTAATCTACACTGTCCCCAGTGTATTTCAGGCATTCGGGGTTTTACCCGGCCCACTGGGCGCCTCTCTCCTCAAACTCTGGAGGCTCTCTTAGCCGAACTGCAGCCTTATCTCTGGGGCGTACTTTTCTACTTTCAAGGCGAACCCCTTCTCCATCCCCAAATAGCCCAACTTATTCTCCTAGCCAGCCGGTATCGCCTTTTGACCTCCCTCAGTACAAATGGACACTTTCTCACGGAAGAGACCACTTATGCGCTCATCGCAGCAGGACTGACACATATACGCATTTCAGTAGATGGATTGACTCAGAGCACCTATCAGCAATACCGCCAAGGCGGCGACTTAAGCCAGGTACAAGCAGGGATTGAGACGCTGGTAGCCCAACGACAACGAATGAGAAGTCGCTTCCCCCTCATAGAACTCCAAATGATCGCCTTCAAACATAATCTCCATGAAGTGCCGCTTTTTCGGGAGTGGGCTTATAAACTGGGGGCGGATGCTGCCCGCATCAAAACTGCCCAACTCCTTTCACCAGACCCCGCCTCCTATGAAACCTGGATACCTGAACCCCTTTCCCGTTACCAGCGCCAGCCCGATAATACCCTCCAACTCAAAGGTAATCTCCCCAATCACTGCTGGCGCTTATGGCGAGCTGCAGAAATTACTTGGGACGGACAGGTATTACCCTGCTGCTTTGATAAGGATGCCCAGCATAGTTTCGGTTCTCTCAATGGACAAAAGTTTGCCCAGCTCTGGCACAGCCCCCAAGCCGAAGCCTTCCGCCGAACTGTGTTCCAAAACCGAAAAAACATAGATATTTGCCAGAACTGTACGGAAGGGGCGCGCACATGGCTTTGATTCGCCTGCATCATGAAGGAAAAAAGCTAATCTGGGGAATAGCCTTAGGGGGTGTGGGGATTATCACGCTGGTAGCACTCCTCTATCCGAACTGGAAAGTTCTCGTCAGCCTGACCGGCCTATGGATAGGCATAATGGGATTCGTAGCCTATTTCTTCCGGTATCCTTGGCGAGAATGTTCAGCTCAAAGCAACTTCCTATATGCTCCATGCGACGGAAAAGTCGTAGAAGTCAAATCTACCTTTGAACCGCGTCATTTCTATAAGCCCATGCAACAAATCAGCATCTTCATGTCTCCCCTCAATGTCCATGTGAATTGGGCGCCCGCTGCCGGAAAAGTCGTCAAATATCAATATAGTCCCGGCACTTATTTAGTTGCCTGGCATCCTAAGGCTTCCCTCCTCAATGAACAGAGTTTTTTGGCGATTGAGGAGGCTCCAGACAAGAGATATTATGCCCTGCGGCAAATAGCCGGCGCGTTAGCCCGAAGGGTATGTACTTACATCATAGAAGGAGAAGAGGTTCAACCTGGGCAGGAGATAGGGTTTATTCGGTTTGGCTCTCGGGTAGATGTGCTAGTGCCCGAGAGTGCAGAAGTGCTCGTCAAACCTGGCCAAAAAGTACGAGGATGTCTCACCCCCATAGCCCGCTGGTGATATGCACATAGCGATTGCAGGCAATATCGGTTCAGGAAAGACTTATGCCACTTACATCCTCAGTCAGGCGCTGCGCTGGAAAGCGGCTTATGAGGATGATAAGAATAATCCCTTCCTCTTAGACTTCTATCAGGATATGGTCCGCTGGGCCTTCCCTATGCAGATTTATTTGCTCAATCGCCGACTGGAAATCACCTTAGAGATACAAAAAGGTGGTGAGCCCTGCGTCCAAGACCGCACGATGTACGAAGATGCAGAGGTTTTCGCGCCAGTGCTGCGCGATATGAACCTTCTGCCTAACCGAGAATATGAAGTATATTGTGCCCTCTTTGAGAAGATTGCTTCGCTTGTTCGTCCCCCTGACCTCCTTATTTATCTTAGAGCTTCGGTGCCTACCTTAGTGCAGCAGATTTTGGCGAGAGGGCGACCTTACGAGGAAAATATCAGCTTAGAGTACCTGCGCAAACTCAATCAAGCCTACGAAAACTGGTATGAAAACTACAAGCGCGGTGCCAAGCTACTGATTGATATGGATGAGTTGCACGGGCGAGAAGATGGGCCAGCCCTACTTGTGGACCAAGTTATACGCCGAGTCATGGGGCTTTTCTGAAGGAGGATATACTTAGGTAAGTTGTACTCCCCTCATCGCATCAGAATAAATGCTCCCCAGTAGTAAGGGTGGGGATATTTTTGACGGAAAGCCCGGAGGGTTCGGTAAAAGACAGCATCTATGCTTTCCTTTTTTCTTGTCTTAACCCAGTTTTGATAGAAAGTTAGCATGAGCTTTTGGGTGGCTTCGTCATCTACTGGCCAGAGGGTGGCAATCACTCGTTGGGCTCCTGCTTCCAAGAATGCTCGTTGTAAGCCATAGAGTCCTTCCCCGCGCACTTCTCCTAAGCCTGTCTCACAGGCGGAGAGTACCACTAACTCTGTACCGACTAAGTCTAAGTTAGCCGCCTCTTGGGCAGTAAGCCTCCCATCCTCCACACCGAGAGGAGGATATAGACTATCCCACACCACAGAATAAGCCAGCAGTAATCCTCCCGCCATAAGCGGCCTCTTACTCCCCCCGATAAGATACCCATGGGTCGCTATGTGAAAGAGCCGAGGTGAATGCAAAGACTTGATAAAGGTTTCTGTAGCATTTTTACCTATAACTGGCTTCACACCCAGTAAACGAGCTACTTCTCGGGCTTCAGTTTCGGCGCCAGGGAGAGGGGCAGGGGCTGCATCCAACGTCCGGTGGCTGCGCACCCGACTCTCATATATCGTATCCGGAAGCGCACAAAAATCCGGATTCCCTATTACCACGGGGGCTGTCGTGGGTAGATTTACGGGTCGCAGGAGCAGCCTACGGCTGGAAAGTATATGGCGCACCTCATAACAATCCCCCACAAACTGTTTCCGCCGAGGGTTATACAGGGTGGCTGTATTAATCTGATAGAACACGCCATCGGGAGCGATATAAACTATCTTGACCTCTCGGGGCAGAAGAGAGTCTACAGAGCTCCATAAAAAATCATAGCATTTTCCTGTTACCTGACTATTGGGAGAGCGTAGGATTTCATAGGCGTTCCGCACTTGATTCTCCCAGTTACTATCTACCTTAGATACAAAGAGTTCTAACCTATGCCCCTTTGCGCCTGGAAGCACAAGATAAAATAAATATATTACTGATGCTTTCTTCTCCTCGGGCACGCGCACTACTTCTACTACCGCCTCGTTGGATTGCAGGGAGGGAAACGTAGGTTCTTCTTCTAAGTTGGGAAGATACTCTTTGAGCGCAGGTAGTCTCAGTACCAACTCTTTCTCCATTCTTTGGCCTTCCCGCCAAACCGAATCAGCTGCCCTCACATCTTCGCGAACTACCAGAAGTGCATAATAATCTGCCAACTTTCGCCATTCTTCATATAGAGAGAGTACGAGCGAGTCTTTACTATTTTCCACTAAATGCTTCATGCCTTCCACAGAGCCTAAAAGCACGCCTTTGAAGCTACGAGCTGCCCGATATCCTAACGCTATCATTCGGGGATTCGTGGGGCCCCGAAGAGCCACATATCGCTGAAAAGCAGTCAGAATAGGCTGAAGCACATTCTCTAAGAGATTCTGCCGGTGGGTAGTGGGCAACGCAGGAAACTCTCGCTGAATACGAGAGAAAATTTTCATAACAATAGTATGCCAGAGGGTGTCAGCCTCGGAATACGCTTTGCGAAGCTGGTAGAAACGCGCAAGATTATAGAGAGCGTATGCGTAATAGGTGGGGTGGTCCTTACCTAAGGCTTTTGCTATAATTTCCTCCGCTTGGAGAAGAAGCTCTTCGGCTTCATCATAACGCTCCTGTTGCATGTAAATATCCGCTAATCCCCCGAGTGTCGTAGCATAGTTCGGGTGATTGACACCTAAAATTTGAGCTTCTTTTTCTTTGACTTGCAGGAGGAGTTGTTCTGCTTCAGAGAGGCGATCTTGGGCGTAGTACAGGCTTGCGAGATTATGGAGGGTGCTAAGGTAGGAAGGGTGATCAGTGCCGAGGAGTTTAGCTCGGAGGTCTCGGGCTTGTAGGAGGGTTTGCTCGGCTTCGGCAAAGCGCCCTTGTTCATAATACACCACGGCTAAGTTGCTCAAAGCCAGTGCATAGTCGGGATGCTCTTGTCCTACCGTGCGCGCCCGAATTGCTTTGGCTTGTTGATAAAGCTCCTCAGCCTCTTCATAGCGCCCTTGTACGCGATAGATGTTAGCGAGGTTATTCAGGGTTTGGGCGTACTCGGGATGATTCTCTCCTAAGGTACGCAGACGAATCTCTTTGGCTTGCAGGTGGATTCGCTCGGCATCTAAGTAGCGACCTTGAATATAGTAGAGATTGGCTAAGGTATTCAACAAGGACGCATACTGAGGATGCGTAGTACCTAAGGTTTGCGCCCAAACTCCCCTTGCTTGTAAGTAAAGGCGCTCAGCCCGAGAATATCGCCCCTGCAGTTGATACAAAAGCCCTTGATGCACCAGAACCGCCGCATACTCGGGATGATCAGTACCTAATACTTTAGCGCGCAAGTCCTTGGCTTGGAGCAGATATTTTTCTGCTTCCGCATAACGCCCCCGTGCCTGATAGACTAAGGCGATGCTATTCAATACACTGGCATACAAAAAATGCTGGGTTAGTTGCATTTCTTCTAGCACCTTCCGCGCTTGGGTGTATCGGCGCTCTGCCTCATCCCACGCATTTTGATCATAAGCAAGTACCCCAAACCTGCGCCATAGACTCGCATAAGCTATGGACTTTTGGGCTCCCTTCCGCTCCATCCACTGAAGCGCTTGCCTAAAGAACTTCTCACTCTCCGCAAAAGACCTGCGCAAACGATAAAAAGTGCCCTTCCACCCCAACACCTCAGCATATCCCAGGGTATCTCCTAATCGCAGCGCCAAACTTTCTGCAATAGATACCCATTCCATACCTTCCCTAATTTTGAGTAGATGGGCCCATGCCTCTATTCCTTTCAGATAGAAGCGAAACTTTAGTGTATCGGGAATTCCGGAAGCCCCCACTAGCTTTTGGTAGTATTCAATAGCTTGGCCATATCTACCCTTGTACAGCAGGCTATCGGCTATGGCAAATTCCTCCTGTGCAAAGAGCACTGCCACAAGGAGCATCCCACCGAGCCGTCTCATCGGGCAAAATTAAAGCAAGTATAACTCGCTTACCAGACCTGGAGGCTACCAGCTAGCAGAACCCGGTGTCTCATCCCCATACTCAAATGTCCAAGCCCCTTCGTCCTAAGCCATCCCAAACGATAACTCCCCGCTTGAGCTGGGGTTATGGCGGTTCTCCTCATGAGGATTCTGACAGAATACCCCTTAGTAAGATTCACCTTCCGTAGCCCCCATCCTACGCGCCCAGTAGAGCAAGAAGAGAGGATTTTACCCTTGTAATATGAAAGGGCTGCTTTTCTCTCAGAGAGAGAAAAGCAGCCCCTTTGGGATAGGTGAGTTTATCGCAGGAGCGTGATAGTGCCGGAGCGCTGGATAGGCTGTCCTTCATTATCTACCCCAGTGAGGTAGAAGGTATAGACGCCTTCGGGTGCGGCTTGGCCGCCTTTGAGCCGGCCGTCCCAGAAGCGCATCATATCGCCATCATTCGTCCAGACTTCACTGCCCCATCTATCATACACCACGACAGTATATCGCTGGAGACCCGAGGCCTGAATGACCCAAGTATCGTTGGTACCATCATTATTTGGGGTGAAGACGGTGGGAATCATCAAGCCCAGGCACGGTTCTAAGCGCACGGTTACAGTCGTATCTACTAAGCAGTTGCCGCCGCTGAGCACTTCTACTTTTACTCGCACCGGATTAGGTTGAGTAATGCTATAGCTGCGCTCGGCCTCGGGGGAGCTGGTCGTTTCTCGGGAGCCGTCTTCCCAATACCACACGAAAGAAAGGGGCGGAATCCCTTCGGCTTGTACGCGATAGCGCATACGCCGGTCAGGGCAGCTCCGTACAGGTTCTACTTGAAAGCCGCGGATAGCCGCATGATATTGATGACGCAGCTCATAGGTCAAGGTTGGGGTCTCACACCCTTTCCGATCACGGACTACCAGCTGATAAGTACCCGAAGCCACATTAGAAAGTTGAGGCTGGTCTCCTACATTATTGCCTGCGGCGTCCCGCCAAGTGTAAGTATAGGGGGGATTTCCTCCACTGACGGTCGTCTGGATAGCCCCTGTGCGATCGCGCAAACATAAAGGCTGTGTAAGCTGGGCTTGTACTTGGAGACTTTCTGGCTGAGGCAGCCGTACCGTAATCTCCTCAAAACACCCTATGCTATCGGTTACGCGTACCCGATACGTACCCGCCGGTAGGTTAGAAAATGCGCCCGTGGTATTCGTTTGAGAAGGATTTATCAAGGTGTACTGCAAGGTCGTACCTACTCCCCCAGAAGCTGTAATGACGAAGCCGCCCGTTTCTCCGTAGCAGCGCACGGTATCCATACTACTGACTCGCACATTAATCCGTGGCGCAAGTCGCACATCAAACGTGCGCTGAGCAATACACCCTCGCGAGTCGCGCACCTGCAAAGTATGCGTGCCTACAGGCAGGTTGGAGAAGGTGCCGCTGGCTTGCCAAGCAGGATAAGAAGCTAATACACGATACTCATAGGGCGGCGTACCCCCTACCCCCTCAAACTGAATTCTACCCGTAGAACGACCCGCACAGGCAAACGGAAAAGAATCTACCACTTGTATCCCTAACGGAGGTCTGTCGGGGAGATTTACGATTCGCCGCTGCCAGCACCCCGTGCGCGTGCGAATCCATACCGTATACGTGCCTGCCGTCAAGTTTGTGAAGCTATCTGCACGCGTCCATCCCGATGCAGGAGGCGTATTAGAGGTTCCCTGGGTAATATAGTAAGAGAAAGGCGGCAATCCTCCAGTAACCTGCACCTTGATTTTGCCGTCGTTCCCTCCTGTACAAGAGGGCGAGATGAGGTCAAAGCTAATACGCATCGTATCTTGTAGCACAAACTGCTTAGAAGCGCCTCCCTGACCCTCAGGCACGTTATTCGTGGGAATGAAGATAGCACACTGGTCTTGTATAGTGTTCCCATCGGAGCCGGGCTGACCATTTGAACTGCCTGAGCCGGGGGGATTATAGGCGACATGGATAGTGTAGCTGCGCCCCGGGACTAGCAGAGAGTTTAGCTGAAGTTGAACCGCATTCGTCTGAGTAGTGCCTAAAGGAGTAGCACTGGCGATAGAAACGGGCGTATTCGTAACATTATCTATGAGGGTGAAGTCCGAGCCATTAGCCGCTACCGTAGAGGGATTAATCATCTCGTTGAAAACAACCTGAAGCCGCCTGAGCGCATCTACCTGATTATCATAGCTATCGCTACACCCTACGACCGCAGTGTCTATACGAGGGGGAACATTATCAAAATACTGTGCCGTCCCATAGAAAGTAATGTCAAAACCTACATCGTTGTTGCTGAAGTTATCTACTAAGAGTACATAAGTGCGCCCTGCCTCTACGTTAAGCCCTGGCATGACCGGGGGCTGTGATGCATTATAAGAGATTGTACCTGGCTGAGGGTTCGTATGGTCTAAGCCCGTAAGCCCCCCGCCCGGACAAGAGACCCCTCCGCAGCAGGAGGTAGCAGTCTGGCTGGCAGCGAAATTACAACGGATGGGCAAGGGGAAAGGATTTTGATTGAGAAACTCACAAGGATTGGAATATTCCGTAACATCCCATAGCGCAAAGTCATAGTCTCTACTAGTTGAGCCTGCTCTTGGACATATTACAAATCCGAATGTGCCACTGGACTGTACAGTGAAGATGAACCATACGCTTCGGTGCTCACCAGAAGCCAGGCAGGTAATACTGTTAGGTATCTCGCTTACGTTGCCCCGGT
>JANWZJ010000030.1 GCA_025054525.1 Bacteroidia bacterium | reverse complement strand
ATATGGGGCCTCGGTTATCGTTAGGATTGCGTACGCCAATCAGAATAGCTTTGACATTATTGAGCTGAGGGGTTCCACGCACGGCAAGCCGCACGCCATTGGGTAGAGTATAAACATAGCGGCGATTCAGGGGAAAATTCTGAAGGCGATGGGCTTCATCTCGGAGAACCTTGACCAAGTTAAGGTCTTCCAGCTTGATGTCAATATTGTTTGCCCAAATGTTACCTACGCTAAGGTCTCCTGGACGAGAAATACGCAAGGGTACCTCATATTCATAATAGTTATCCGTATAATCCGTGCCAATTCGCAAGAAAAGCGTTACATCTCCATCTTGGGTCATGTTGGGGGGCATGGGACTGCCTGCGAGCGGCTCCGCATGTACCCATAGCCGCAGCCGCTCATAAAACCGTAGGTCATAGTTGAATGTGCGGAAGACTCCGCGGCCATCTCCATCCGCCAGATTGCACACTCGCATCACTAAGCTTTGTTCATTCTGCAAAAGCCCTGCCACAGGACTACCCGGAATAGGCTGCCGTAAAATCTCGGGAGGAAGCACATAAGGAAATGGCTGACGCGAGCCATTTTCTTCAATATTCACTGTACCTGTCTCAAAAGTAGTAGCTTGACCTCCTGGATCAGGCACGAATCCTTCTTCCCGTTCGTCTAAATTCACTAATGCGCGGCGCCACATGGTAGCCACTAACTCCAGCTTCCCGAAGCGCAAGACCACCTCCTTATCAAAGCCCGTAAGGTACATGCGAATGAAATCTATGGCTTTGAAGTCTTGAATCCCTCCTACGGGTGTGCCGGCACTGAGGGGTATGCGAAAGAGATACCAGCGGGTGCGGAGCGTATTACCATTGGGCAGGCGAATGTCTTGTTCTCTCTTATCCACGATGAAGTTGCGTCCCACAACCAAATCCTGTGGGCGCAAGGAGACTCGGTATGAGAAATAGGCTTCTTGGGAGTTGAGCGTACCGTCTAAGTTGATATCTTCTACATCGGGCAAGACACTGGCTTGCCGAGTGAAGGGCTCGCCTGAACGCGGAATGGGAGAGTTGCCCTCTAACCCACTGAATCGGCGATACCGCTCTAAAATGCTCGGACTATTTATGTCCCGAAAGTGTGCGTAATCATCCGTAGAAGGGTCTGTCCGAACTGCCTCCAAAGCCTGGGGCGTGAGAAAGGTACTAAGGCGATTGAGATAATCGGAGAAGAAAGCGCGCTCACTCTCACTGCGCAGCCCGTCTAATCCCACATCTTGAAACTCCCGAGCGGCAGGATTGTTGTCAAAAGCCAAGGTGGGAATTTGGAGATTGGGCACACGCCCCCATGGAGTAAGGGTGAGATTACGGTTTGCTGCATCATCTTCTGCATTCGTAGGGAGGCCATGCTCGTAGGCGCGGCGATTATCAGGCAGCACATCTTCACTCATTTGTCCTAAGTTGAAGTACAAATCGCCCCCTGAGTGTGTGGGGTCATCCAGATAAGGGTCCATAAGCCAAAACTCTATGAACTCATAGTTAGCGGCTTCAAAGTCTGTATTCCCGATCACCCGACGCATGATACCTGCCCAGCTTCGGGTAGGATTACGCAGTTCGCCATTAGGACTGATGTCGGCAGGATTGGCATTGTAGTTATACGGTCCGCGCTCACGCGGGCGATAGTATAAGTCAAAGGTAGTCAGTATATTACTCCCTGCGGCGATAGTACGATTGGGGAAGACCTCAGCTGGTTCTACTCGGCGGGTATAATGAGCATTTAGGGCGGGGCTCTGGTCATCCAGTCCGAAGCTGGAAGGGCGATTGAAGAACTCGGGGTCTATGAAGTACCACGAAAGAGCTGCGCGGTAATAGTTAGCGGAGAGCGGGTCCGACAGCGTAGGACGCAGGGTAGAAGGTACAGAAGCAATCTTCCAGTAAGTCCATTGGGTCATGTCCAAAGCATTCCGCAGGCCCTCAAAGTCGTCTATGTAAGCTACGCCTTTTTCACTAGGTGTGGTAACTTGCCGAGGTATTCCTGGAAGGAGCTGAGCAGCTTCCCCTTTGAGCGTGATTTCACTTTCTTCTTTGGTGCTATAGAAGGGAAGGCGATTAAGCAAAGCACTAATAAAGCGAGAGCGTTCTTGTAGGCTCACATCGGCACCCCACATGAGATTAGCTGCAGGCTCCTCCGAGATAATCACCTTATTGATAAGCGGGCGCTCATAAAAGCTCAAGCCCGTAAGCCCAAACTGTATCTTCTGCGTAGGCCTCCACTCTATCCGACTCCCTACTAAACTCTTTTGATCTATGCCAAAAAGTTGATTACTCTCAAAACGAACTCGTATTTCTTGTCCTGATTGTAGGATACCTTGATTAATAATTGTAACTTTCCCCACAGCATAATCCACTTGATAATCCACCCCTTCTGTCAGAGGTGCCCCCCCCGCCGTCACCCGAATGCTACCTGGCTGAATCTGGGGTGTATTGAGCGGAATCTCCGCTCCCGTGGAAGCCAAAAAGCTATACTTCAGCTTGAAGCGGTTGAGCTGAGGGTAATACTGAACAGCATCCACCTGTGTCAAGCGATACAGGGGATCATATGCGTATTTGATGGAGTCGTTGATAGGGTCAGAAACAAACTGTCGTACAAGGTGCACTCCAAATGGCTCTAATACCGGAAAAACTACTATCCCTCTATCTGGAAAAACCGTAACCTGCGGAACGAAGTCAAAGACATTATCGGGACTGGATTCCATATTGTTGCGCAGTCGGTCCAGCCCTAATACTTGGATAAGAGGACGATCCTGTACATCCGCTGAAGGCAAGTAAGCAATATCTCCCCGTCCATCTGTGGATTCATACAAAACTTGTAAGTCAAATCCTTCTGACCGTAGATTGTAAGCGTCTAAACGATAGACATTCTTCATCATCAGGTCCCAAGTAGGATAGGACTGATTATTGAGAGTAGGACGAATAGCTTGCGGCTTAAGCATTTTGAGAAAAAGTACATTACTATTTTGAGGATCAGCCGGTTGATCCACGCTAAACTCCCCTACTCTATACACATTATTATCGCCAGCGATAGTATATTCATAGGCGACAAAGACGGCATCATTCGGCTGAAGCGAGATATTGAGGCTGATATACCCTAACTGCCGATGAATGAAGTACTCATTATCATTCAGGCGGCGCATGTTCTCTACCAGCTCAAAGTCTTGCCCATTCACCAGGCCTTCTTGGCTCAGGTAATATACCGCTGAGTCGCGAAGACGAGCTGAAGCATTTCGGGTCACTCGGGCATAAACATCATTGGCGCTATTATCTGGGAAGTTACCAGAGACAACGACCCCACTGTTGAAGAGGCGACCGCCGCGAGCTGGGAGATTTTCAGCTAAATCTATGAGTCCGATAGCATTTCGGGTGTTTTGGACGACGGCACTGGCTCGGTTAGTAACCCAGACCTCTATCCGAGTGATGTTGATAGGGGAAGAGACCACAGGTAGTGTAGAGAGCGAACGCTCATAAATGGAGCGGAAGAAATGATTCAGAAAAAAGTGCCGATTGAAGTCGTAATCGCTGGCTTTCTTGATTTTTTCTTGGCGCTGCCCGCCTGCTTTGACGACGACTTCTTGGCTTTTACTGCGCTGCTGGGAGGCTATCGCCGTCACAAATACAGACCCAAACTGCATGCGCGTTTTGATGCCCCACAGATTCTGCCCACCCGTAATCAGCGTACCTCCTAAAGATAATCCCACGTTCCCCGCTTCTATGCTCTTGATAATGTCATCCTCATAGCCTTGATATTCCAGCTTGAACTGATTTTCAAAGTTGAAGGAAGTCTGGGTGTCCCAGTTGAGTCGGAACTTGAGCTTTTCGCCAATGCTGGCAGTTACATTAGCCTGAATCTGCTGATTGAAAGCCAAGTTAGTCATGCGCTGCTGGCGTATGGTAAGGGCGGGATTACGCATGCGGTTGGAGCGGAGGGAAACATCTATGAGCACGTTGATGTTGGGGCGAATATCTACCCTGCCGCTTCCGAAGATATCCCGAAAAAGTTCGCTATTGACGTTGATAGGTGGAATGAGCCCAGAAAGGGTCTGGGAAGGGGCAGAGGGATTTTTGCCGGTAGTCCGCAGTTGGCTTTCGCGGCTACGGCGATCTAAGTATTGGTAGTTGAACTGACGAGCGCGCAAGCGCTCATATTCTTCTCGGGAGATATAGGAAGGGCGGCGAACATCGCGCCCTCCTATTTTTTCGCGTACCCAATAGCCTTTTCCGTCTGGGGTTAGCTCGTAGAGAGTTTCATAGTTGCTGGGGGGAGGTAGAAGCCAAGGAGGAGAAGGAGTGGAGCGCACTGGGGCATCGGCAGGGCTATCACGGAAGCGGTAGCGCAGAGTGTCTTGGCTCCATCCCAGCCCCACGAATCCGAAGCCAACCCAGGCTACCCACCTAATCCTACGCCAGCTCACTCATATATAAACCTTCTGAGCAAAAATACAGAGGGTCTCAGTAGTAATAGGCATGATTTCCCACCCGAGTAGCGGGGCAGCCACCTTTCCGCTGCCAGAAAGTGCTCCTTCTGCCCGAGCGAGTGGAGGAACACGCCTCAAGAGCCAGTAGAACCCCCACCATAAGGACGAGAAACCTTTTCCAGTGAAGCCTCGGCATAACACAAAGGTAAATAATCCTGCTTATATGAATGACAAGGGCAAGGAGCATCCCACCTTCGGCGGCGTCGCATGCCTCGGCTACTTCCACAGCCTACCTCCCATAGAAGAAGTAGCACTAAACCCCCAACGCCCCACCTCATCTCACAAAGGTAGCAGATAAATCCGCTACCTTTGTAAAGGTTATGAGCCCTACTATCACCGGTAAAGTCGTACAAATCATCGGTGCAGTCGTAGATGTGGAGTTTGACCCTAAGGACAACTACCTTCCCGAAATCTACGATGCGCTAATTCTGGAAGCCCGGGGAAATAAAGTATATTTAGAGGTACAGCAGCACTTAGGCGAATACCGAGTGCGTGCAGTAGCGATGGATAGTACCGACGGCTTCAAGCGCGGTGATACCGTGCGCGTAGTGGGTGGGCCTATTGCTGTTCCTGTAGGGGAAGGGATTCGCGGACGTCTCCTCAACGTCGTTGGAGAACCCATAGATGGCTTGCCCTCCATCCAGTCCGATAAGGTTTATCCTATCCACCGAAAAGCACCCGACTTCGCTGAACTCTCCACTGAACCGCGCGTTCTGCTTACAGGCATCAAAGCGATTGATCTTCTTATTCCCTATAAGAAAGGAGGGAAAATCGGGCTCTTCGGAGGTGCAGGCGTGGGGAAGACGGTTCTCATCATGGAGCTGATTAACAACATAGCAAAGGCGCACAAGGGACTTTCTGTCTTCGCAGGTGTAGGCGAAAGAACCCGCGAAGGAAACGACCTTCTGCGCGAGATGATAGAAGCTGGGGTGGCTCGTTATGGAGAAGAGTTCAAGAAAAGCATGGCAGGAGGCGGATGGGACCTAAGCAAAGTCAATCCCCAAGAGCTCAAACAATCCCAGATTACCCTTGTCTTCGGGCAAATGAATGAGCCGCCGGGAGTGCGGGCTCGTGTAGCCCTTACAGGCGTTACTATCGCCGAATACTTCCGAGATGGTGAGCCTACCGATACCTCGGGAAGGGATGTGCTTTTCTTCATAGACAACATTTTCCGCTTTGTTCAAGCAGGTTCAGAAGTTTCTGCTCTATTAGGACGGATTCCGTCTGCGGTGGGGTATCAACCCACCCTCGCCACGGAAATGGGCGCCCTCCAAGAACGCATCACTTCTACTAAGCGCGGTTCCATCACTTCTATCCAAGCTATCTATGTGCCTGCGGACGACTACACCGACCCTGCCCCGGCTACGACCTTTGCCCACCTGGATGCAACCACAGAACTCTCTCGCGCCATCGCAGAGTTGGGCATTTATCCAGCGATAGACCCGCTCACCTCTACCTCTCGTATGCTTACCCCCGACATAGATGAGCAGACCGTCAAAGGACATTACCAAACCGCCCAGCGAGTAAAAGCCATCCTCCAGCGCTATAAAGAGCTTCAAGACATCATTAATATCTTGGGTCGGGAAGAGCTCTCCGAAGAAGATAAGCTCGTAGAGAGCCGAGCCCGAAAAGTCCAGCGTTTCCTAAGCCAACCCTTCCATGTAGCGGAAGCCTTCACTGGCATGCCAGGGGTATTCGTGCCGATTGAGGAAACCGTGCGCGGCTTTAAAATGATTCTGGATGGAGAGTTAGACCACCTGCCCGAACAAGCATTTTACATGGTAGGCACAATAGACCAAGCCATAGAAAAAGGCAAGAAAATCTTAGCTGAAGTAGGAGCCACATGAAAGTCTGGGTGTATTCGCCGCAGGGAATCCTCCATGAAGGGGAAGCTACTCGCATAGCTGGCGTGAGCGTAGAAGGTAGCTTTGAGATATTGGAAAAGCATGCGCCTTTTATTGCTCAGCTCGTAGAAGCTCCGCTGGTCATAGAGGGAGCGCAAGGCAAGCGTACTTTTCAGCTTGTAGGGGGCTTCCTCTGGGTGTCGCCTACTAATGAGACAAGGGTATTAGCCCTGACCCCATCTAATGCGAAATAGTCTTCTCCTCAGTCTCCTCTTATTACTGAGCTGTCGGCGAGAACTTCCGCTACCGCCTTCCGAAGAGGGTCTTTCCCTCTTTCCCCTTTATACTGGCATGGTACGCATTTACGAAGTGCGAGAGACTACCTATACTACTTCGGGGCCGCTATCTACCTTCTATTTCTTGCGGATGCGCGTAGATACCCCTACCCGCGATGCTTATGGACGCCCCAGCTATTATGTGCTCTGGGATACAGCCCATCAGCGGCAAGGTCCCTGGCATTTCTGGAAAGCAGGTTTGGCTTACCGAGACACAGGGCAGGTAGAACTGTGGGACAATAATCAGCGACTCTGGCTTCTACGCTTTCCTATCTCTGTGCGTACCCGCTGGAATCGCCACGCCTATACCAACCTTCCCCCTCAGGTATGCCGTTATGCTCACTCTGACACATTATGGCAAGGGCGTTTCCCTCGCAGCGTCTGGGTTCTGCGTCAAATAGATACCACCTCTGTCTTACGCAAAGCCCTTTTCTATGAAGTATATACCCGCGAGGTAGGCTTAGTCCATCTCTACGAACGCTTAGATGTATATGAACTGGGCACAAGCGGGGCTCTCCTTCCTCATACCGATAGCTATTTCCGCGAAATGCGGCTTCTCTCTCCTTAGCGCTCAGGATACCGCCGGTATCTACTTCTCGGCGCGAGGCTTTACATTTCACCCCTACTATCGCAAGGCTATCCTCTCCTCAGAAACTGAACTTTCTGGAAAAGCCTTATTTCTTCTCAGCTTGGCAGACAGCCTGCAAAAGCACTTCTCGGCAAGGTACCCCTTGCTTTGGATTAACCTTCATCGCCATCCCCAATTAGGAAGTGCCATTCAGCATTTCCCCGCGCAGTGGAGAGGTATTCTGCATTATACGCATTTGTCCCTCCATGCCGCTAAAGAACAAGCCGTATTCAGCGAAAGCAATAAGATTCGCACGGAATCCACTTACCGACTCACATTTCAGGTAGAGGGAGTGTATATTATGCCGCAAGCCCGACTAGCTTTTTCTTATAGAGGCGAACTACCCCCCAGCGGGTGGAAAACCTCTCTTCTTCGCCAACTTCTTCAGCAAGCCGAAAGCCTACTAAAAAACTAACGAGGAAAAGGCAGGTTCTTCTTGATTTGCTCGGTGGCTTTCTTCTTTTCTTCCTCTATCTGCTGGCGGAGGCGCTCTTCTTCTTGACGGCGACGCTCCTCGGCTTCACGGCGCAAACGCTCCTCCTCTTCGCGACGCTTTTGCTCTAAAGCCTGACGAATGCTGTCTTCTCGGGCGCGCAGAGCTGCCTGCACACTATCTTGGTAGCGGCGCATCTGCTCCTCGGCACGCGCCTTAGCCTCCTCTACCTTTGTCGTGATGAGTGTCGTGGCTGAGCCACTGCCTTCTCCAGAAGCCACATCCACACCCGTGACGCGAGGATTATCGGTAGTGCCGCCCATATTGGCTATGAGACGGACTTTACCCATGCTTGGCATAGGCACACCCGCCGCTTGCAGAAAGCCAGTAGCCGCTGCCGCTGGTACATCTATACCTACTTTGTATGCAATGCTTCGGTCTAAGCGCGTCACACCCCCCACCTCCATCCCTATATCTCCAGCGTTGAACTTGAAGGGCTCTACGAGCAGTTCGCCGTTTTGGATTTTGAACTGAATTCGGGTGCTTCCGAGTTGGAGAGTACTGAGCGAAGGGATACGCGTCGCCGAAGCAATAGCGCTCATTCCGGCGGACCCTTGTACGACGGCCCGAAGGACCTCCAGCATCCCCGTTCCAGACATAGTCGCTAAATCCGGCGTGAAATCGGGCTTGAGCGCACTTGCCGCACTGAGGCTGAGGTTGATTTGGCCTTGAGTGCTTTGAACGATAGGAGCCAGGCGCTGCATCGTAGGAAAATGGGGCACTACCTGCTGCATTTCCACCTGTTGCAGACGGAACTGCATGTCCCAGCGCGCATTTTTCTTATCGGGGGCTATGTAGCTCCCTGCCAGCGCCACACTCCCCCCAAAGCCCTGCATCTCAAACCCTTCCAGTCGTATCGCCTGATCCCGTATCACAATCCGTCCGCGAGCATTTTGGAAACGCATCCGCTCATACAGTAACTCACCGACTTGGGCTTGGAAGGTAAAATCTATGTTCGCAGGCACTACCACCACTTCTCGGCGAGAAGTATCTGGCGCAGTGCTGGAGGTCTGAGCCGTGTCTGAACTCATCCATTCATTAAGGTCCATTCGGTTGCTGGACAGCGTGAGTGAACCTATGATTTTCTCATCCTGTAGCACATAACCCAAGAAGTTCTCCAGCTTGCCTTCTAAAGCAAGGTCAGACTTGCCGATGGTACCTTTATATCCTGTGAGAGCAACGAAACGAGGACTGAAATCTAAGCGAGCCTGAGCAATTGTAAGTCCCTGCGGTAAGCTGGGACTGCGATAGCTGAGATTTTGGATAGAAAGAGAACCCTGAGTAGGCAGACGCGCAAAGTCTTTCTTCTCCAGCGCCGCTCGACTTCCTTGGGCTTGGAGATTGAGTGCCAATAGTCCTTTCAATTCCGTACTATCTAATGGGAATACATGCAGCCATGCATCTAAGTCTATCTCGCCCCGAGCGGTGAGATTGTAGCCTAATGCTTCCAAATCTTGTAGAAGCAGGCTTACTTCTATAGGCTTGCCGCCTAAGAGGGCGTAGAGCCGTTTGAGATGGGCGGTAGTGCGAGCTGGGGAGGCATCGGGGCTTTCCGCTTGGAAATCCACAGCCAGCTGCTCTACTGGCATAGGGAAATCCGCTGCCTTTACATAACCCTCGCGCAAGGTAAAGTATCCTTGTACCGCAGGAAGCCGCTTATTTCCGTAAAGCCCTTGAGCTTGGAGCGCTACATCAAAGTCCCCTTTCAGCTCATATCCTAAGGGCAGCGCTTTGGCGAAATCGGAGAGACTACCCTTGGCACTTGCTCGGGCAGCCAGTCGCATTACAGAAAGGCCTTGGCTATGATAACTCAAGGCCAAGCTCGTCTGCCCCATCCGCAGAGCTAATGTATCTAAATCCACTAAGAGACTCTCCAAAGTGGAGGCGGGGTTGCGCACAGTGAGGCGTAAGGTCAGCCCCTCCACTGCCTGAGGAAGGTCTTTATAGCGTATAGCGCCGTTATCTATCTGTATATTCGCTCCGAAAGCCGGTAGAAGCGTATCCTGTAAAGCCCCCTGTACAAACCCCTCTACTCGCAGCGTACCTTCCGTGGAGAGGCTTTCGTAGCCTTTCCGATATACGGCTGGCACCAGAGATAGTAGTTCCTTGAGAGAAGCACCGGGTGCCTCAAATCGCATGTCTAAGAGCGTGGTCAAGGTGTCTGGCATTTGAATGCTACCAGTGAGGCGAAGGTGTAGGTCATTCAGGGAGAGCTCCCCCCTGCGCAGCGTATAGCGAGAAGCAGGCTGTTGAATCTCAACATCTATCCCTGCTTGCAGCCGCTGTCCCTTTAGATACGAAGTGCCCCCATAAGCAAAAAATACTTGGTCAATCTTGGTATCTGTCTCTAAGATGGTTTCATCCAGAGAGAGATTGCCCTTACCCGTATGGGTAAGTCCTATGAGGCGAGCCTCCATTTTAGTAGCTGAATCGGCATACACAATCACTCCTTCTTGGATTTCATAGCGGCGCAAGCTCAGAGAAAATGCAGTGCGCGAAGTATCCTGCGGCGCAGTTTCTTTCTGAGTAGTGTCTGGCATCGCTATATCCCAACTCGCCTTGCCATCCGCCAGTACTTGTACCAGAATCCGTGGTCGTATCAGATAGAAGCGAGTAATTTCTATTTGCCCTCGTATAGCCTTGAGCACATCTACGCCTATGTCTATGGCTTCACAGGCCAAGAGGGTGTCCCCTGCAAAAGGCTCCTTATTGACTACTGAAAGCCCTTCTAACCGTAGCGTTAATGCAGGAAAGTGCCGAAAAAAGGACAGGCTGAGCTGCTGATAATCAACCTGGGCATTTACATTTTTATTGATTTGGGCTTTGAGGAGGGCGTCTATTTTGCCCCGAAGGAGAAAAGGCAAAACTACAAGGGCTGCCAGCAGAAATGCCAGCAGCCCACCGACTATCCACAGGACTTTTCGCATGAGACGAGGTTACTCAAATAGAATCTTCATTTCCACGCGTCGGTTTCGGGCGCGTCCCTCAGGAGTCGCGTTAGAAGCAATCGGACGCAGCGGACCAAAGTACTCTACCACGAAGCGATCCGCAGATACCCCTTGCGAAACGAGATAATCTCTCACTGCTTCCGCCCTTGACTTGGAGAGACGCATATTGTACTCTAAGCCACCTTGATTATCGGTGTGACCAGAGATTTTGAGACGATATTTGGGGTTGTCTATGAGTAGCATCGCTAATGTATCTAAGTAAGGCTTTGAACGCTCGCGAATGATAGCCTTAGCCGTTTCAAACTCTAAGTTGCGGAAAGCTAAGTCCAGAATGCGCTTTTGCTCTTTGGGTATCTCAGGGCATCCGCGATTAGCTCGGGTACCGGGTGTGAAAGGACAATCATCCTCTTTATCCAGCACACCATCGCCATCTTGGTCTGCCAACGGACAGCCCTTGTTTTCTACAGGACCTGCTTGGGTGGGGCAGCGGTCTTCCGAGTCAGGCAAACCATCCCCATCTGTATCCGGACAGCCGTTGAATGCGGCAGGGCCCGGTTGCGTGGGACACTTGTCTTCTTTATCCCGAATGCCGTCATTATCACTGTCTGGACACCCCTTGAATGCGATAGGACCTGGTTGCTGAGGACATTCATCTTCTTTGTCCTTGATGCCGTCGTTGTCGCTATCTGGACATCCTCGGAAGTTAGCAAGTCCTCGTTGGTCTGGACACTCATCGTCTTTGTCCGGAATATCGTCTCCGTCCCGATCTGGACATCCGCGGAACTTCGCTATTCCTGCCTCACTCACACACTCATCTTCTTTGTCGGGAATATCATCACCATCGCGGTCTGGACATCCCTTGAACTTAGCCAACCCAGCTTCTGTGGGACAGGCATCTTCTTTGTCGGGTATGTCATCATTATCCTTATCAGGACAACCTTGAAATTTAGGCACCCCAGCATCCAAAGGGCAGGCATCTTCTTTATCTTGGATATTATCCCCATCACTATCGGGACACCCTTGAAAAGCCCATACCCCCGGGGTCGTAGGGCAAAGGTCCTTTCTATCCGAAACAGCGTCTTTGTCTCTATCCCGAGGTTTGAGATAGGGCAGACCTGCCTTGAATATGAAGAAAAAGTCCAAGGTGCGTGTTACTCGCTGACCTACCATCCAACCCAAACTATTAGTACCCAAAATGAAGGGTCCGAGCTTAACGCTGAGACCCCATACAGGCTGCATCAAGTCGCTGAATCCAGCCGTCATCCCTATCCCCGCATAAGGCGTCTCTATCCGCGGATAAAATACCATTTGACGAGGCACTCGCAGCACATCTACTTTCCGCCCAAAAGCTAAATTCCCCAACACTCCCACATAAAAAGGCCCTGTAATATGCCAGTCTAACATGAGAGTGAGCGAAGGCGGTATGCGAAGAATAAAGTTAGGATTAGAGTCCGCAATCCCAAAACGACGGCGAAGGGTATCGTTGAAGGATTTCACAGAATTAAGCTTCACCGGACGAAGATTCCATTCATGGAGGGCGTTAGAGAGATTATTCGGATTGATTTCTATGGCATTGCTGAGCGGTCCCTTAGCAAATCGCAGACGAGAGCGAAGGTCTTGCACTGCCACCCCTAACCTCAATGTATAGCGAGAACGATCCCTGCGTTCCAAGCCTGTCTCTCCATCCAAATCATAGAGATACTTATCGTATTGCGGGCGAAACTCGTAGATCACCCCTAAATCCGCGCTCATGGAGAAGCGAGTTTGGTGGTCAAAAGGCGATTCAGCAAACTTTTTGTAAATATCATATTCTACATTAGGGGAGTGTCCCCAGTAAAAACGCGAGCCTTGATTAATGGCCAGGGTATCATCATTATAGAATTGGTAGCGAAAGGCTTTGTTATCTACATAAAAGTATGCTCCATATACCCCATGCAGATATTTGAGGGTACCCCCTACTTTCACAAGATGCTCCCCATTATTGAAGACTACATGAGCATAGGTAAGCCCTATATCGTAATAACTCATAAACTGAAAGCTAAGGTCCCCGCCTTCAATTTCTCTACGCCAGTAAGGGGGGTACACGAGTTCTTCGTAGGAGAGTTTGGCAAGGCGATGATCTACATTGTTGAGGCTGAATCGATTCCGTAAGCGGAAGTTGAAGCCTATGGCATTTTTTCGGCTCAGTGTGATGAGAAAGCTGGGGAGGAGAACTTGATTTTCAAAGCGCACATGCTTGAGAGAGGTGCTGCTGGCATCATCCTCTAAGTAGGTTTTTTTGAAGTCGTTCTGGTCAGAAATCTGCCCTGATAGAAAATCAGTGTACAGCCGCCGCTTGATGCCCACGTAGTTATTAGTGAGATGCAGGCTTGTGCCCAGAAACACTAAATCAAAAACGTAGCGGCTATCAGCAATCATGGCGGGGTTGATGTGAGCACCCAGGATACCCGAGGATGTCCCCATTGCATAAGGATAATACTGCTGGCTCCACAGAAGGGATACAAGCGCCGCTACTCCTAACCATCTCATATGGCGCAAAGATAGAGATGATAGCCCAAAAGGACAGAAACGAAACTCAGGTTAGGAAATGAGCGAGGAGAGCTGGAGCCCCTCCCCTTAGACTATGAATATCCTTTCTCTGGGTCTTATGACGAAGGGCATAAGCCACGAAGCGGCTGCGTTCTCCCCTTTCGCACACGAGAATCACCGGTGACAGGGGAAGTTGCCAGCTCTCCCACTCATGCCACTTGCTCTGCAGGGAAGGTACGGGGAGGGGAGGATTGAGCTGTTCTCTTAGGTCTATCCATACCGCATCGGGATAGGCAAGAGCTTGAGCTGCAGAAATTTCTAAAGGCATCGCAGAAAATGAAGCCAAGAAGAAAGCATCAGCAATTCCTTGACTTAGGTCTATACGGAAGAGCCGATTACGCAAGTTGGAGAATAGCCCTTGTAAATACAGCACGGCTAAACTGGCTTGCCATGCGCCTACAAGACCTGGCAAACTCCCCAGCACTCCCCCCTGACTACACGAGGGACTCTCCGCTATTTCTCCGAAAAACTCCTCATAAGCTAACCCCTCTATTAGCGCCACTTGCCCTTCCCACTGATAGACAGAGCCATAGACCCAGGGCTTACCCAAACGAAGCGCTGCTCTACTGATAGCCAGGCGAGACTGAATGTTGTCCGTTCCATCTATCCATATATCTGTGGTACTTCCTACCTCTTCCAGCAGTTTCTCGTCCGCCCAGTATGGATAAGTCTCCACTTTCAAATCAGGGCGTAGTAAGCATAAATGATGGGCCAAGACTTCTACTTTAAGTTGTTGAAGATGGGCAGGGGTATAAAGGGGCTGACGGTGGAGGTTAGCTTCTTCTACTTGGTCGGGGTCTATGAGAAGTAGGCGCCCTATGCCCATCGCTGTTAAGTATAGAGCCGCCGGCTGCCCTAAACCACCCACTCCTATTATGAGTACAGAGGCTTCTTGCAGCTTTGATTGACTCCATCCTGGCAGGCGAAGCTGCGCCACATAGCGCCCCTCAGTAGATGTCCCAAACTCGCACCTCTCCTCGTTCATACTGCCATAACCGAAAGGAATATCCTGTACAATCCGAAGGATGAAGAAACTTGCCTAAAATCCCCGCATATCGTATGGGGTATGATTGATTGGAGGGTCTTGCGTTCCAGAAACGTACAACCGCACGCGCAGCATCATAGCCCTGCGCATGAAAGAAAGTAGCACGCTGGGCATATTGCAGACGCACCTTCCGAGCAAAAGGATACCACTGCACACTGTCTATTATGGTCATTTGGGGTACTTGAATGCGAATGCGCCAATAGTCTTTGAGCTGGGTGTGTCGCAGTTGAAGCCAAGGCTCCATCCCTATCACCAGCGGAGGTAATGTATCTCGTCCTAACTTATGCAGAATGAAACCCAAAGCCTCTTCTCGCAAAACCGCCACCATATACCAGTCTTTACTACTTACTGAGTCCCGAAGTACGCTCCACTGTCGCGTGAGTTCAGAGAGGTTACTGGAAATAGGATAACTCTCTACATTCCAATAGCGCCGCATTCCTGCTAAGTAGGCACTCACTTGGGGCTCGTCTGTCTCATACAGGCATATTCCGCGTCCCAAGGAGTCTCGCATCCGGGCTAAATACTCCCCCATCCTCTCCCCTGCACAGGAAGCAGGAGTTAGAAGCGTGAAAGAGTAACTTTTGGGGAGAGGCGTGGGATTCATCGGAATGGCATGCCAAATGCACCTACGCTCACAAAAATCGGCAATAAGCTGATTGATACTCCAGGATACATCGCCTATTATGATATGAGGAGGATGAGAATCCCACTCCTTCAAAAGCTCCTGTATGCGAGAGAGGTTACGCTCGCTATCCACTACTCTGACTTGCCAAGTTTTGATGACAGACCGGCTCTCTGCTAGTCCCAGCTCAAAGCCCTGCCAAAACTCTAAGAAGGGGGAGTTCCGCTCTTGAGCGGCCATGAAGGGCAAAAGCAAAACCACTCGCAAGGTCTCAGCGGGAAAAACAAAGTCAGTGACTGTGGCAGAAGTCTCACAAGCAGAAACGAAATACTGCTGCCATAGTTTCCATGCTTCCCAGAAACACCCTTGGCGTAGCTGATAGTCTAAGGCTCGGCGAAGGTAGGGATAGAAGAACGGATGACCTTTTTCGGAGAGGTGCCAGAGCGTACCGAGATCGGCTTGATAGAAAAAGTAATAAAGCAGACGATTTTCCGCGGCTGTGCGCAGGTCAGGCGCTGTCAGCGTATCTTCTATGAGAGAACGCAAAAGATATAATGCAGCTTCTTGGTCTTTATGGGAGGCTAAGAGTAGGTCTGCCCGACGATAAGCTGCTTCTCGGGCTAGATCAGTGCCCGCCCCATGCTGTGAGACAAAGTACCAGTGGCGCAAGGCTTCGGCGGTTTCGCCCCTGAGCGCAGCGATATGTCCTTGGAGATAAGCCGCTTCCCAACGCACTTCCGCCGTAGGATGCTCCCGAAGCTGCTGGAGTATTCGGAGAGTGGCAGCGGTGTCTCCTCTTTCCCAGGCTTGATAGGCGGGCAGTGGGGGAAAGAGCGTCTGCCCAACTACCACCCAACCCCAACAGCCCAGCAAGAGAACGAGTCTATTCCCACTCAATCGTGGCAGGCGGTTTCGTAGAGAGGTCATAGACGACCCGAGCAATATCGGGCACCTCGGCTAAGACACGCGTAGCGGATTCCTCCATCAGCTCGTGGGGCAAAGGGGAGGGCTGGGCAGTCATACCGTCGCTGCTTTGTACGGCGCGCAGGGCTATTACCTCCCCGTAAATCCGTTGATCTCCCGCCACTCCCACCGACCGCACTGGTAAAAGCACCGCAAAAGCCTGCCATATTTTCTCATACCACCCCCACTCCCGCAAGGTCTGAATAAATAATGCATCGGCACGCCGTAAGCGGGCTATCCTTTCTCTCGTTACCTCTCCCAGAATCCGCACGGCAAGCCCCGGCCCTGGAAAAGGATGCCTCCCTAAAAAGGACTCACTCAGCCCCAATCGCCGCCCCAGCGCTCTCACCTCATCCTTGAAGAACAAGCGCAAAGGTTCTACTAACCCCAAACGCAGCTTCTCAGGCAACCCTCCTACATTGTGATGGGACTTAATAAGCGCAGATACGCCTGTTCCGCTCTCTACTACATCGGGATAGATAGTACCTTGTACCAAATAGCGCACATCGTGTAGACGGCTTGCCTCCCGCTCAAAAACTTCTATAAAAAGCCTACCGATAGTTTTACGCTTCTGCTCTGGGTCGGTAATCCCCTGAAGCGCCCGAAGAAAAAGGTCTTCTGCCTGCACGAGCTGAACAGGCAAGCCTAACTGCTGATAGACCTGCATGACTTCTTCTGTTTCCCCTTCCCGCAAAAGCCCTGTATCTACGAAGAAGCCCTGAAAGCGACTCCCTATGGCTTTATGCACTAAAAGCGCAGCCACAGTAGAGTCTACACCCCCAGAAAGAGCCCCAACAGCGACGCCTTCGGGCATGGAAGCCTGAAGCTGAGCAACGATTTCCTCTATCAGAGCTTCCGCTCGCCATGTCCCAGAGAAATTGCATACGTTGTATAGAAAATTGCGCAAAATAGCCTCTCCATATTCTGTGTGAGTTACTTCAGGATGGAATTGCACAGCATAGACTTGTTTATCTGGGATTTCATAGGCGGCATAGGGTATAGTTTCGCTGCGGGCGCTCACTTGAGCCCCTACGGGAAGCTGGACAATAGTATCACTATGGCTCATCCAGACACGCTGGGAAATAGGCAGCCCTTTCCATAGCGGAGAAGCCTGGTCAAGCACCTCTATTTGAGCAGGGCCGTATTCGCGAAGCGTACTCTCAGCCACCCTGCCCCCCTGATGAACAGCTATCCACTGCGCTCCATAGCATATTGCTAATACAGGTCGCTCCCCTATCCATGCTTGGGGGAGGGGCGGACCTTCTGATACTGAGGCATAGCTACCCGAGAATATGATGCCCTTGACTTCTGGGGGTATTTGGGAAGGCAAGCGATTCCAGGGAACAAGCTCAGCATATACGCCCAGCTCGCGTACGCGACGAGCGATCAGCAAGCTATACTGCGAGCCTAAATCTATGACCCACAGCTTCTCCACTCAGGCACGCTGTGCGGCTAAGAAATTAGCCTCCGCTTGTTCCCAGTTTACTACATTCCACCAGGCCTTGATATAATCCGCGCGCCGATTTTGGTACTTGAGGTAATAAGCATGTTCCCAGACATCCAGTCCTAAAATAGGCTTGCCTTTGAATTCACTTATGTCCATCAAAGGGTTATCTTGATTAGGGGTGGAGCCTACTACGAGCTGTCCATCTTTCCACACCAGCCATGCCCATCCCGAGCCAAACCGCCCCAAAGCCGCTTGCGTGAACTTTTCTTGAAATGCTTCAAACCCGCCAAAGGTTTTCTGAATGGCTTCGGCGAGTTTGCCTACGGGCTGTTTTGTGCTGTTAGGGGTCATAAGAGGCCAGAAGAACGAGTGATTCCAGTGCCCCCCACCATTATTGCGAACGGCAGTACGAATATCCTCAGGAAGCTGCTGGATATTAGCTAAAATGAACTCAAACTCCTTAGAAGCCCAGTCGGGATATTTTTCCAAGGCGGCCTTGAGGTTAGCAAGGTAAGTGCCATGATGGCGCTGGTGATGTATTTCCATCGTGATAGTGTCTATGTAAGGCTCTAAGGCATTAGAAGAGTAAGGGAGGTTAGGCAGTACAAACTCCATGCGGGCAAAGATAGTAAATAAGTACAAACTCTCTTATGGCGTTTGAGTCAAGGGGCTTTTCGTTCGCTTGAAGATGATTAGTCCATCTCTGTCCCAGATTTTCTCCCATTCGGGCGACTTATGTAGAGCGTCAATGTACTGCTGATATTCCTT
>JANWZJ010000002.1 GCA_025054525.1 Bacteroidia bacterium | reverse complement strand
CGCCTCTGCCGCTTCCAAGGCCGAGGACATGGTAGCGGTGGCGATAAATGCGCCTTACGCTACCTTGCGCGTCGCCTGCGCCTCATAGGATACCACCCGAAAACCGATACCTTCCCTATCACAGTTTGGCTCTTTGATGAGGTAAAAGTATGGCTACAGGATAGCGCAAGAACATGGTATCGTCTGCGGGAAGGAATAGACTTCTTACCTACACCCGGCTGCCCTTCTGTGCAAGGTGAGTGGGAAATAGACTCGCTGCCTATTCCTCACAAGGCATGGCGGCTTGCTTCTGGTATAAGTAGGAGACAGGCTTATGCCCAAGGTACAGAGGGGAGCGTTTCTCTTCTGCTTTTTCCGCAAGCTAAGCTTACGGCGGCTCTTCAGCCATATCCAGACCCTTTACCAGGGCTTAGTATAAGGGCGGAAAAATTGGCAACTGCCCAAAAGGTGCGCGTACGCATTCGGGCACACCTCTATCAAGGAAAAGCGCACAACCTCACAGTGCATCTGCGCGGTAGAAGCTCGGATTCAGCTTGGGTGCTGGGTGCGCATTATGACCATATCGGTCGCATGGGTAGGGCGATTTTCTGGGGGGCTAATGATAACGCTTCGGGCACTGCATTTATGCTGAACTTGGCTTCCCACCTCTACAAGCTAAGAGATAGACTGCCTTATGATGTATGGATGGTGTTTTTTGCAGGAGAGGAGTCGGGGTTGTTAGGCTCTTCCTACTGGGTGCAACATGCGCCTTATGCGCTGGCACGCATCCGTGGTATGCTCAACTTTGACCTGATGGGCTTCGGAGAGAAAGGAGTGGCAGTAGTAGGAGCCTCTGATCAACCCGCTCTTTGGCAGCGCATAGACTCCATCCGTCGCCAGATAGGCTGGGAGCCTCCACTTCTTCTGCGTCCGAATGCGCCTAATAGCGACCATTATCCTTTTCGGATGGCAGGGGTACCAGCCCTTTTCTTCTATCTCCAGGGCGGTCCAGGCTTTTATCATGATCCATACGACCGTCCTGAGACGATTACTTGGCATAGTGCTTATTCGATGCAGCGTTGGGTCATAGAAACGCTCTGCTCGCCGTGAAGTGGGGTTGGATAGGAGTAATTGTCTGGTTATACGGACAAGATTGGGGCATTTGGACTTTTCAGCAGGTGAGCTTCCCTATTGGGTCAAATCAGCGCTGGCAGACACAATTTATTCTTCAGCCTCGCGTGGTGCGGGAGGGATGGGAGACAATTTTGGGTTTAGGACTTTTGGGGTATTGGTTCCATCCCCAGCATTCACTGATAGGGGGTGGGGCTTGGGTGGAGTTTTATCGTCCGAGGCGGGTCACGCAGCAGCGGATGCTATGGCGCTGGCAAGGCAACTTTTCTCCCACCTTCAGCACCTCCATCACATGGGAATGGCGATGGGAAGGGGGGGGGTTGCGGGAGTTTCTGATGCGTCCTATGATACGATACCGGCTGGGGCGTAAGCGCTGGGCTCCTCTCATCGTAAATGAACTTTTCTACACCCACTGGTCTATGCGTACCCAGTGGAAAGGCTTTTTTCGGCAGGAGCGCTTGTGGTTAGCGCTGAGCGGCAACCTCACAAAGCGACTTCAGGTAGAGACGGGCTACCTCCTGATTGCTGCCCCGAAAACTCCCCCCAGACACCGACTATGGCTTGCGCTTCGGTGGAGTCCTTAGTTAGTCTTCTTCTTCGTCGTCCTCTTCTTTGCGCTGGTTGAGCAGTTCGCCCAAGAGGTCTCGGAAAGAAACCTCTCGGTCAGAGAGCGTTCTGCCGATTAGCGACATGTCTGCCAGTCCATGCAGCACGAGTTCCATCCAAGGATATGGATTACCTGGCAAGCCTAAGTTTTCCACTAAGCGAGCCAACTGCGGCACTCGGCTCAGTTCGCGCTGATATTCGCTATCGGGTATGGTACGGCTGAGTTTGAGTTCGTTTCCGCTGGCGAACCAGTCTATGATGGGCTGATAAGGGTTAGGCTGATGACCCCCTCGCTTGAGCTTATCAGGAGCGGGGAAATGCGCTATGAACTCCTCCTTCAAAGCTCGGTGGCAGAGATAGAGCGCTACGTTTTGAATGCCTTCTTTTTCTCCTTCATACACTAACTCTACCTTCCCTGTGATAGCGGGTATAGCTGCATAAATATCCATCGGTCTAAGGACTGTGCGCGTTTCACGATTGATGAGCATGCGCTGTTCTGCCCAGGCAATCACACACTCATAGGCAGATATAGAGAGTCGTACAGATATGCCACTTTTGGTGTCTATGTGTTCGCTCTGACGGGCTAAAAAGCCGATGCGCTCTATAGCTTGGGTCATCATGCGTGAGACTTCTATAGATTCTTTTTGAGTGGGGTCTATTGCGGCTTCTTGTGCGGTGATGCGTATGCTGGCTTCCAGAGTGCGGGGATAGTGGGTTAGGATTTGGCTTCCGATGCGGTCCTTGAGCGGCGTAACAATCGTACCTCGCTGGGTGTAGTCTTCAGGATTCGCTGTGAAGACGAAATGAATATCCAAGGGCAATCTGAGTTTGTAGCCTCGTATCTGTACGTCGCGCTCTTGCAGAAGGTTGAAGAGGGCTACTTGGATTCGGGGCTGCAGGTCAGGCAGCTCATTAATCACAAAGATGCCCCTGTGCGCACGCGGAATAAGCCCATAATGAATCACGCGCGAGTCGGCATACGGTAAGCGTAAGGTTGCCGCCTTGATAGGGTCAATATCTCCAATCAGGTCTGCTATGGATACGTCGGGTGTAGCCAGTTTCTCGGTATATCTTTCTTCTCTGGAAATCCAGCGGATAGGGGTAGCCTCTCCTTGTTCTTCAATGAGCTGCTTAGCTTCGGGGGTGATAGGATTGAAGGGGTCTTCTGGGAGTTCTACTCCTTCGATGGCAGGAATGTAGGGGTCTAAAAGTTCTACAAGCTGACGGGCTAAGCGCGTTTTGGCTTGCCCCCGTAATCCCAGGAACAGAATATTATGGCGAGCTAATATCGCTGTTTGCAGCTGGGGTATTACGGTGTCATCGTAGTCATAGATGCCCTGAAAAAGCTTTTTACCTGAACGGAGCGCCTGGATGAGGTTGCCACGCATCTCCTCCTTGATGGAACGGGAGCGATAACCATGCCGACGAAGCTCGCCTAAAGTGCGTATTTGTGTAATGTCCATCTTAGGCAAAGATAACGATAGGAAACAGGGGAAAAATCTCTTACTTTGCTGAAGTAGATATGGGGCTGCGGCAGAGCATGCTTCTCCTGTGGGGCTGGGGGTTAGCGCAGGGGCTTAGCTCTATCGGAGAATGGAAGGTGTACGAGGATTTTGGTGTGATTAGCAGAATAGAATATCTGCCGCCTTACTTCTGGTGTTTAGGACAAAAGGGGATTGCTTTAGTTCATTCAGAACAAGGCTCATATCGTGAGCTTACCCAAGTGAGTGGTCTGCTCCCCGCCGTACCCACTGCCATATATGCGGACCCTTATAGTGGCTGGATATTCATAGGGTATGCGGACGGGCATATTCAGTACGGCCCTTCGCCGGAGAATTTGACTACTCTGAGAGATGTAGCGGTAAATACCTTCTATAGTTCTCGGGTCATTCGCGACTTTTATGCCAGAGGAGATACATTAGTAGTAGCTACTGATTTTGGCTTAGTGTTATGGAGTAAAAAGCGCAGACAGGTCATAGCTACCATACCCCGTATAGGGAATGCGCCTTTTGGAGAGCCTGTGTATCATGTGCGATGGACGCAGGGGTATTTATGGGCATACACTCGCAGCGGTCTCTATGCGATACGAGAAGGGGGCAATTGGCTCACAGGCTGGCAAAAGTTTTCGGGCAGCTCTAATATGCCGCCAGATAATCCCCTTAGATTTCGGGGATGGGGTGAGACGCCGTTAGGTTTTCTCTTGGCTACGGATAGTGCGCTTTATCGTTGGGAGGGGCAGAGTTGGGTGTCCTATACGCTACCGGCGGGCTATCCCCAAGCGCCCATCGTTCGGCTTGCAGGGGAAGGGGCAGTGTGGGGCGCTGCTTTCCGAGACTCTTCGGCAGTCTACTTCTTCTCTGCCTCAGGCGTAATCCGAAGCATGTGGGGGATTGTAGTTACCTGGATTTACGTGAATGGAGCAGGGACGCATTTCGGGGTGGCTACGCAGGGGGTAGGCGCTTATGTAAGTACGCCCTCTCGTAGCACCTCTACCGAGCCCTATCGCATTCTACGCTCACCCCGCCCTACCGAAGTTATCCCCACTCTGCATGGGATTTATTTTCTCCACCTCGGTTGGACTCCGTGGGGCGCTGCTTGGTCCTCTAATGTTACTTTTTACGACTTTGCCAAAAAAAGTTCTCAGCTCATCCAACTTAGTTCCCTTGTGGGAAGAAGTATCTTTTGGCTGGGGCAAGGAGTCTGGGATGGTCAGAGCGCATGGATTCCTTCCAGTTCGGCTGTTTTCCGCCTTTCTCCCCAAGGTCGCATAGACACTTTCACTCAGCATAATCTCCCTTTTGATGGTATCTTACCTGATGCTACGGGCAAGCCCACCCTCATGGCGTTCTCTTGCATCGTACATGATGTTCGTCAGGGTACGATATGGGTAGCCAAACGCTATGGAAATAATAACCTGTGGATTTACCGCATAAGCTCTGGTGAATGGTTGCCTCCTCTCTCCGTAGCTGGCGAGATACTTAGCATGTGCATAGATACTCGTGGATATAAGTGGCTGCTTCTCAGGAATGGTACCCTCCTCGTAATAGATGACAGAGGACGGCCCGAAAGTAGTGCCAGCCATCGGAGGATAACCTTAGGACCGAGCGGGGTTTCTCTACCTAATCTCCCAGGCTCTACCATTCAAGCTGTCGCACCAGATAAGAGTGGGGCTATCTGGATAGGCACGGATCGGGGGGTGGCTGTACTATATGGAGACCCCTTTAGCGGTAATCTTTCAGTCAATGTCCCCGTCATAGAAAATCGCTACCTTTTAGAAGAGGAAAATATCACCTGCATCGCTATAGACGGACAAAATCGTAAATGGATAGGCACACAGAATAATGGGGTTTATGTGCTAAGTCCGGATGGGACACGCCAAATTGCCTCCTTCAATTCGTCCAATAGCCCGCTTCAGAGCAACTTTATCTACAATATTCGCCCCTGGGATTTGACGGGGGAAATCTTCATCATCAATTCAGAAGGAGTAGTGAGTTATCGTGACTGGAGCACAGGTACAGCGGAAAAGCTGGATACTTTGCATATTTTTCCGAACCCGGTGCCTCGTTCTTTTGAAGGCTGGGTGGGCATTCGGGGGCTGACCGAAGGTGCTACCGTCCGGATTTTCACGCCAGAAGGGAAGCTCGTACGGTATCTTAGGGGATTTGGAGGGCAAGCCGTCTGGGATTTGCGCACCGTAGAGGGTGAGAAAGTCTCGCCAGGTGTCTATATCATCAGCGCTATAGACTCCGAAAATCAGCGTAGCGCAGTGGGCAAGATTATTGTTGTAGAGTAGAGAAATGCTCCGATTTTACCTGCTGACGGCTCTGCCACGCATGCCTGTACCCCGATGGATGCGCTATAGGCAAGGTAGGCAAGGAATCTTCGCAGTGGTAGGGGAGAATGTGTCTCAACTCTCCCGTATGCTTAGCGCTGTACTTTCTGAGGCAGGTATTCCGAATGCCTGGCTTTCTCTGCGTCGCCGTCCTCAAGGTTTTCATACCTATGGAGAACCCTTACTTCAACGAGTACCTTATTTAGTCTTAGATGCAGAATCCTCGGCACTACACGCTCTATGGCAAGAACTTTATGAGGCGGGCCGCACCGAGGCTCCGTTTGTGTGGGATAAGGATGCCAATCCCACTCTTATGGCTATAGAAAGTCCTGGGCAGCTTCCCCCGCACTTGGCGCCAAGTATGCAGAAGTGGATTCCATTCTTTCTTACTTCTGTGCTGGTATGAGTAAGGAGGTGCGCAGTAGGGCTATTGTGCTGCAGAAGTACCCTTTTCAGGAGCACCACTGGATATTGCGTCTTTATACAGAGGAGGAAGGGCTGATTAGTGTGCTTACTAGGGGGCGCAAGAGCACCCAGTTCCCAGCCGGTGCCTTGATACGAGTACGGCTGCACTTGCGCCCTCAGCGGGAACTTCAACGACTCGCCGAAGCCGAATGGGATTATTTATACCAGCGCCTCTTCCAGAACCCTCAATATCATCCCTACCTTTGGACGGCAGTAGAATGGCTGCAGCGCTGCCTTGTCGGAAGAGACCCCTTACTTTTCGCTTGGGTACATGAGCAGCTTATCACTTTGGATAACGCTTCTGACCCGCATAGGCAGCTTATCAATTTTTTAGTAGAGCTTCTACCGAGACTGGGGGGGAAGTCCTTGGAAACTACGCCTCTCTCCCTCTCCGAGGTAGAAAAAGCCTACGCTGCTTTCTTTCCTGAGTGGAAACCTCTCCGTAGCCTTAGTATAGTAGAATCCCTAACTTTGCCTATTTATGAGCAAGGATGCCATAGAAGTCCCTTCTTATCCTCTTTTGGAGCGGATTGAGGTACCATCGGCTCTGCGGGAGCTTCCTGTCAGTGCCCTGCCTCAAGTAGCAGAAGAGCTGCGCAACTTTCTTATTCATCATGCTGCACGCTATGGTGGTCATTTCGCAGCGAGTTTAGGGGTAGTGGAGCTTACCGTTGCCCTTCATTATGTATATCAGACCCCCGAAGATTTGCTGGTGTGGGATGTAGGGCATCAAGCCTACGGACATAAAATTCTCACAGGGCGGCGTCGGGTTTTCCATACCAATCGTCTCAAAGATGGGGTCTCGGGCTTTCCCCGAAGAGAAGAATCGCCGTATGATACATTCGGTGTGGGACATTCTTCCACGGCTATTTCGGCGGCACTCGGCATGGTAGAAGCCCTCAAACACCAAAGTCAGACCCACCGCAAGGTCGTAGCAGTCGTAGGAGATGGCGCTATTACCGCAGGACTCGCCTATGAAGGACTCAATAACACAGGCATGCTCCAGCCCGACCTACTCATCATCCTGAATGATAATCAAATCTCCATAGATGAAAATGTAGGCGCTATCAAAGATTATTTAGCAGGTATCACTGCTTCCCGCTCGTATAATCGCTTGCGTGATGAAGTATGGCGCTTTTTGACTAAGGTTCAGGAAAAGTTAGGCACACCTATTCGGGACTATGTAGCACGGCTGGAAGAAATGCTCACCTTTCTTATCTCCCGACCTGCGGTGCTTTTTGAGAGCATGGGGTTGCGGTATTTCGGCCCTGTGAATGGCCATGATGTGATAGGCCTTGTAGATACCCTCCGAAACCTACGCGAACTTCCTGGACCCAAACTTCTCCACTGCCGCACGGTGAAAGGCAAAGGGTTTCCTCCTGCGGAGAAAGACCCTATCAAATGGCATGCCCCTGCCTTTCGGTTTGACCCAAAGACAGGCGAGCCCTTGGACCCTCCTTCCCTCAAGCCTACCCCTCCCCGCTACCAAGATGTATTTGGAGAAACTGTGATAGAACTGGCCCAGCAAGATGAACGCGTGGTAGCTGTTACACCAGCGATGCTTTCCGGTTCAGGACTGACCCGTATGCGCAAGCTCATGCCCGAGCGCTGCTACGACGTAGGCATAGCGGAGCAGCACGCCGTAACCTTCAGCGCGGGATTAGCTACCCAGGGCATGAAAGTCTTCTGCAACATCTATTCTACCTTCTTGCAGCGAGCCTACGACCAGGTCATTCATGATGTGGCAATTCAAAATCTACCCGTCATTTTCTGCTTGGACAGGGCAGGAGCTGTAGGTGCCGATGGAGCTACCCACCAGGGGCTTTATGATATAGCTTATTTGCGTCCCGTTCCCAATCTTATCCTATCTGCTCCTCTCAACGAGTCGGAGCTGCGCAATCTCATGTACACCGCTTTAGACTCACCGCATCCCTTTGTCATTCGCTATCCTCGTGGAAATGGCGTGATGATAGAGTGGCGCACCCCCTTAGAGAAACTTCCTATTGGCAAAGGACGCCTTTTGCGAGAGGGGGAAGATGTGGCTATCCTTAGCTACGGACATATCGGGAATGAAGTCCTCAAAGCCTGTGAAGAGTTAGCGAAAGAGGACCTATTCCCCGCAGTGTATGACTTACGATTTGCTAAGCCTTTAGACGAGGAGATTCTGGAAGAAGTAGTACGACGCTTCCGCTATATCATTACAGTGGAAGATGGAGTGCGGATAGGAGGGGTGGGCAGTGCTGTATTGGAATGGCTTGCGGATAAGGGCTACAATCTTCCTGTGCGGCGCTTAGGAGCACCTGACATAGTGTTAGAGCACGCCACGCAAGTAGAACAATACGCCTTATGCGGCTATGACCGAAAAGCTATCACCGAAGCCGCACGCAGCGCATTCCTTTCTATCATACCTTCGCGCTCGTAGTGGAATTTCTTCTCATCACGCTATTCATCGGCGGATATGCGCTAATCGCCTTAGAACACCGCCTTCACATAGATAAGGCGGCTACGGCTGTTCTCATAGGCACGCTGAGTTGGCTGATTCTACTTATCATGCCAACCCCATTCCATGGAGGGACACCCCACATAGAAAATGCCCTCTTCCATCATCTTACAGAAGCCGCTGGCATCCTGTTTTTTTTGCTCGGCGCGATGACGATTGTGGAAGTAGTAGATTCCTACGATGGCTTTCAATATGTTCTGCGGATATTGCGGGTGAAAAGTATCGGGATATTTCTTGCCCTGCTGATAACGCTGACCTTCTTTTTATCTGCGGTCATAGACAATCTCACGACTACTTTATTGATGGTATCGCTCCTTCAGAAGGTGACTCCCCCAGCTCAACGCAGCGTTCGGTTATTAGGAGCTTCCTTAATCGTACTGGCAGCCAACTCAGGCGGTGCCTGGAGCCCTTTGGGTGATGTAACTACCACTATGCTCTGGATAAAAGAACGAATCACTGAGCTCAATATCGTCAAACGCACGCTTTTACCCAGTATTGCTTCCGTGATTATACCCTACTTTATCATCGTTCGCCAACTACGGAATACCTCATTTTGCTTAGAAGAGGCTGCTAACTCTTCTTCGGAGGCTATTCCGCCCCGAATCAGCTTAGCGGTTTTTCTCATAGGGATTGGAGGCATTCTGAGTGTCCCTATCATGAAAATAATCTTCCATATTCCTCCCTTTCTGGCGATGCTCTTCGCTCTGGGCTTGGTCTGGATAGTAACAGAGGTTTTTTATCGCCGACTCAGTAGTAGCGTGGAAGAACCGGTCAAACTGCGCATCACAACTGCTTTGGAGCGCATAGACACCCCAAGTCTGCTCTTTTTCTTAGGGATTCTCTTAGCGATTGGGGCGCTTAGCGAAATAGGTGTATTACGCTGGGTGGCCTATGCCTTAGACCAAAGTATAGGGAACATGGATGTGGTAGTCTTTTTGTTAGGCATCCTCTCGTCTGTGGTAGATAATGTGCCCTTAGTGGCTGCCGCGATTGAAATGTATCCGCTAAGCCAGTTTCCTACAGACCATCACCTCTGGGAGTTTTTAGCCTATACGGCAGGTGTCGGAGGAAATATCTTGATTATAGGTTCAGCGGCTGGTGTAGTAGCGATGGGCATGGAAAAAATAGAGTTTTTCTGGTATTTACGCCGAATATCCTGGATTGCTTTCCTTGGATATGCAACAGGGGCTATCGTTTATGTACTTTTGGCTTAGAGCATTAGTTCGTAGTGCACGAGGCGGATTTTATTATCCGCGGGGGCTGTCGTAGGGTCGCAGTGATAGCCCCAAAGCTGGACTTTCTCTAAGAAGGGGTGAAGCTCCTCATAATAGCAGTGGGTCGCCGTACGATGAAAAGCTACATCGTGAAATACATAAAGAGTGCTATATCGGCTTAGCCAGTTTTCATCCTGCAGAAGGGGTAAAGGCGCAGCTATATCCCCTGTGTAGATAAGGGCTTCTCTGTCCTTTGTGAAGATATAGGCAGCGCTAGGCATGTGGGGCATATGCTGCCGACTAGTGGAGACCCAAATCAAATGAGGGTCGTATTCCTCAGGCGTCATTATACGGGCGAAACGCTCCACCTCCCCCATCATGAAGTGAAGAATAGTATAGAGTTTGGCTTGAAGTTCTGTACCTCCGACCAGTAGCGGAAGGGGCGGAAGCTTACTCAGAAAATGCCGATGATATAAGAGGACTGACAGACTTCCTATGTGATCATCATGAAGGTGTGTGATACAAACAGCGTCTACCTGTTCTATGAGCTTCTTCTCTGAAAGGCGAGGATAAACCGTAAACCCGCAGTCTATGAGGTAAGTTTTGCCGGCCCATTCTACGAGGGCGGCGGAGTTACCCCAATGGAGGTCATGTGCTCCCCCCGCACCAATAAACCGAATCGGCGGCTTCATCTCGCAGATGAGCCAAGAATCTGCTGGGCGTGTGCTTCCGTTTGGACTTTGTCTATGACGCGCTCTATCTTACCCTCGGTGTCTATGATATAGGTTATGCGCAGAGGGCCCTCGTATTCTTTGCCGTACATACGCTTTTTTCCCCAGGCACCATAGGCTTGTAGAATTTTCTTCTCTGGATCGGATAATAGTGGAAAGGGAAGCCCATACTTTTGAGAGAACTTTTTGTGAGAGTGTACGGAGTCGGCGCTTACCCCCAATACTACATATCCCGCTGATTGGAGCGCTGCATAATGATCACGAAGATTGCAGGCTTCTTTAGTGCAGCCGGGTGTATCGTCCTTAGGGTAGAAGTATAATACCACTTTCTTGCCCTTGTAATCCGATAGCCGGTGAATTGTCCCATTTTGATCCAAAGCCTCAAAGGGTGGAGCAGGCGTACCTATGGTAAGCGTACTCATTTACGACTGGCTTTCTTTTTATCTCTACCGTCTTCCTCCTCATCGTCGTCTTCCTCGTCATCGCTTGCCATGAAGTCTGAGGGCCTGTCGGGAGGAATCTCTATCTGCTCATCGTCATCTTTATCATCATCCAGCACTTGGGCTGAGCTTAGAAGTAGGTCTAAATCCTCATACTTTACTGCGTCAGAAACCGATGGTACATAGGAGAGCTTATATTCTACATAGAGCCTTTTGGGTAGAATTTTCATATATTTCTCACAGGCCTTTTCTAAGAAATAACGCATTTCATCCGTGAATTCTAAAGGACTCTGTACTCTCCGATCGGATGTCGTAAATGGCTTGCTGTTTTGATAAGCTATGAGGTTTCCGCACCCCAGGCTAATGACGTAGGTAAAGTTCTCTGTGATAAGTTTGAGCTGAGGCACGAAGCATTCCGAGATGGGCGGATTGTCCGTATCATCCTCTTCTTCTAAAGGATCATCCCAGTCAGGCGATTTGAACTTAAGTGTTACCCTTTTCTCCTCAAAGGAGGGGTGTAGGGCATTATCTGCGTTCAGGTCAGGAGAGGGCCTGAGTTTGACTAGAATGAGTTCTGATTTCTGAGCAGTGAGCAGACCCACCCCCAGAAGAGAGAGAAGGAAGCGCATGGTTCAAAGATAATACTTTTAGAGCAAACCCAGTTGAATTCGGGCATTTTCGCTCATACGGCTCATCTCCCAAGGGGGATCAAAAGAAACCTCTACCTCTACGCTGCGTATGCCTTCTACGGACTCTACGGTTCGTTTCACTTCGTCAGGTAGATGCTGCGCCGCAGGACAGAATGCAGAAGTAAGCGTCATTACGATTTTAGCGTCGCCAGTGGGGCTCACCTCTATGTGGTAGATAAGCCCCAGCTCATAAATATCCACCGGTATCTCGGGGTCATATACTTGCTTCAGCGCTCGAATAATCCCTTCCTGTAAGAGAGCAGGGTCTTGATAGCTCATAGCCTATTCCGTGGAAGCGACCTGGGTTGAGTTTTTGAGAGCATTATGCAGGGTATGCCAAGGGAGCGTAGCGCATTTCACGCGTACGGGGAAGAGACGCACAGTGGAGAAAACGCTAAGCTTATCCCTCCATTCAGCGGCTAAGCTACTCACTTTAGTTGGCTCTTCGTGGGTAAGTAGCTCGTGAAACGCCTCAAAGAGGGTTTCTGCCTCTTCCAAAGAAGTGCCCTTGACTACAGTGGTCATTACCGACGCAGAAGCCTTACAGATACTACAACTTTTGCCCTCAAAGCGAATGTCCTCTATAACATTATCTCGGATTTGTAGGGTAAGCTCAATCTGGTCGCCACATAAGGGATTATGTCCGCGAGCTTGGTGAGTGGGATTTTCCAGCCGCCCATAGTTGCGAGGATAACGATTATGATCTAAGATAATCTCTTGATAAAGCTGTTTTAGCTGTGTATTCATACCGATAGCTAGACGAAAAAATGAACGATTTGATGAAGGCTCTGGGCGAGGGAGTCTATTTCAGATGGAAGATTATAGAAAGCAAGGGAAGCCCGAGTAGTAGCAGGTACTTGTAGCGCTTCCATGAGGGGTTGAGCGCAGTGATGACCAGCCCGCGCAGCGATACCAGCTTGGTCTAAGAAAGTAGCCATATCGTGAGGATGTACAGCCTCTGAGTAGAAGGACCAGATTGCACCCTTGGGTCGGGCTGTACCGAAGAGCTGAAGCCCAGGGACTTCCTCTATGCGAGCTTGCGCATAATCGGTAAGGTACTGCTCGTAGGCCTGTATGAAATCCCAGCCTACCTTCTGAGTAAGGTATCGGATGGATTCTGCTAAAGCGATAGCTTCCGCGATGGGTGGGGTGCCTGCTTCAAACTTCTGTGGAGGTTTCGCGTAGGTGGAGCTGTCCCACCGCACTTCCACAATCATATCGCCTCCCCCTTGATAAGGAGGAAGGGTTTCTCCCCACGGATGGCGCATATACACGACTCCGATGCCTGTTGGCCCGTATAACTTATGCCCCGAGAAGACAACGAAGTCAGCACACCATTCTTGTACATTGATGGGTTTGTGTGGCGCAAACTGGGCGGCATCTACCAGGAAGGGTATGTCTCGCTGCCGAGCGAGCGCACCAATCGCAGAAACTGGCATCTCAGTACCTAAGGCATTAGACATAGCTGTGATAGCAATCAGGCGCGTGCGGGGGGTTATTTGCTGCTGGAATGCCTCCCAGTCTAATCCACCATCCGACCGAAGGGGAGCAGGACGCAGCCTTACAGGTATATCGCGAGCGATAAGATGCCACGGTACGATGTTAGCGTGGTGTTCAGCGGCTGTCAGGAGAAGCTCATCGCCTGGCTGAAAATGTACTTGCCGAAGTCCGTGCGCGATTAGATTGATTCCCTCTGTCGTGCCCTTCACAAATACAATCTCTTGGGGCGAAGCAGCCTGTAAAAACTGAGCTACTACTTCACGCGCTTCTTCATAAAGCCGTGTAGCTTCCTGGCTAAGCCAGTGAAGTCCGCGGTGAATATTAGCATTAGTAGTAGTATAGAAGCGCTCTAAAGTCTGCAAGACAGCTCGTGGCTTATGGGTAGTAGCTGCATTATCTAAGTAGATGAGAGGACTGCCCGAAGGATGCCTTTGATGTAAGAGAGGAAAGTCCGCGCGCAGCCGTTCTGCTCTCTGCACTAAGTCTTTCATAGGAAAAGCTCCATTTCTCTCTCTGTGAAGCGGCGAAAGTCGGGATGGGGAATTTTTTCTACTGCTTCGTTCAGAAAGGCGGAGGCTAAGATTTGGCGAGCCTGAGCAGTGGGAATGCCGCGAGTTAGCAGATAGAAGAGCATATCGCCTTGGAGGAATCCTGTGGTTACGCCGTGGGTACAGCGTACATCATCGGCGAAAATCTCTAACTGAGGACGACTATAAGCCGAAGCCCCTGCATCCCAGAGCAAGGACTTATGCGACTGGTAGGCGTTGGTCTTCTGTGCATGGGGATGCACATAGATATTCCCTTGGAAAACGCTGCGACCTCCTGTATGCACTAAGGATTTGAAGAACTGATTGCTCTCCGTATGAGGGGCATAATGTTCTACGCGAAGGGTGAAGTCATTCATGCCGCCTGAGCGCGTAAGAGTGGCTCCTACAAGATAGGCGCGCGCTTCCTTGCCCGTCAAGCGAATGCGCATTTCGCTTCGCTTCCAGTGAGCCCGCGCTACAAAGTCATAACTCTCCAGAGTAGCCCTCTCCTTTATCTCTGCACTCACGAGAAAATAAGTATAGCTTTCAGGGTTATCCTCGGTATAAGGGATATATAAGCGAGCATGGGCGCCTTCCTCTAAATGTAAGTGCAGCCGTAAGAGGGAGAGCCCTTTTCCTTCTACAAAGAGTCCGATTTCTGCGCTGCTATTGGCGCGAACGTATACAGTGATAAGTAGGGGAGCAGCACCGCCGGAATTGTGTAAGCCGATGGGTAGGGCGCTTTCGCCTTGGATTTCGTAGTGTTTGTGGTGGGCTGTGTGGAGAAGGAGAGTATCCCAAGGGGAGCGCATCTCAGGGAGCGGTGGGACAAGATTCGTTTCATCGGCAGAATGAGCCAGTGGAAAAGGAAAAGATGTAGGCTGTATCTCCGTAAGTTCCCAGGGATAGCGCAGAAAGTCCAAAGGCGTATATTTCCATTCTTCTTTGAGGCGCTGCTGCGTGAATAGGGTACTCAGGCTTACTTCAGAGGGTATGGGGTGCACTGCAGCTTTCCGTAAGAGCTGCATGAGATGGTCAGCCCCTGCCTCTAACGAGAGCTTCTCCGAGGTAAATACGCTCATATTACACGCGCGCAAGGAGGGATTCGTAGCCTTTTTCCTCTAATTCTAATGCGAGTTCAGGGCCGCCGCTGCGCACGATACGCCCATCCGCTAAAATATGCACCTTATCCGGGCGGATATATTGAAGGATGCGGTAATAGTGGGTGATAACGACGAAGGCTCTTTCAGGATGGCGCAGGGCATTGACAGCGTCAGCAACCAGCCGTAAAGCATCTATGTCCAGGCCTGAGTCCGTTTCATCCAAAATCGCTACGCGTGGCTCTAACACCGCAAGCTGAAAGATTTCGGCTCTTTTGCGTTCGCCTCCCGAGAACCCTTCGTTCACGGAGCGGGTGAGAAAAGCAGGGTCTAACTTGAGGAGGGCTGCCTTCTCTCGTAGGAGCTTCATCAGGTCAGACACTTCTATGGGGTCTTTGCCTTGGGCAGCCCGATGGGCATTCAAAGCAGCTCTGAGGAACTGCACCATACTCACCCCCGGAATCTCTACCGGATACTGAAAAGCCAAAAATAGCCCCGCATAACTGCGGTCTTCGGGGGGCATTTCTAAGAGATTTTTCCCATCTAAGGTAACCGTGCCCTCCTCTACTTCATACCCTTCTCGTCCTGCTAAGACAGCGGCAAGGGTGCTTTTGCCAGCGCCATTCGGTCCCATGATAGCATGCACTTCGCCGGGATGGACTTCCAGCGTAAGACCTTTGAGAATAGGGCGATTCTCAACCGACACATGCAGATTTTCTATCTTCAGCATAGGCTATGCGAGATTATCCAACACTCCCTTCTAAACTAATGGACAAGAGTTTGCGCGCTTCCACGGCAAACTCCAACGGTAAGTTAGCCAGCACTTCTTGGCAGTATCCACCGATGATGAGTTCTACGGCTTCTTGGCGGGGAATACCTCGCTGGCTGCAATAAAAGAGAATATCTTCTCCGATTTTAGAGGTTGTGGCTTCGTGCTCTACGATAGCGGTGGGGTTCTTGACCTCTATGTAGGGAAAGGTGTGGGCGCCACAACTACTGCCCATTAATAATGAATCGCACTGGGAGAAATTACGCGCATTTTCAGCGTTAGGCATGACTTGCACAAGTCCTCGGTATGTATTCTGGCTACTACCTGCCGAAATACCCTTAGATACAATCCGACTTCGGGTGTTTTTGCCGATATGAATCATCTTCGTGCCTGTATCGGCTTGCTGGCGATTATTGGTGATTGCTACCGAGTAGAACTCTCCGATGGAGTTATCGCCTTTGAGAATGACACTGGGATATTTCCAAGTGATAGCGGAGCCTGCTTCCATTTGCGTCCAGGAGATGCGGGCATTTTCATGAGCGATTCCTCGCTTCGTAACGAAGTTGAGGATGCCTCCGCGTCCTTGTTTGTCGCCTGGATACCAGTTCTGGATAGTGGAATACTTGATGTAGCTATTAGGCAAGGCTATCAGCTCTACGACAGCGGCATGGAGTTGATGCTCAGAGCGCTTTGGCGCTGTACAACCCTCTAAGTAGCTTACATAGGCTCCTTCATCCGCGATAATCAGTGTGCGCTCAAACTGACCTGTTTTGCGGGCGTTGATGCGGAAATAAGTAGAGAGTTCTATGGGGCAGCGTACGCCTTTGGGCACATACACGAAAGAGCCATCACTGAATACAGCTGAGTTGAGGGCTGCGAAGAAATTATCATTATAGGGTACGACAGTGCCTAAGTACTTGCGGACAAGGTCAGGGTAGTTTTGGAGGGCTTCGCTCATGGAGCAGAAAATGATACCCATTTTCGCAAGGCGCTCTTTGTAGGTGGTAGCCACGGATACGCTGTCTAAGACGGCATCTACCGCTACTCCCGCCAGAATGGCTTGTTCTTCCAAAGGAATGCCCAGCCGGTCAAATATCCGGCGGATTTCGGGGTCCACTTCGTCTAAGGAGCGAGGTGCCTTCTCCGCCATGCTCTTGGGTGCTGCATAGTAATAAGCCTCCTGATAGTCAATCGGCTCATAATGGGCATTTAGCCAGTGGGGTTCTTGCATCTCCTTCCAAGCGCGAAAGGCGCGCATCCGAAAGTCTAACATAAAGGGCGGCTCTTGCTTCTTGCGCCAGATATATTCTATGACCTCTTCGCTTAGTCCCTTGGGCGCCAGCTCCTCCTCCAGTTCTACCTCAAAACCCCATTTATATTCGGTAGAGAGGTGCTGCGTAAGGGCTTCCTCAGGTGTAGGTGCGTGGCTCATAGTTTAGATTTAGACTAAGAACAAAAATAGGCAAAAAACCGACTCGCAGGGGGGTTGCGGTATCTTTGAGGAAAATGGAGCTCAGCAAAGGACAGGTGCTGATAGTACCTGACCCCTACCTTGCGCAGATGCTCAGTGTGCGGAGCGGGGGACAGGTGGAAATACAGGATGTTTATACCTGGGCTTCGCAGCGAACGGGGAAACAGCGTCCTAATCCTTTAGACCTCTTTGAGGTTTATCAGTTTGCATGGGGGGAGGCTAAACTCCCAGCGGAGCCTTTGAGCCCTGAGGTGTGGGAGATGGCGCGTCAGCTGGGAAAAGATTGGGAAGAGCTGCTCTCGGGCACCCTCTCCCTCAAAGAAGCATGGATATACTGGGAAAACCTCCGAGACCATAGGGTAGTAGTGAATGCCTTCAAAATGGAAGAGCCACCCTGGCTAAAAGTTATGCCTTTTCCTCGGCGCAGCTTCTCCACTGTCCAACAACTCTGGGAAAAGCTGATGGATTTCCTTCCCTGCTATGAAGCGGAGCTGGCACGGAGGCGATTAGCCTTTGGGGAACAGTCCTTGCAAGAAATACTGGGTCGGAAGGAGCACTGGGAGGGAATAGTATTCCTACACTTTTATGGAACGAGCCGTTTGATGGAAGCTCTTATGGAAGAAGCGCCTCGCCGTGGAGCCGAGACTCGACAGTGGGACATAGGACCCTTGCGTCACATTCTGCCAGAGGTGTGGGGTGATTATTTGCCCAGCCACGGGCATTTGCTAGATCCTTCTCCATTTCCTCGGTCAGTTCAGCTTTTCCGAAAAACCTCGCCCATAGAGGTGATAGAAGGGGCTGCCCAGCAAATCTTAGATTATCATAGAGCTTATCCTGAAGCGCATATCGGCATATGGTGTGAGAGCACTTGGGTGCCTCTTCTCCGCTACTACCTGAAAGAGATAGGGGCTCGGCTAAGTCCTGAATCGTTGCCCCTGCGAGAGAGTACTCGGTTAGGGAAGTATCTGTACGAACAGCTCAGTGGCTCTGGATTACCTGCAGTCCTGCCCGCACTTGAAGCATCTGAGGTGGAAGACTTAGAGCGGTGGGTGGCGCGTTTGTATGGGGCTTTCCAGTCTGGAATAGAACGCCCTGAAGTGCGGCAACTTCTATTAGAGCTTCTGAACATGCCCTCGCCGAGGGGGTCATCTCCTTCGCAAGAGGTGAGGGTTTGGATAGGAGGGGTAGCGCAGCTTGCAGGGGGAAGCTATGATGCACTTTTTGTGATAATGCCGCCTGCAGAACCTCTGGGAAGCTGGAGCCGTCCCAGCCTGTGGCTACCTTCGCTCCGTCAGCGCTTTGCTCCCCAGCAAAAGCATCAACAACTTGCTTGGCGCCTGCTTACGGTCCTGCTCTGGGGTAGCAAGGAGATTTTTCTGTGGAGACAGAGCGATGAGTCTTATCGTACGACGCTGGAAGACCTACTGGCATATGGAAAGGATTTGGGATTGGAAAGATATTTCGCCTATGCCGATTCATCCTCAGGGAATAGCATAGTGCGGGGTGGGCAGCCCGCTACCTCTCAGCCTTTGACGCCTACTGAGCCTGTGCCGCATGGTCGCCTCACACCCTCTCACATTACGACCTTTTTAGAGTGTCCTCGGCGATACTATTGGAGTCGCGTTCTTCCTTCGCTCCCTACCCACGAAGTGCAAGATATAGGACTGCTCCTCCACCTGCTCTTAGAGCGAAGCCTGAAAAAAGGAGAGGCGCGTGCCCGTCCCTTGCTTTACTGGCTGCATCAGCTCAGCCGCAGGAAACTCTATTATCGCCTCAGTAGGTTCATTCGTAGGGAAGGCTTGTATCGCAATATATCTCCCTTGACCTTCAAGCTCTTGCGCCCTTCCATGGCTCAAGTGGGAATACCCCTCTTGTATGTTTTTTACAGGATACTCTGCTCCTCAGACACCACAGCCTCTCCCTCTGGCAGAGGAGCTCGCAGCAAAAAGCAAGCATCCGCCCCTCTCCAGCGGTTTCCGCACTTCATACGGACTTGCTGGGGTAAAATCACAGCTTTAGTGGAGCAAGAACTCTATCAGGATTCCTTCAAGGGCAGAGCAGACCTCATCGTAGAAGCAGCGGGCAAACGGATTCTTATAGACTATAAGAGCTCACTAAATGAATATGCGCCTAAACTCCCCGCCGTGAAAGCTTACATAGACTCCGTGCTAAAAAACTGGAAGCCCCTTCCAGATTCCGACTATAAAATCGCCATTCAGGTTTGCCTGTACATGTACCTCTTAGAAGCTCAGGGAAGAGCTGTAGATGAGGCATATGTTATTCCTCTGTGGTGGCGTCCCCAAACCGACGAAGACTTCAAGCCCTGGCATTATAGCTATGACGAGGTCAAAAGGTCTTTCAGTGGGGTGGTTTGGGATGACTTAGCCTCTGTTATTCGCAACAGTGAGGATTATCATATGACATCCGAAAGAGAGAGCTGTAGATACTGCGACTTTGCGGTTTTATGCGATCGGCTAAGCTAACTACGAAGAAGAAGACCTGGAGAGGCCATCTTTTTCTGAGCATGCAGACGGCTATTATCTGCGGTGGGTATGTAGTGGGAAGGGAAGCGGCTGTACGATTAGACCCGCTTTTCCTTACAGGGCTGCGGGCGTTTGGAAGTGCAGTTATTTTCGCTGTGCTTTGGCGCCCCTTTCAAAGTCAGGGCTGGATTGGTTTCCGCTGGGCTGAACTCCCCCGCCGCGATAAAGTAGCCGTCTTCAAACTCGCAGCATTAGGCATCCTCTTCAATCAACTGCTCTTCAACTGGGGACTGCGCTATACCACCGCGGCTACTACGGCGCTTATTTATGCTCTTACCCCTTCGGTGGTGTATGCCCTCAGTATATGGTTTTTCCGCAAGGAAAAGCTCCTCCTCTCTCGCATAGGGGCTCTTCTTCTCATCTATGCGGGGGTTGTATTAGCCCTGTGGCATAATCTCCTCCATGGCACGCATGGATGGGGATGGCTGCTGATTCTCACGGCAGTGGGCTTCTGGGCATGGTACCTACATCTCTCCCCTCCAGTGCTGGAAAAACACGGAAGCATCGGCATAACTGCCGTCATCATGATAGTGGGAGGGCTGATGCATTTGCCTACGCTGGGAATAGGGCTGCTGCGGCAAAATCAAATACCCCTTAGCCCAGCGACTTGGGGCAGTCTGGGTTATCTCATCTTAGGTATGTCCGTCGCCTCCTACCTTCTACTGAATGCAGGGCTGAAGTACCTTTCTCCTACGCAGGTCGCCCTGTACATCAGTTTGCAGCCTGTAGGAACGACCCTCCTCTCCGCTCTCTTAGGGCAAGAACCCCTGACCTGGCAGCTAGCCTTGGCTGCTGCGCTAAGCACGATAGGACTCATTCTCTTTCAGCGGTGAAGAGCGATGAGTACTTCATGGGGTTAGCCCTACGACAGGCAGAAGCAGCCTTTGAAGCAAACGAAGTGCCTATTGGTGCTGTGCTGGTGATAGATGGTAAAGTCATCGCCCAAGACCATAATCGCGTAGAAGAACTCCAAGACCCCACGGCTCATGCCGAGATACTCTGCATTACTGCGGCGACTTCTGCCCTTCGCTCTAAATACTTGCGTCATGCTACCCTCTATGTAACCTTAGAGCCCTGTCCTATGTGTGCCAGCGCTGCTGCATGGAGTCAGTTAGGGGAAATTGTATATGCAGCGAGAGACCCTGAACGAGGTTTTTTGCGCTATGCGCCTTCGCTTCTACACCCGCGCACGGTTTTGCGACAGGGACCTTATGCCGAAGAAGCCCTCAGATTGCTCAAAGCCTTTTTTCACATGCGCCGTACTTGATAATACCTTTGTAGTATGGAGCCTGAGAAGGACCCGCTGGTGTATTCCACCCGCTCCACTTCTTCTTCTACCCCTGAAGAGCCGCCGGCACCTCCTCGTCAAGACCTTAGAGTGATGCGCCGTCGGGTGGCAGGGGGGCGCGAAGTGACGGAGATTACAGGGTTTGTGGGGCCTCGTTCGGCGCGGGAAGCCCTCCTCAAAAAGCTCCGTCAAACCTGTGCTACAGGAGGCACGATAGAAGCCAACGGCACGCTTCGCCTCCAAGGCAACTTCGTAGAAAAAGTCATGCAGCTCCTTCAAGCCGAAGGACACCGAGTCAAGCGCAGTGGCGGCTGAGCCGTGGATTTTTGCCTCTGCTAATCCCCATAAGCTGGCTGAAGTGCAAGCGATCTGCCCTGTGCGTCCGCTTCCCCTTGGGCTTCCCTCCGCTCCTGAGACCCACGACTCCCTCCATGCAAATGCCCTTGCCAAAGCGGCTTTCTATGTCAGCTTCGTCCAGCAACCCGTAGTGGCAGAAGATAGCGGGCTTTTCGTACCTGCCTTAGGAGGGAAGCCAGGCGTACATTCGGCAAGATACGGCGGACCCGTTCCCCTTCTAATAGCGATGCAAGGAATCTCCCATCGTCAGGCTTACTTTGCCGCTGTCGTCGTAGCTTACCGCTCCCCTGCCGAATACACCTTCTTCACAGGTTACTTAGCAGGTACGATTGCTACCGAAATGCGAGGCTCTCAAGGGTTCGGATATGATCCCATATTTATTCCTCAAGGAGAGACTCAGACCTTAGCTGAACTGGGCGCTGATTGGAAAAACCTTCATTCCCACCGAGCACAGGCATTTAAAGCCTTTCGCTTATGGCTGGAAAAGCACCTTACCTGATAGGAATCACAGGTGGGAGCGCTTCGGGCAAGACCTATCTCCTTGCCCTTCTTCAGCAGCATCTTCCGGCGGATAAGGCAGTGTTTGTTTCTATGGATCATTACTACCGAGACTTAGCGCAGCAGCCCCGAGAGCCTGACGGCAGTATAAACTTTGACAAGCCCGAAGCGATAGATGAGGAGAAGTTTTATGGGGATATTTTGGCGCTTCGGGCAGGTAGACCTGCTTACCAGCGGGAATATACCTTCAATCAGCCAGGGAAGGTACCTCGCCTGCTTACTTTTCACCCCGCCCCGATTGTAATCGCTGAGGGCCTATTTCTTTTCTACTGGAAGCGGGTTCGGGAGCTATTTGACCTCCGAATCTTCATGGATGCCGAAGAGCCGTACCGATTTATGCATCGGCTTCGGCGAGACAAAGCAGAACGAAGCATTCCTGAAGAAGTCGTGATTCACCAGTACCTCCATCAGGTACTACCTGCCTATAAGCAGTTCGTGGAGCCGCTGCGCCGGTATGCGCATATCATCATCCAGAATCAATACGGAGATTTGCTCCCTGCGCTTAGGGTGCTATTGGACCATATCCGAGCGGCTCTCTAAATGTAGCTAACTTTGCGCCTATGCGAATCCTTCTGGCAGGAGGTATATGGGCACTGCTGTGGGCACAAGACTGGTCTAAACGCCAAGCCGAACTCGCCCGTTTAGGTAAATCTATATCCGTAACCCAAGCTGAGTTTGAATACGCTTATGCGAAATCGCATGGAGGCTGGCAGCAAGCTACTCAAGACAATCCCGAAGAATATCGCAAGTATCTGAATGCTTATCTCAATTTTCGCCGTAAGGTAGCTGATGCCTTAGAGCGGCGCATGGATACCAGCCGAGCCTTTCGGGAAGAGTATGAGGGGTACCTTAGGCAGTTAGCGCGTCCTTACTTGCTGGAGAAAGAAGTGCTGGATACGCTCATGCGTAATATCTATCAGCGAATGAAAGAGGAGATACGAGCTTCGCATATCTTGATTTCGGTACGAGAGCGGGATTCGGCTTCTGCTCTTAAGCTCATTCAACAGCTGCGCGATTCGGCTTTGAAGGGGGCGGACTTTGGGGAGCTTGCCAAAGCCTTCTCTAATGATCCCTCTGCTGCTCAGAACAAGGGGGACTTAGGATATTTCAGTGCGTTTGACATGGTGGCTCCTTTTGAAGATGCGGCATATGCCACGCCAGTAGGTAGTATTTCGCAGCCTGTGCTGACGCAGTATGGGTATCATATTATCTATGTGAAAGAACGGGTACCACATGCAGGCCGGCGCAAAGTCGCCCATATTCTTGTGCGTTGGGGGCCTACTTATGCAGCGAAAGATAGTATAGAGGCAGAGAAGCGTATTCAGGACGTTTATCAGCGCCTGCAAGGGGGAGCGAAATGGGAAGAGATAGCGCGGGATTTCTCGGATGACCCGATGAGTGCCAGTCGGGGCGGCGAGCTTGGCTGGATGCGCCTCCTGCCCGAAATGGAAAAGGTAAAGCGGGAGCTGTCAGCGGGTGAGATTAGTCGTCCTTTCCGAACTCGTTTCGGCTGGCATATTCTCAAAGTGCTGGAAGTGCGCCCCGTCGGGTCTTATGAAGAAATGCGCAGCGAACTCAAATCTCGGCTCGTTCGCGACGAGCGGTACAGGCTCGCAGAGCAAGCCTTCTTTGATAAGCGGCTCCTCCAGCGTAAATACCAAGAAAATCCCACTACCCGCAAAAATCTCTACACCGCCCTGGACACTCTATATCCAGACATCAATCGCGCACTCTCCGTGCTTCCTAAGAATCTACTGGAAGCCACACTCTTCATGGTAGAAAAGAAGAAGTATTCGGTGAAGGAGTTTCTCACTTACTGGAATGTCCAACGGGGTCTGCAACCTGCGGGCAAGCTGAGCGAGACTATATTCCAGCAAGCCTTGCGTGCCTTTGCTCATGAGAAGCTGCTGGATTTGGAGATGGCTGAGCTGCCGCAGCGATACCCTGATTTTGAGCTACTTCGTCGGGAGTACTATTATGGCGTTCTTTTCTTCAATATAAGTGAGAAAGAAGTGTGGCGAAAAGCTGTAGAAGATACGACAGGTCTCAAGAGATTTTATGAGGAGCGCAAGTCCGATTTCCCTGCGAATGAGCGGTTAGAAGTGATAGAGCTGGTGGGACGAGATTCGCTTTCGTTGGCGGAGCTTCCTGCGCGTCTTCCTCAGCCTACGCTTCTTCTTTTAGACTCTATCAACCTTGCGACTCAGTCTGGGTGGCGCATCGTCCCTACCTTCGTAGAACGGGGCAAAGGTGGCGAAGTGTACGCCGACTTCTTCAATAATGGGGTTTCTTCGGGCTGGACTGCTGTCAAAGGCACCGGCCGTGAATGGAAAATCGCTTATATCCTTCGCCGGCTTCCTGCAGGCTACAAAACCTATGAAGAAGTACGAGTGGAGCTTATTCAGCGGTATCAGGAGGAACTGGAGAAGCGGTGGTTGGAGCGGTTGGGGCAGAAGTTCCCTGCGAAAGTGGATGAGAAAGTTTTTGCTCGGCTCTTTAAGTAGCCTGCTGATAGCTTGTCAAAAACAGCCCCAAGAACCCCTTGTTGCTCGGTATAAAGACCGCTATTTGACGCGTTCAGAGGCGCTTACGCGGGTAGTTTTGCCTGCGGGGGCGGATACGGCACTGCTGCTGCGTTCTTATGGCGCAGAATGGATACGGCAACAGGCTTTAGCGGATACCGCTTATCGGTTGCTTCCCGAACTGCGTCAGCAAATAGAAGCCCAAACCCAAGAATATCGCACGCGCCTGCTCATCTCTTATCTTTCGCGTCTTCTGATGGAAAAAGCCACGCAAGGATTTGAACTGCCAGATAGTGTCCTATCTCAGCAGTATGCAAAGCAACCAGAAGCCTTTCGGGCAAGCCAGCCTTATTATCACTTCCGGTGGGTGAAGCTGCCAGATACTTGGATGACTCACCGAGAACTGAGACAATATCTCTTTGCTTCGGATACGGCGTGGCAAAACTGGCTCCAGCAGCGCAAGTACGAAGGAGCGGTGGTCTCGGAGTGGGTACCTCGCAGTGCTATGGATAGCTTGCAGACTTTTTTCGCTACATCCTTAGCGGCGCTGCCTCTCCGAGGGCATACCCAAACTTATCGCATAGAAAAAGGGGGGGCTCATCTCCTTGTCTTCCAGCTCACAGGACTTATTCTCCCTGGACAAGTACTGCCCTTTGAACTGGTGCGAGAACAAGTGCGTAATGTACTTTTGCATCAGAGGGTCCATGCTTGGCTGTCGGCTTTTGAAGATACGATTTATGCGCGTGCTGTGGCTCAGCCTGATGTGGTGCTCTATTAGTCAAGGGCAGGTTCGCTTAGAGAGTATAGCGGCGGTGGTAGGGGATGAGATTATTCTAGAGTCGGAAGTCGCCCAGCAGTACAGCTACCTCAAACAAATAGGCACACCCGACGAAGGGGGGCTCTATTGTGAGACGCTGGAACGGATGATCATTCAGAAGCTCCTGCTGGTACGGGCGCGCTTAGACAGTATCAAGGTTACAGACGAACAGGTAGAGCGAGAGTTGGAGCGGCGCATCCAGATGCTCATCACGCGTCTGGGCTCTCAGGAGGCTATCATAGAGATTTATGGCAAGCCCCTTGCGCTCCTCAAACAAGACCTACGCCAGGAGATTCGCAATCAGATTTTAGCCGAGGAGATGCGCCAGAAGATTACTACGAATGTGAAGGTTACGCCCAAAGAAGTGCGTGATTTCTTCAAGAATATTCCCTATGATAGCCTGCCGCTTATACCGGCGGAGGTGGAGATGAGCGTGATAGTGTTTTGGGCTCGTCCTTCTCCGCAAGAAGACGAAGCCGTGCGAATGAAGCTGGAGGCTATTCGGCGGGAAATAGTAGCGGGTAAGATGGAGTTTGCTTCGGCGGCTCGGGCATTTTCGCAGGACCCGGTCTCTGCCCGACAGGGAGGCAACCTCGGCGATTTCCTCAAAGGACAAATGGTGCCAGAGTTTGACCGAATGGCCTTCTCATTACCGATTGGTGAAATCTCCCCAGTTTTTCGCACGCCCTTTGGGTATCATTTGCTTTTAGTAGAGAAGCGGGTGGGGAATCGGGCCTGGGCTAAGCATATTCTCCTTCGTCCGAACATTACCGAAGCCGATGCAGAAGATGCCCGCCAGCGAATGCTCGTCCTACGAGGCCAAATCCTACGGGATTCTATTAGCTTCACTCGGGCTGCCATAGAGTTTTCCGAAGACCTCATAACTCGCCAATTGGGCGGACGAGTCGTGGATGAAAGTTCTGGGTCTTATCGCATTCCCCTGGACAAGTTAGATGCTGAGCTTTACTTCATCGTGGACCGCCTGGAACCCGGGCAAATCAGTGAGCCTGAACCCTTCCTCAGCCGGGACGGACGGCGGGGTGTGCGTATGATCTGGCTGCAAAGGCGCTACCCGCCCCATCGTGCTTCTTTAGAGCTGGACTATGACCGCTTCGCCGAGGCCGTCTCAGAAATCAAGAAGCAAGAAACGATAGAGAAATGGCTTCAGAAAGCCCGTAAGAATGTGCCAGTGGAGATTCGGAGTGCTCGTTGTCAAGAGGCTCTCGCTGAATGGGAACATGCCTTAGAAAAGTAGATATCTTTGTCCTGTGCTGGAAGCCTACTTAGGACCGATTATTTTCCTGGGACTAGGTGCCCTCATAGGAACCGCTCTTATTTTTGCTCCTACACTCTTAGCCCCCCGTCGCGTCGTACTCACGAAGCTCATTCCATACGAGAGCGGCATGGATCCCGTGGGCACGACCCGAGAGCGATTCTCCGTCCATTACTATAAGGTAGCCATGCTTTTCACCGTCTTTGATGTGGAACTGGCGCTTATGTATCCTTGGATTACCTTCTTTCGGGAAAATTCTACTTGGGCCCTTGGGCTATTTCTCTCTTTCACCGCTATCTTAGCGGCGGGGTATATTTATCTTTTGAGGACGGGTGTGTTTGACTGGAGCCGGTATGAGCTATAACCCATGCTCCGCCCCTTAATCATCGCTGGAGAGCCAAAGCTAAGCCGAGATATTCGCCCCCTGTATGCCCCGTATAGTGGGGAGGTTTTAGCTGAGGTGGCCTACGCTGAGCCTTCGCATATCCAAGAAGTTTTAGAAAAAGTAGCCGAGGGGCAAAAGGCGGCTGCTGCTCTACCTACCTATAAACGATATGCGATTTTGAATGCCTTGGTGGGTTGGATAGAGCGGGAGGGAGAGAAACTCGCTCGGGGCATCGCTCAGGAAGCTGCTAAGCCCCTACGATATGCGCGACTGGAGGTCCAGCGAGGCTGGCAAACCCTCAGCGCAGGTCGCGACCTGGTGCGCCAGAGCGAAGGCGAAATCCTATCCGGGGATATTTCACCAGCTACTGAAGGGCGATGGGTGCTCGTGCGCCGAGTACCCACCGGCGCTCTCTTAGCTATTACACCCTTCAACTTCCCGCTCAATCTCGTTCTACATAAGGTAGTTCCTGCTATCGTAGCAGGGTGTGCGATTACGCTCAAGCCTGCACCCCAAGCGCCCCTTACCGCCTATGCGTTAGCCGAAGCCCTACTGGAAGCTGGGTGGCCGCCCATCGCCCTTTCCGTGGTCATGGCAGACCCACCTCTTGCCGAACAACTCGTCCGCAGTAATGCATATCGGCTATTTTCCTTCACAGGGAGTGCAGGGGTGGGATGGCACCTACAATCCATAGCCCTGCGGAAAAAAGTCCTGCTGGAGTTAGGCGGTAGTGCAGCTGTTATCGTGCATGATGGGCTTGACTTGGAGCGGGCTGCTGCCGCCATCGCCGAAGCCGCCTATCTCTACGCCGGTCAAGTCTGTATTTCTGTCCAGCGCATCTTTGTTCAGCGCAGACTTTATGCAGAATTTATTGATATTTACCGAAAAGCTACCGTTTCTCTCAAAGTAGGCGATCCCCTTTCAGAGGAAGTACATCTTAGCAGTCTCATAGATGAGCGCAGCTACAACCGAGTGCAGCAGTGGCTTATGGAAGCACGCATGGGAGGAGCTCAGGAACTAATCCCACCTCAAGTTGACTCTCAGCGCCGCATTATTTCCCCTGTCCTTATGGCAGAAGTGCCAACCGCTTCCGCCTTAGCCCAAGAAGAGGCATTTGCCCCTTACGCAGAAATCCGTTCATACGACACCCTGGAAGAAGCAATAGCAGGGGTAAATGCTTCCCCTTATGGGCTACAGGCGGGCATCTACACTACATCGGAAGCAGTGCTCAAACAGGCATATCGCGAGTTAGAAGTGGGAGGCGTCATCCATAATGCACCACCTACCTTGCGATTAGACGCGATGCCCTACGGCGGTGTGAAAGGGTCGGGTCTGGGCAGAGAAGGTGTGAAATATGCCTACTGGGAATACACTGAGCCTAAGACGCTTTTATGGTAAGCGATGAGCTGATTATAGCAGGGCAGCGAATCGGCAGTCGGCTCTGGGTGGGTACGGCGCGTTATCCTTCTCCTCAAATTATGCTGGAAGCCATAGAAAAAGCCCACGCAGGCTTAGTAACGGTTTCTATTCGCCGACTCAATCTCAGCGCCCCACAGGAGACTTTCTTGGACTTACTGATAGGGCGTTTCTTTCTCCTTCCCAACACAGCCGGCTGCTACACTGCTGAAGAGGCTCTCTTCATGGCAGAACTGGCGAGAGAGGCTCTCCAGACGAACTGGATTAAGCTGGAAGTGATAGGCGATGAGCATACACTCTGGCCTGACCCCGAAGAGCTGCTCAAGGCTGCCCGAGAACTGCTGCGGCGCGACTTTATCGTGTTAGCCTATGCGCCAGATGACCCAATTGTGTGCATGCGGTTAGCTGATATTGGCTGTGCTGCTGTGATGCCCTTGGCTGCCCCCATCGGAAGCGGACAAGGTATCAAAGACCCTGAGCGACTCCTGCTGATTCGCCATAAGATTCCCAACTTACCCCTTGTGGTAGATGCAGGAATCGGCAGTCCTGCGGATGCAGCCTTGGCGATGGAATTAGGCTATGATGCTGTGCTTGTCAATACCGCTATTGCAGAAGCCCAACACCCTGCCCTGATGGCAGAAGCGATGCGTCTCGCCGTGGAAGCTGGTCGCAAAGCCTTCCGAGCTGGACGAATCCCCCGAGTATCTTATGCGCGCCCCAGTTCCCCCTTAGAAGGGCTACCCTTCTAAGCGGTATGGTGCGCTCTTATCTCTTTGTTTTGCCGCTGCTCTCGCTCTGCGCCCAAGAAGAAAGCGATACTTCCCGCAAAAATCCCTTCTTTCCCCTGCGTGTATTCTCCAAGCCTACGCCCTTCCAGCCCGGCGAGAAGCTCGTTTTTCGGGTGCATTACGGATGGCTCACTGCAGGGGAAGCAGTCTTTGAGGTGTATCCAAAAATCTATACGATTGGTCATACCCCCGTCTATGTGCTCAGGGGCAGCGGAAAAACCGCCTCTGCCTTTGAGTGGTTCTACCGAGTGCGAGATTACATGGACACTTACCTGGATACCACGACGCTCCTGCCACTTCTATACTATCGCTGGGTAAATGAAGGAAACTTCCATTTTACGGACACGGTCTATTTTGACTATCAACATAGGTTCATCAAAGGACGCAAAGGTGTCTTTCCCATACACACCTGGGTAATGGATATGCTCGGCGCTTTTTACTATGCCCGGCGATTGAATGTGCGGCAGTTTCCCCGAGATACCGTAGTCAGCATTCTTGTCTTCTTAGATGATAAAATCTATGATTTAGGCATGAAGGTTCTGGGTAGGGAGGTCATTCGCACTGAGTTAGGGACTTTTCGTTGCATTAAGATTACGCCGCTGGTGGTAGCCGAGCGGGTCTTCCGAGGACGAGAAGAAATGCTAATGTGGGTTACGGACGATGAGAACCTGATTCCTGTCAAGATTACATCTCCGATTATCGTGGGCAGTATATCCGCTACGCTAAAGCATTACGAGAATCTCAAATATCCCCTCACTGCCAAGATAAACTAAGTCATGGCTTGGAGCATTATCTTTGCCTATGCGCCAGTTCTTTGGGCGCTTGCGGTGGTGGATACTTGCTGGGATCGCAGTCTTTGTCCTGTCCACGCTCGGCGTAGTACTGATTCTGTTTTCGGCTCTCTCCCACTTCGTCTATGAGCAAAGCATAGAGTCCTATGAAGCCCCGGCTTCTGAGGAGCTAAGCCTGCGACCTTATCAGCTTTTATCTCCCTATCTCTCGGGTTCAAGCCTTAGCCCTACACAAGTAAGCATGCGTTCGGCTACTGTACCAGACCCCTTCTCAGCCAAAATCGCCCCTGAAATCTCTTTATCCCTGCAGGAAGGCAGATTTTTACTTCAGAGGCGCTTCTATCACTCATTTGAGCGTAAGGAAAAACCAGGAATAACAGAGACTTACGCAGTGAGTTATATGTCATCTGGGGGGGTATTGGCTGAGCAGTTCTCTAAGATATGGATGTGGCAAGGGAAGCGCTTTGATTATATGACGATGGGAAAGTTTGGGGATATCTGGGCGAGTTCGCCGAGATACCTTATGCGATGGGATGGTCAGCGCATAGAAGCCTTCCCCATACCAGAAAGTATAACTCTCTCTCAAAGCCCCATCGTTTGTGAGGATAGCTACGGAGTTTGGGCAGTAAGTGGTAAGGACCTGCTTTTCTATGACGGACTCCACTGGTATCACAAGAGCTTGTCATTTTCCTACTCTATCATCTTGCCCCACCCGCAGGAAGGAGTCATCTTAGCCCAGCCGTGGGAACATAAACTCTATCGCCTATCCCGCGACTCGCTATGGGAAATCAGCTTCGGAGAAATCCGCATTTTCCCGATTGGATGGATAGAAGATACGCTTGTAGCTGCGTTCAGTCAATCAGATAGGCAAGGGCTGCTTTTTTGGAGGGAGAACTCTGTCAAAATAGGCTATGCTACGGTTTCTCTGTGGAGATCTCCCGCGTCTATGGCACGAGGAGAAGGAAGGAATAAGATTGTATTCGCCTCGGATGCAGGTACTTTCGTCTATGCCTCAGGCAAGTTGCATCGTGTGGCAGAAATGCCTCCTTTACTGCCTCATCACTTGGCAGTGAGTAAGAAAGGTATTCTAATGGGTACGCAAGGTACATATCTTTTCGTAAGCAGCCATGAAGGGGAGTGGATTACAAATAATACCGATTTTGTTCAGCTCAACTTAGCGTTTGTAGGATATGAAGGTGAGCTGTGGTTAGCCCGCAGCTTTGGAGAAACCGAGAATTTTATAGCGGTAGTTCAGGATGATTTAGTAGAGGAGGTACAGCTCCCTTTTCAAAACACCATTCAAGACTTGTGCGCGTTACAGGATAAGCTATGGCTGCTCAGTGATTCAGGCGGCTTATGGAGGGGAACAGGGCGAAGTTGGGAATATGTCGGGGGTTCTCCTTCCCTGGGGGGGTGCAGACTTTTACCGGACCCGATTCACTCAGACCTGTGGATAGTAGGTAGTGCTCCCCTGATGCGTTTTCGGTCAAGTGTATGGGAAATTTTTCCCATAGATAGCGTAGAGAGGGTAAGCGTCCTCGGCGATAAACTCTGGATTCTGCGCAAGGGCGTACTTTATGCCAATAATATTCCTTTGCCTTGGAGAGATGTGCGATTCATAGGAAGGGCGGGGGAGCAAGCTCTGTGGGTAGTGCGCGATTCAGGCGTATATGTGATATGGAGAGATACCTTATGGCTTGCGGATAGGGGTAGATATGAAGGGCTGACCATAGATAGCCAAGAGCGCCTCTGGTGCGAACGCTCCAGCCGAAAAGGACAGAGTGCAATCTGCTACGAACTGAATCCCCGAAATGAGACTGTGCATCGGTTTGAGCTGGGTTTCGCAGAGGGCCTCCAAGGTACTTCCAGGTTCATAGGCGGAACGGATACGCTCTGGTGGCAGAGCGAAAAAAATCGTCTCTCGGGTCTCGTCGCTGGTTCTGTGAGCTACCGCAGGTATCAATACAGCTTGGTATCTAAAGCAGGACTCTCTCTTATTAGCGCTACTAATCCTGCATATGTCTATATGAGCTTTGCCACGGAGGTTCAAAAGGTAGCCCAGGGTCTTTGGAGGGATAAAAGGGGGGTCTTCTTACTCACGGGAGGCAAAGTCTATTTCTATCAGCAAGACTCTCAGGCGCATGCTATCCCTGCTCCTCGTCTGCGATTGCGAATACGCACGATTGCTCCGGTGCTTCACCGGTGGGCTTCTTGGCTTCAAAAGGAGATTGAGCTGGGTCCCTCTTCAGGGCTATTGGAAGAAAACTCTAATGCAGTACCTCTTGAGCTTGCCGTACCCCTACCTACTTTAGAGACCCGAGGCAAATGGCCTGCACCCTCATGGGCTTCTTTTGAAACAAGCTACTTTTCATATGACTTGACCTTTACTTTCTCTCCTGCGGGGCGGCTTAGGGACTTGCCTGACATAGAGTATCGGTATCGTTTGGTAGGATATGGGAATGCGACTTGGAGTCGTCCCAGTCGCGATCCCAGAGCTTACTTTTACCACCTGCCTGAGGGGGAATACACTTTGGAAGTGCGTGCGCGCAGGTTAGGGGGGCAGTGGAGCTCTCCGGCACGGTGGAGTTTCCGTGTGGCCCCGCCCTTATGGCGCACGACTGCGGCTTATATCTTATATGGTATTTTAGGGATAGGGGCAGTGCTTTTGTTTGTGCGGTACAGGGTGCGAGCGTTGCGCCGTCAAGCCGCCTATCTCCAAGAAGAAGTGCGCAAAGCCACTGCCACCATCCAAGCCCAAAATCAAGCCCTCCTTGCGGCTAATCAGGAGTTGGAGTTTCAGCGCAAACTCGCCGAAGCCCAAAAACAAGACCTTATAGATAGTATCGCTTATGCGCAGCGCATCCAGCGTGCGCTCCTTCCTTCCGCTGCCATTCTGCAACGGTTCTTTCCAGAAAGTTTTGTCTTCTTTTTGCCTCGGGATTTAGTTAGTGGGGATACCTACTGGTTTTTTTCTCCGCCCAGTGTGAAAGGCGATGAAGAGCTGCTTATGCTGGTGGCTGATTGTACGGGACATGGGGTGCCCGGCGCCTTTATGAGTCTGCTTACGCTCTCCCTAATAGAAAGAGTGGTCAAAGAGATACCCCATGCTTCGCCCGGTACGATGTTGGATACCCTCTCTGCTCAAATCATTCGCATGCTCAACCCAGACCAGGGCGAGGAAATCAAAGATGGATTTGAGGGGGTGCTGTGTCGCTTTAGGCGATCCAGTCAGGGGTGGTACTTAGAATATGCAGCGGCTCGGCGCTCCTTCTGGCGCGTGCGAGGCGATAAAGTGGAGGAGTTTCCCAAAGACCCTATCCCCGTAGGACTGAGTGAAATACCTGCTCTGCGCGGCTCTAAATTCACTACGCATACTTTGACCTTAGAAAAGGGCGATTGGCTATACTTCAGTTCAGACGGCTATACAGACCAGTTAGGCGGTGAAATGGGACAGAGGTTCGGGATTAAGCGGTTTCGGGTACTACTCCAAGAACTGACGGGTATGCCTGCTTCGGCGCAGCCCGAAAGGCTCAAGGCTACTTTGGATGCATGGCGAATCCCTCGGCGGCTACCTCAGGTGGATGATGTGCTGGTAGTGGGAGTAAAGATTGGGTAGGTGAAGAACGGGAGGCTTTCCCTTCATTTATTGGGCGGGAGACATAGCTGAGGGGGAGCGGAAGCAAGGTCTATTGTTTGCGCAAGAGGGAGAGGAGGAGATTGAGTCGGTAGCGGAGGGGACGCAGCCATCGGCGCAGGGGTATAAACGGGCGTTCCCGCGGCAGCCATATCCGAAACACAGTACCCTGAAGGGGTTTGCTCTGTCGGACGAAGATTTCGCCGCCGTGGTATTCTTCTATCACTCTGCGTGCCAGCGCAAGCCCCATACCCCAGCCATGTTTCTTGGTAGAATAGCCCGGCCGAAAAATATCTTCCCATCGTGCAGTAGGAATACCCCGTCCATTATCCTCTATTTCTACGATGACTCCTTTTCGGCGGGTCAAGGCTCGCACGAAGATGGTGCCTCCTTCTGGGGGAAGGGCATCTACGCTATTGCGGATGAGGTTTTCTATAGTCCAGCGCAGGAGTGTGGCATCCAAGGGAAGCACAGGAGAAGGTTCTGCGGGCAGTTTGAGTTCCAAGGTTATAGAGCTGGGAAGCCGATGTTTCATATAACGCACTACTTCTTCCAGCACCTCAAACAGCCTATGACTTTTGAGCTGGGGACGCATGCCGATACGAGAGAAGCGGTCCGCTACTTCCTGCAGACGCTGAATGTCTATTTCCATGCGGGGTAAAAGGCGCGGCAGGGTTTCTGGGGACCCCTTGAGTACTTCTACACTGCCGACCAATCCCGACAGTGGCGTGCCTAACTGATGGGCAGTCTCTTTCGCCAAGCCTAACCATAAACGCTGTTGGCGGCTCTTGCTCGCCGCAGCGAGAAAAGAAATGCCCATAATCGCAATACCCACAACCGCAAGCCCACTGAATAAGGGTAACCGCTGAACTTGCTCCAGTATAAGAGGCTCTCCGTAGTATATTTTATGTATTTTTCCCGGTGCTATCTGTACGGAAATCGGGGGAAACTCCGTGGTATCTATGTCCAAGTATAATAAAGCCTGGTCCAAAGTAAAGGAGGCGGGCTGGGATAGCTCGTTTAGTACTTCATTGAGATTATGCCGGAGGATGGTGCCCCCTGCATCGGTGATAACAAGCGGCACTAAGAAGGCGCGGAACTTCTGATTATCGGAGGGGTAAAGGAACTCTAATAAGTAGTTATTGAGGCAAGGTTCGGGAGCATGCGCAGCATAATCCAACATGTGGGCATAGAAGCGTAGCATGAAGGTTTGCTGATTCAGGAGCTGGCGAGTGAGCTGCCGTGTGTAGTAAGTGGTAAAAATGATAACTCCAAGCGGTGCGACGAGCCAGAGTACTATCCAGCGTAGCCGCATCATTCTAAGTTACAAGTAGTATAAGGGCGCGGGGCATTATTGAGGCGAAGTAGGTATTCCGAGCAGGGGTCTATCCGAAAATAGCGGCGAGCTGGTGCCGCCGAACCAAAAACCCCTAAGCCGTTGCGTATATTGGTATATTCTGGCTTGACGGTGGTAAAGTCGGTAGTCGCTGGGTCATTAGCTCGTAGGTACTGATATAAGGCTGTATCTATGGCGGTAAGGTCTAAACCCCAGGCTTGGCTCAGGGGACTGGCATCATATAAAGACATACCAGTTTCTGGCTGAATGGAAGCATAGGCTTGGCGAAGGAGGGCTTTTTCGGCAAAAGTGTATGCTTGAGCGCGTGTCGTGGGCTGGTGAGGCACTCTGATTGGACCCAGCCCAAATCTGCGCTGTTGGGTATCGCCAGGGGCTACCACCTTCCTATAATGAAAAAAGAAGCTAAGCTCGTATGCCGCTGCTAAAACAGGTAGGTGAGACTCATACTGGGGGAAGAAAGTAAAGATTATTTTTTTCGTCAGGTCTATAGAGGGGTAAGAGGGAGTTGGTCCTAAATAGACTATGCTCTCGGGGCGCGCTAAGTACGGAGGTGAAGGCACAATCGTAGTCGCTTCTACATTCAAGCTGGGATTTTCAGGCACCTCTATGTGTAGAAAGTAGCGCTGCCGAGGGATGGGGCGCATATGGAGCCGATACACGGTATGTATAGGATAAAAGGGCTGGGATGGGATTTTCCCCACGGTTTCAGGAATACCCAGCCATTCCCGTCCCGATTCATCTCTCAATCGTACTCGTGCCTTTACGCTGAGGTCATTCTGGCTGGCGTAGTTGGCAGCATTCCCTCGGGTAACGAAAAGTTTCCCGATACGGATGTACTGCGAGTCAGAGTCCGTGCGCAGAATACCATACACTACCAAGCGTTCTCGGGCTTCGGGCGCTACTAAATCCACCTCGGTAGAACATCCCCCCACCATCAACCCCCATACTATACCAACTACATATCTTTGCCTAAGCACATCCCAAATGTACCAGGAAAAGCGTATAGTTCTCACGCCTGCCCAGCAACGACTTATAGAAGTATGGGGGCGGTTAGCTTATGCGTGGGGCATAGGGCCTGCGATGGCTCAGATATTTGCGCTGCTGTATGTGTATCCCGAACCTTTAGATGCGGACACCCTCATAGAACAGTTAGGCATTAGTCGCGGCAGTGCCAGCATTAACCTGCGCAAACTGTTGGAATGGGGATTGATCCAGAAAATAGACCTGCCTAACACGCGTCGCTCTCTCTACACGGCGACTAAGGATATTTGGCTGATTGCGGCGCGTATCATCCAGAAACGCTTTGAGCGAGAGATTGTGCCCGTGAAGGAACTTCTACAAACGCTTATCAAGCGAGAAGATGTACAAAAGGATGCGCACACCTATCATGTGATTAGGCAGATGGAGGAGATAGTGGGGATTTTGATGGCAGCGGTAGAGGTGGCTTTGCCCGTTTTAGCAACCCAAGATAAAGAGCGTATCCAGCGCATCATCCAGAGCTGGTCGCGTATTTTGAAGCGTGATGGAAATCGTCTTTCGGGATTGGCTGCTGGCGGTGATAGTGAAGCCGGCGGGGATCCCGTCCCTTCCTGAACGCACAGGCCCTTCGGGTATTGATGTCCTGGCTTGGGCGAAAAAGCACTTACATCCCCAAGCTCGGCTTGTTCATCGTCTGGACAAACCCACTTCGGGTCTTTTACTGCTGACTTGGGAGGAGGCGGCTTTTCGGTTTCTCTACCGACAGTTTGCGGAGCACACCGTAGAAAAAAAATACTGGGCGCTTGTTCATGGCGAACCCGATTTTGGGGCGGCTGAGCTGCAAGCGCCTATTGCGTTAGACCCGCCGCGCGTTGACCCTCGCCACGGCAAGCCTTCACTCACTATCGCTCACACGATAGAAAAGTTTCGTGGGTATAGTCTGATCACCTGCGTACCTGCTACAGGGCGCACCCATCAGGTGCGTTTGCATCTCTCCTACTATGGGTTCCCGATTGTGGGGGATGTGCTCTACGGCGGCAAACCTTTATATCTTTCTTCTTTTCCTCCCCGCTATAAACCCTCACACCGCAAGCCAGAGCGTCCCCTGCATTCCGAGCATGTGATTTTCCTGCATGCGGGCTACTTAGCCTTTGAGCATCCTGAGCAAAGGGCAACGCTACGAGTGGAAGCGACTTTCCCAGAGCATTTTGAGGTAGCACTGAGGCAGCTTCGGCGCTGGGCCGCCCGCTAACTTATACGCCCTTGAAAACCGGTTTCCTCTTTTCTACGAAGGCTTGTACCCCCTCCTGATAATCCTGAGTGCGCCCCGCTACCTCTTGATAGAAGTACTCATAGCGAAGCGCTTCTTCGTATCCGCGTTCAAAGCTACGCAGCAAGAGTTTCTTAATCAGCGCCAAAGCCCGAGGCGCCTGAGCCGCATAGCGCAAGGCTAATGCATGGGTTGCCTCCGCTAACTTATCATCTTCTACGACTTCATTAATCATGCCCCAAGCCAGTGCCTGCTCTGCATTGATACGCTCCCCTAAAGTCGCTAAAGCAAATGCTCTTTTGAGTCCAATCGTGCGCACTAAGTGAAAGGAAGTCGCTGTGTCTAAGGAAAGTCCTACGTTGACAAACGCTATCACGAAAGAAGCCGAGCGTGCCGCTATCACATAATCACACGCCAAGGCTAAGCCAGCTCCCGCCCCCGCAGCTACTCCATTCACGCAGGCTATTACGGGTTTCTCCAGCTCATGAAGGGCTTGTACCATCGGATTGTACCGCTTCTCTACCGATTCGCCCAAAGAACGCTTCACGCCTACGATGTCCTTGAGGTCTTGCCCTGAGCAGAAGGCTTTGCCTGCCCCTTTCAGTACTACACAACGCACGGCTTTGTCCCGGCGTACTTCTCGCAGGGCTTGGAGAAGCTCCGCGCTCATCTTCTCGTTGAACGCATTATAGCGATCGGGACGATTCAGAGTGAGGTAACCTATGCTTTCTTTGACTTCATACAGGATAGTTTCGTACATGCTACAAAGGTATCTTATCCTGAGGTAGGAAGTGGCTGCTCATGATAGCGGAGGTAACGCTCGTATCCTGCTGTCCCCATGTATTTGCGCATAAGCTCGGATTCTGCCTTGACAAGGTCTGTAACCATTAGTATATCCACTGCATTACTAAAGGATCGGTCAATGTTGAACGCTAAAATTCGTGCTCCCATCTTGAGATAATGCTTAATAAGGATGGGAATGCGAATATGACTGCCTTCTAGTTCTTCTATGAGGTCTTGGACATCTTGGAGGGATTGGACGGATACGGTGTAGTAGTATTGGCGTAAAGTAGGGGAAGGGGTATAGGGGGTGCGGCCTTTGACCTCTTGGGCTAATTCAGCACTACTATAGTTTTCTTGGAGGTAGAATGCAATAAAAGCCTTCGTAAGCTCAGAGAGCCGGGGACTCAGGCTCACAGGACCAATCAAGAAGCGATACCGGGGCTGTTGCAGGATGTATTCACCGATACCGCGCCAGAGCAGATAGAGCGGTGCATAGGAACGCTGATACTTTTCCAAGATGAATGCTCGTCCCAGCTCCAAAGCAGGAGCTATCTCTTTGAACATCCTTCTGGGTAGGTGAAAAAGTGAATAGATATAGAGCCCGCGCAGTCCGCGAGTTTGGAGGATTTCATCGCAGCGGCCGATACGATAGGCCCCAGCGATGGCTTTATCTCGGGTGTGATAAAGTACAAGGTGATCGTACCACTGGTCATATTCATCGGTGTCGCAGGCTTTGCCTGTTCCTTCTCCTACGGCGCGGAAGGTGATTTCCCGAAGCCGGCCAATCTCTTGCAGAAGTAGAGGCTGCTGACTGCCCCGAAATACCACGACTTCCCATTCCCCTTGCGAGACTAAGCGCTGGGAGGGAGGCAACCCGCGAATCTGTGCTTCTATCATCTCAGCCGATAAAGGCTCAATAACAGAGTCAGGCTCTGAGTTTGTAGCAAGCATAGGAAGGCGCCATCGCCGCAGCCGTAAGCGCCGACGCCGACTCTCCAGCACTTCCCCCAGTAGATAGGTACGACTGCGCAAATGCTCCGTGATTTTTTCGGCAGTCTCCAACGCCTGGAGCTTCTCAAAAGGAATGACTTTACCTATGCGATAATGTACTTTGCGAGCAGCAGGCTCTACAAACTCCCGAATGAGTAGCCCTGTGCGTAGTCTGGGATTGATAAGCCCCGCCAAATGAAAAAGCAGACTGTTCGTTCCATGAAAATACAGCGGCAAGGCGGAGGCACCGCTTTGCAAAATTAGCCGACCCACCAGGGGATTCCAGTCTGGCTCGCGCACTTTGCCCGTGCGCAGGTTCAGGCTGGCCACTTCACCAGAGGGGAAAATCCCCAAGAGCCCCCCGTCTTTGAGATATTGTAAGGCTTGACGGATAGGCTGTAGATTAAACTGGCGCGAGCCTTCCCGACCAAAAGGGTCTACCAGTAAAAGCGCATCTCGTACTTCTGCCACTCGCTCTAAGAAGAGATTCGCTATGATGCGGAAGTCCGCCCGAATCTCACTCAGAAAGAGTACCAAGAAGATTGCCTCTATCCCTCCAAAAGGATGATTGCAAACTACTACGAAGGGACCTGTGTGCTTGCGCAGGCTATCTAAGGTCTGCGGAGGGGGGAGCACATACTGGACGCCGATCACTTCCAAGACCCTGCGAGCAAAATCCCCAGGCTGCATGCCTTCTTCCTCGCACAATTCATAAAAATGGTTTAGCTTCTCTATGCCTACTACCTTCTCTACCCAGGGGCCCGCCAGTTTGTAAATCACTCGCTGCCAAGGAGTTTGGAGGAGTTCGCTCAGCTCTACAAGTGGGCGTCGGTATCGCCCCATGACCCAAAGGTAGAATTATTTATGCGTTTTGCTGTATATTTGTACTGATATGAGATACGCATGGATTATCCTATCCGTACTCCTTGTGCCTTCTCTGGTTAGGGCACAATGTAATGAATGTACGCCCCGCGCAGACCGAAGCCCTCGCCCCTTTGGGTTCAACCCGCAGGTCGTGTGCCTTCCTACGAATAAAGACACAAGCTTTGTCGTCTATTTTAGCTTCCCAGACTCTAGTAGGTCGGGAGGCACCCTGATATATCCTAACTACGCAGTATGGGTGGACTCGCTGCGGCTTGTCCTAGGGTTATTCACTAACCGCGACGGCTCTCCATTCGCCTATAACTCCTCTAATCCGGCGCAGGGCGGGATACGCTTCCACCAGATGCATCGGCGTAAGCAGTACTCCAGTAACGCTGCCGATCAAGCAAACTTCGTAGTTTATCAGAATCCAGGGGGTGCACCGGGAGCTACACCACCCATAGGATGCGCTCAGATTTGTGTCAAGACAGGAGCCACTTCAGGGCAGGATACACTTAGGGTCAAGGTACGAGCCTTTGTGCCTAATCCACTTGCGGGCGATGCACCTAACAAGGACACTACCAATTTAGCTCCAATTTTTGCAGGTACACGCAGCTACCTTGATACTTTCTTCAACTATATCATTTTTGTAGGGGTGAACCCTCCCGACCCAGGTCTGTGTGCTATGCGGGAGTTTTCCGCTTCTTTAGCCCGTGCCCCAGAGAGCATTCGCCACTTCACCCTTGCTCCTAATCCTGCTATAGGAGAAACGCAAGCCTTCTTCTCGGTAACTATGCCTGGAAAGCTCACACTGCGTGTCGTGAATGCAGCTGGGCAAGAAGTATATGTCTACACGAATGAGTTCCCTGTAGGTGAGCACACCCACGCGCTCCGCCTGCCCGCAGGCTTCTACATGGTATTTATAGAGGATAGGCAAGGTGCGCTCATGCAGCGCCTCGTCATAGCGGAATAGCTCCACATAGATATTCTTTCCAGAAAAAGGGGGAAGAGCTAAAGGGCTCTTCCCCTTTCTTATTGCCTACTAAGGGGTAGAAGCTGCCAGTGATGCTGGGATTTATCCCACAAAAAGAGGTGGGCGCGGCCCTCGTAGAGGATTGGGTATGCTTTGGGAGTAATGAAGGGGCGGGTCTGGCTATGCAGGGCAGAAAGCCTCTCTCCCGTATAAACCCAGAGGGTATCTCCTGCTTGTAGGAAGAGCCAGTAGCCCGAAGCGTCTTTGAGGAGGTGCCACTGGCATTTTTCAGGAATGGGGGAGAGGAGGATGCCTTTTTCCCGGAGTTCTCCTGAGGGGGAGACAGTTAGATAAAGGAGTTCCCAGCTGCCAGTTTTGCTTTGTGCTATGGCGGTGAAGGCGACTTCCTGATCAGAAAGCAAGAATACCCGGGGATAGAGGTGATGCGTATGTCCCAGCGGCGAGCGAAAATGGGCAGCTACTCTACCTTCTGGGTCTATGACCCAGCAGTGTACGGCTTGCTGATACGGACCTGGCGACTCTTCGCAGAAAGCAGCATAAGCATACCCTTGAGGATGTACTTCTGCATGCAGGAAGCGCTGTGCCCCTCCATTAGGAATGAGCGCCTGAACAGGATAGGGTTCTCCCACCCGACCTCTCCCGTAGAAAATGCGATAGCGCCTTCCCTCCTCCTCTTGCCAGAAATGATGATAATACTCTGCTTTTGCAGACAGGAGATAAGAGGTGTTCTGAAAGCCGAGACGAGTTTGCCAGCCTTGCTCAGGCGCTAACGGTACGATTTTGCGCAGATACAGGTCAAAGCCCGTTTCCTCCATGCTGCGGCTATCGCTCCAATAGGCATATAGGGCGGAAGAACTGGAGAGCCAGCGCGCTTCATGTTGTACCCTATCAGCTATGCATACGGGGAGAGGATTAGGCAGGAATAAGCGATTACCCTCCACCGTAATCGCTTGGGCAAAGAGGTCGCTTTCCACTTCTGACTCTTCTCCTTTCCATAGAATCCAAGCGGTATCCCCCCGAGTCGCTAAGAGAGGCTCTTTTTGGTGGAGTTGGGGCTGGGGAGCCAAGGGCAATCCCATTGGTAACCACTGAGGCTCTCCTTTGGCTTTCAAATACTGGGCATATAACTGGAATAGACCCGCCGAGTCTCGGTCTTCCGTCCATACCACTAATTTCCCTTCTTTCCAAGGCTGGCAGGTTATTTCGCCAATAGTTGGGGTGCTGGTCTGGGTATTGCCGCCAAGCCTTCGCCGAAAGAGCTCTTTCCCTTCTACCGAAAGTAGTATTACCCAGGCATGCGTTCCTTCATAAGGATGCTCTTCAGCGTAGGCTATCCAGAAGTGTCTCAAATCATGAGGGGCACTTTGTAGCTTCTTTTGCTGGTAAGGGTTCGCTACTAAGGGGCGCCCCGCAAACTCCCAAAGTGGCTTCCCCTCCGCAGAAACCCTCTGCATGTATAAATCACCTTGCAGATGCCTATAATCTACCCAAGCTACTATACTTTCGTTTTGGAAATAGTCCAAGAGCAGTTCAGGCGACTCCTGTACGCCTGGCAGGCGTACCAGTGGCGTGCCCTGATTAGGGAGGAGGGCTTGCCCTGTACGAATATCTAACCGTTGGAAATAAATATCCCAATCTTGTTGCCGATTGTCTTCCCAGGTGACCAGAAGCTCTGTGCCTCGTTTATATAGGCGAGGGTTTTGCTGGTCTCCCGCTTCTGTACAGATTGGCGTTTCCACGATTCGTTGTCCGCTTCGGCTATATCGGACGAAGTGTAAATCCTTTCCAGCGCCGTATAAGGAAGTGGCTTCATATACCCCGAGCACCCCTCCGAAGCCATCGCTGATAAACTGGGCTCTTTCTACACTGTGGGCAAAGCCGGAAAGGGGGGTAGGGGCTGCTAAGGCTTTGCCCTCCCATGACCATTTCTGCAAAACGGCCTGCCATTTCGTCCCGTCAAACTCTTCCCATAGGAGAAAGAACCCTTCTAAGTTTACAGATAGCAGAAGCGGATGTCTCTTCATCCGTTCGGAGACTATCCCATCCACGTTATACCGAAGGGCGCCTTGTTTGTCCCAGCTTTTGAGGCTAAGTTGTTTCTCAGAGGCTTGAAGCAGTAAAATGCCCCCGCTTGGATGTGCTAAAAGCCGAAACTCTCCTTCTTCTGCAGGTAAGGTGTGTTCCCAGTGGAGCTTGCCTGTCCTTTCTATAGCGCTTAGCCGAATAGTATGACGGGTCTGCCTCACTGCGTACAGTAAGTTTTTTTCTCCTGCTACGGCGTCCCATCGTATGACCGAGGCGGAGTCGCGACAAGACAGGCAAATACCAGCTTTTCCAAAGAGCCAGTTGCCCACTGCATCTACATAGTAGATAAAGACCCCGCTGCGTGTCTGTCTCAAGGTGCGACACCCTATCCACACACCTTCCCCGTAGTCAGGGAAAAGTCGTATCTCTTGCACATCTTCTCTGTAGGCAAAGGGAAAAGACCCGAACTGCAGCCAGAGGATAAGTGCCTTTCCCATGCTGCGAAGCTCGTATATTTGCGGCATGCACAAAGCAGTGATGCGTAGCGCCGTATTTGTACTGTCCTCTGTAGCAATCAACGCATGCTGCTCGAGTAACTTAGAGTATGACCCCGAACAGAAATCCTATATCCTCAGAGAACCTCTACAAGTCGGCTTGGGAACTGGCAGGGGAGGCTTATTTGTGAGCTATGAGCCTAATCAGGAATGGAGTTATGCTTTGCAGGCTACCATAGGAGGTGAAAAAGCCCAGACCACCAAAGCCATCGCCGTCGTCCAAAAAGTGGATGATGCTTATTACGATAGGTTTATTATCTATGGAGATGGTAGAGGTATAGTCTCCGCACCCTTTGAGTTTCAGGCTCCCATTACTGTCACCGAGATTTACGCTAAGGACAAAAATCTACGCTGGCCAGATTATGTATTCGCTCCGGGATATGAGTTGCGCTCTCTTTATGAGGTAGAGCAGTATATTCAGCGTCATCGCCATTTGCCTGGGATGCCTTCTGGGGAAGAGATAAACAAATCGGGAGTACCCCTTCTTACCACGCAAGCTGCTCTCTTGCAGAAGGTAGAGGAGCTTACTCTCTATGTCATTAGCCTTCAGAAACAGATAGACTCTCTAAGGGCACTTGTTCCGCGTAAATGAAACTCCATTACCTTTGTATTAGTTTTCATAGCTAAATGAAAATGCCTATGCGTAGGGCGCTCATCGGTTTAGGGCTACTCCTGTGGGCACAAGATGGAAAAGCCTTATTTCAGGCCAATTGCGCTTCCTGTCACGCTGTCAATAGACGAGTAGTCGGTCCCGCTCTCAAAGGCGTCCATGAACGCTGGGGGGATGAAGCAGAGATCATCAAGTTTGTCCAGAATTCCCAAGCCTATATCAACGGCAACTTCAAAAATTCGGCCTATGCTAAGAAGCTATACGAGGAGTACAATAAAGCCGTGATGACTGCATTCACGGCGCTCTCCCCCAATGAGATTAAGTCTATCTTGGACTACATCAAGGCAGAGAGTGCAGCCGCAGAAACTGCCAACACTGCTTCAGGTGCTGCGGGTGGTGGCGGTGCGGGTTCAGCAGGCGGAAGTGCCCCCTCCGATACAAGCCCTCTATTATGGGTGCTAACTATAGCACTGGGGGCTATCGCTATCGCTTTATTTATCACTACGCTATCGCTTTCTCGGGTGTTGCGCCCTGAAAAAGAAGAGTCCTCGGAACGAGGTATATTCCAGCAGGTCGGAAACTTTATGGCTTCGCCTCGCTTCTGGGGAATAGCTGGGATTGTGGCTTTTCTCTGGTTCTGTAGTGCTACTATCAAAAAGGCTCGTTCCGTAGGACTTCATAAGGGCTATCAGCCCGTACAGCCCATTGCCTTCTCTCATAAGACTCACGCTGGCGAATACAAAATCGCTTGCCAATACTGCCATATCGGAGTAGAGAAGGGGAAGTCGGCTACTTTCCCCTCCACCAACATATGCATGAACTGCCACACTTACATTCAAGAGGGTTCCCGCTATGGGAATAAGGAAATAGGCAAAATCTTAGCTTCTTATCAAGAAAACAAGCCCATAGAATGGGTTCGGATTCACAACCTGCCTGATTATGTGTATTTCAGTCATGCCCAGCATGTGAAGGTAGGAGGTATAGCTTGTCAGACTTGCCACGGACCTGTAGAAGAAATGGAAGAGGTGTATCAATATAACGACCTAAGCATGGGTTGGTGTATCAACTGCCATCGCCAAACAAAAGTGGACTTAACAGCTAATCCCTACTATGCACGGCTTCATGCTTACTACAAGGAGAAAGAGGTAACTGTGGAAAAGTTGGGCGGACTAGAATGTTCCAAATGTCATTACTAAGATGCAAGAGCTTTCTCGCGATATTCCTGTAGAAGAGCTACTCTCCGAATCCCTGCGAGGAGATCGCAGGGATTTCCTGCGCTGGTGTGGGATTACGCTCAGTGCAGCGGTATTAGCAGCATGTGAAAAAACCCCTGTCAAGTATGCGCTGCCTTACGTCAAAAAACCAGCTGAACACCTTCCCACGATACCCACGTATTATGCCTCCTCCTACTTTGATGGTCAAATTTTTCAATCAGTCCTTGTCAAGGTACGGGAGGGTCGTCCTATTAAGATAGAAGGCAACCCATCTTATTCGCCCCAAGGAGGTGGTACTCATCCACGGGGACAGGCTTCTGTTCTTTCCTTGTATGACCACACTCGGCTTCAAAAGCCACTCATAGAAGGCAAAGAGTCAGATTGGTCTGCACTTGGAAGTGCCCTAATGGAGCAGCTAAAGGCGCAGGATACCCAAGGGAAGCTGATTTATCTCATAACCCCTCCTGTGGTAAGTCCCAGTTTGCGCAGTCTTATTCAAGCATGGCAGGGCTCCCTCAAAAATGCTCGTCATGTGGAGTACTCAGCCATTTCATATGATGCTATTTTGAGTGCCCATGAGGCGGTTTTTGGTCGTAGGGTACTCCCTACTTACCGCTTTGATAAAGCGCAGGTGGTAGTGGGGCTCAATGCTGACTTTTTAGGTACATGGATAGACCCCACCACTTTCGCGCGTCAGTGGTCTGAGAACCGCAAGTTGTACGGTGGGCGCAATGATATATCTTATCATGTGCAGTTTGAGTCTGTACCCATGATTACGGGACTCAGTGCGGACCGCCGTATAGCGCTCAATCCCCAAGAGGTGCGCCGTGCCATCATCAACCTCTATAATCGCATAGCTGAGTTGGCTGGACAGCCCTCACTCAACAGCGATAAATGGGACACGGCCAATGGTGATATATCACATGTAGCCAAGAAGCTCTGGGAAAGCCGAGGCAAAGCACTCGTAGTTGCCCATGCCCAAATCCCTGTGCTTCAAGCTGTAGTCGTAGGTATCAACTTGCTCTTAGAGAGTTACGGAAATACCTTATATGTAGACCCAGGCTGCTACTTGCGTGCAGGAAAAGATGCGGATTTTGAAACCTTTCTTAAGGATGCGCAGGAAGGTAAGGTGGGTGCTGTTATTTTCCATCAGGTTAATCCCCTCTATGATCATCCCCAGAGCGATAGGGTGGCACAAGCGATAGAAAAATCCCCCATTACTGTCGCAATCTCTACTCATGCTCATGAGACAGCCAAGCGCTGCAAATACATTTTAGCCGAGGATCATTATTTAGAGAGCTGGGGAGATGCGCAACCTTATGAAGGCTTATTTACGCTGCAGCAGCCTACAATTGCCCGCATATTTTCCACTCGTTCTTTTGCAGAGATACTCTTGGCATGGCTTGGGCGCGGTGAGAGCACACTGGATTATCTGAAGGCTTTCTGGGAAAAGTCTGTGTACCCTGCCTACCAGGCCTACCTCCGAGACAAGGAGAAAGGCAAGCAGCAGGCTTTCTGGGTATCCACTGAGCCTCCTCTGCCTACTGATAACGCTGAGACATTCTGGCTGCATGCTCTGGAGAGAGGTGTAGTGGATATGACCTCCGTCTCGGCTGCTCCCAAAGCAAACTGGAACCCTGTTCAGTGGGCTGCTCAGCTTCCTTCTATGGAGGATGAAGTGCCTCTAACCTTGTACGTCTATGAGAAAGTGGCCATAGGCGACGGCACGAATGCGGGTAATCCCTGGCTTCAAGAGATGCCAGACCCTGTATCTCGTGTGGCTTGGGATAACTATGCCGTCATCTCTCCGCTTTTGGCACGCGAGCAGGGACTCAAGACGAATGATGTCATTCGGATTACGGCAGGAGATAAGTCGGTAGAGCTACCCGTGTATGTTTTGCCGGGAACGGCGCCCCGCACCATAGGGGTGGCGATGGGGTACGGCCGCACAACAGGTGGACGAGCAGCCGTGGGGGTTGGACAAAACATTTACCCTTTCCTCCAAATAACTGAATCTGGTAATCGCATAAGTTTCCTACCTGCTATACAACTTCAAAAAACAGGTGGTACCTATGAGCTGGCTCGAATCCAGCAGTGGGAGACCTATGTAGGACGGGAGTATATTCGGGAGACGACGCTCAGCGCCTATAAGCAAAATCCTCGTGCCGGCAATCACGAAGAGCCTGAACTTATCAATCTGTGGTGGATAGAGCACCCACAACCTGGACACCGTTGGGGCATGGCGATTGACCTCAATCTGTGCATAGGTTGTGGGGCTTGCGTAGTGGCCTGTGTCGCCGAAAATAATATCCCTGTCGTAGGTCGGGACGAAATGCGTCGTGGTCGGGACATGCACTGGATTCGGATTGACCGCTACTTTACCTCCACGGTAGGGCACACAGGCAAACCAGAAGAGTTTCCCGCAGCATCCCCAGAAGACTTTCCGCGGGCATTTTTCCAACCTATGCTATGTCAGCACTGTGATCATGCCCCCTGTGAGACGGTTTGTCCTGTTTTGGCTATAGCCCATAGCTCCGAAGGCATCAATCAACAAGTCTATAACCGCTGCGTAGGTACCCGCTATTGTGCTAACAACTGCCCTTACAAGGTACGACGCTTCAACTGGTTTGATTATACTAACTCGGAGAGCTGGGTCTTCAATCCTGTGGATGAGTTGGGCCGCATGGTTCTTAATCCTGACGTAACCGTGCGGGCTCGGGGCGTAATGGAGAAGTGCAGCTTTTGTACGCAGCGTATCCAAGCCGCTAAGCTGGAAGCAAAGAAGCAGCAGCGTCCCCTGAAAGAGGGAGATGTCAAAACTGCTTGCCAGCAGGCATGCCCAACTGGCGCTATTGTCTTCGGTGATCTCAACGATCCCGAAAGCCTTGTCAGTCGCCTCTCCCAAGAACCGCGTGGCTACTATGCACTTGCTGAGCTCAACGTTCGCCCCTCCATCCGGTATATGGTCAAAGTCCGCAACGAAGAAATCTCACAACCTAAACCCGCATAACTATGTTTGAGAGCCCTATACGAGAACCGCTTATCACAGGGCGGAAAACCTACCGCAAAATCACGGATGACTTAGTCTCTCCCATCTTGGGACCTGCCAGCTGGAAATGGTACCTCACTACGGGTTTCACGGCCCTCGTCATGTTTGCTGGGTTTTCGGCGATAGCTTATACCATATGGGTAGGCATCGGTACTTGGGGCCTCAACAAAACCGTAGGCTGGGCTTTTGACATTACGAACTTCGTTTTCTGGATAGGTATCGGGCATGCGGGTACGCTTATCTCGGCAATTCTTTTGCTTTTCCGGCAGCGCTGGCGCATGGCGATTAATCGGGCTGCCGAAGCAATGACGATTTTCGCAGTTATTTGTGCAGGGCTCTTTCCCATCATTCACATGGGGCGTCCATGGCTAGCGTTCTGGTTTTTGCCCCTGCCCAACACTCACGGCTCCCTCTGGGTCAACTTCAACTCTCCTCTGCTATGGGATGTTTTCGCAATCAGCACCTACTTCACCATCTCCTTGCTCTTTTGGTATACGGGCCTTATTCCTGATTTGGCGATGGTGCGCGATAGGGCTCGCCCTGGTAGCTTTGCCCACATAGCTTATAGTATCCTTTCTTTCGGCTGGACCGGCAGTGCCAAACAATGGCAACGATTTGAAGCGGTATCTCTGGTACTGGCAGGGCTCTCTACGCCGCTGGTGCTTTCCGTGCACTCTATCGTGAGTTTTGACTTTGCCACCTCTATCCTACCTGGGTGGCACACTACCATTTTTCCTCCTTACTTCGTGGCAGGCGCTATTTTCTCCGGCTTCGGAATGGTGCTCACACTCATGATCATTACCCGAGAAGTGCTTGACCTCAAGGATTACATCACTCTGGAGCACATAGACGCCATGGCAAAAGTAACCTTGGCTACCGGTATGATGGTGGGCTTTGCCTATGCTACGGAGTTTTTTATTGCGTGGTATTCTGGCTCTTACTGGGAGCGCTACATCTTCCTAAACCGAGCCTTCGGTCCTTACTGGTGGTCCTACTGGGCTATGGTAACTTGTAATCTCTTTATCCCCCAGGTCTTCTGGTTCAAAAAGCTGCGTCGCAGTCCATGGTTCGTTTTTGTCATCTCTATCTTCGTGAATATCGGCATGTGGTTTGAGCGCTTTGTGATTATCGTAACCTCGCTACATCGCGATTTTTTGGCTTCTTCTTGGCGCATGTACACGCCTACTTGGGTGGAGGTTACGATATTGGTAGGCAGCTTTGGGCTATTCCTCACGCTGTATCTCTTGTTTGCGCGATTCCTGCCTGTAATCGCAGCCGCTGAAACAAAGAGCATTCTCAAGACTTCGGGCGATCAATATGCAGGACTCTCCTGGGAAACCTATCAAGCTAAAAAGCGGGAGGGTGCTTTCGCTCCCGTGCTTCAACCTGCCATGAACCCTGAATCCTCTACAACTTGATAGTCTATGGCGAAGTACCTTATCGGGCTATATGAAGATGAGGAGAAGTTACTTGTAGGTGTGGAAGCTCTCCAGCGAGAGAAAGTGCCTATCCATGAAGTATGCACGCCCTTTCCTGTACATGGTCTGGACTCTGCTCTTCATCTGCGCAAATCTCGCTTGCCCGACGCAGCCTTCGTGTATGGAGCGATGGGTACGCTCACGGCTCTCAGCATGCAGACCTACATGTATAACATAGATTGGCGTGTCAATATAGGGGGGAAATCCTTCTTGCCTTTTCCGAGCTTTATTCCCGTAACCTTTGAGCTTACCGTGCTTTTTGCAGGAGTGCTTATGTTTTTCTCCTATCTATTCGTCAATCGCCTTTATCCTGGTAGAAAAGCTAAAGTATATGATGTGCGTCAGACAGATGACGCGATGGTCGTGGCGATTGCCGAAGAAAGCGCATGGGATCGGGCTCAGGAGGTTTTTCGTAAAACTGGTGCTACTGACATCAAGATCATAGAGATATGATAGGGTACTCCTGGTTATTAGCGCTTACTGCATTCATCCTTTGGGGCTGTGCTGCCTCTGACCCCAGAGATACAGGCATAGAATACGCTCCTCAGATGTATCACTCTATTCCTTTGGACCCTTATTCTCAGACCGACTACTATACCTACTCCTCAGATGGCAAACATGTTAGAGAGCCCGTGGCAGGTACCGTACCTAAGGGTAAGGCAGATTTCGTCTATCCATTCCCCAATACGAATGAAGGATATGAGGAAGCAGGCAAAAAGCTCAAAAACCCCCTCCCTCCCACGCCTGAGAACATAAGTGAAGGGAAGAAACTCTATGAGTATTATTGTATTCACTGCCACGGCGAAAAAGGAAACGGTAGGGGAACTATCGTAGAGAAAGGGAAATATCCCCAAGTACCTTCTTACTATGGGCCTCAGCTCAAAGATTTACCCGAAGGGAAGATGTTTCATAGTATCACCTATGGTAAAAACCTCATGGGTTCTCATGCTTCTCAGCTTACCCCTGAAGAGCGTTGGAAGGTTATTCTATATGTGCAGCAGCTACGAGCTCAAGGCCTTCAGGAAGAAGCCAACTCCACTAAACAATCTCAATAACCTATGGCACACGGGCATACCTCTCATACAGTAAACTGGAAAGAACGCTTTACTTTCCCCCCTCATTTGCGTAGGTGGGTAACCTTGATGGTGGGGGTGGGAGGACTTCTAGTCATAGCTGGGCTTATCAGCCAGATGATGGGTACTCACGAACATGCAGAAGGTCATCATGCAGCCCCTTGGCTCAGCCGCCTCTCGGCAAACCTTCTCATCTCTTCTATGTATCTCTTAGGCATCCCTATTCTTTCTCTGTTCTTCCTGGCGGTAGGATATGCCGCTAATGCAAGCTGGTACGTGATGCTACAAAGAATACCACAGACTTTCGCTCGGCTCTTACCTATTACTGCGGGTCTTTTGGCGGTGGTGGCTATAGCATTCTCAGGGGTTTTATATGAATGGACGCACAGCGATGTGGTCTCTAAAGACGAGGTCCTTCAGCACAAAAGTGGCTACCTCAACCTTCCCTTCTTCATCGTTCGTATGGTGATTATTTTAGGGGGGTGGCTTCTTTTCTGGCGGGGATTCGTGCGCAACTGGGAAACATTAGATGCCACCGGGGATGTGCGCAACTTCCACAATCTGCGCCGGCTTGCCGGCGGATTTATCGTGTTCTTTGCGCTAAGCTGGTCTGTAGCAAGCTGGGATTGGCTCATGAGTGCCTCACCCCACTGGTTTAGTACGATGTTCGCCGTCTATAATTTCGCTAATCTTTGGATAACCACGCTCTGTCTCATTACATTCACTGCGATTATCCTGAAGAAAAATGGTTATCTCAGTGGGGTTAGCGAGAGCCATATCCACGACTTGGGTAAATTCGTCTTTGCATTTAGTATCTTTTGGACGTATATCTTTTATGGGCAGTTTATGCTCATTTGGTACTCAAACATCCCCGAGGAGACTTTCTGGTTTTATCAGCGTATCCGTGCGCATGTGAATCCTCAGTATGTTCCTATCTTCTTTATCACGTTGGTCATGAATTTCATCTTCCCGCTGCTTGGGCTTATGAGCGCCAGCATCAAGCGAAACTTCACATGGCTGGGGATTGTATCAGGAGTTTTGCTCTTTACGCACTGGCTGGACACGTTTATGGTGGTTATGCCCTCCGTAGCAGGAAAAGCAGGTGGCCTGGGCCTTATGGAGGTAGGCTTCTTTCTCCTGGGGATTGGAGGCTTTCTATGGTTAGCGGCTAAACAGCTTGAGAAAGCGCCCGCTCTGCTACCCCAGCATCATCCCTATTTAGAGGAGAGTGTTCACCACAGCTATGAACCAATGTAAAAAGTCTGTATATTTGCCCTTCTGAATATGGTAAGTACCAAGGTGGAACCCATCCAACTGGAGGCCCAGCTGCATCGGGCGCGTCGTATTCTCACCTTAGAGTTGAATCGTTACAAAGTCAGCGGAAAAGCGGCCCTTTCTGAGCAGGAAATCACCCATGCCTTGGACGTGCTCAGAGAATTAGAGCGGAAAGGTGTCCGTCACTTAGCCTATGTGGATTTGCTACGGTTGCAGCGTATTTTGCTGAAGCTGCCTCCATCTGAAAACTGAGGGCGGAGGGTATCCTCGGGGTGTATTCTGGCGCTACTGGCTGATTGTTGTAGTTGCCCTCCCTTACTATCTAATCGTAGCCCCCCAAATCCTCCCTTCTGCGTGGGAGAGAATAGAACTTCCACGCATAAAGGACACTCTGCCGACGGCTGAGCCCCCTCAGCCGATGACAGTGTATGTGCCTCCCCCTCAGGTTTTGCCCTCTCACTTTATAAGGGATACCCAGAGCTCCTCATCCACCCGGGGTACAGTCCTGCTGATTGGCGACTCCATGATAGAATGGTTTCGCTTCCGCATAGCCCGCTGGTGTAAAGCAGCACGACTCAAGCTGTATGTGGTCATCTGGCCCAGCTCAAACCTCATCTGGTGGGGCAAAACCGATACACTTGCCGCATTTATTCGCAAATGGCGCCCTGACTATGTGCTCATAGGATTGGGCTCTAATGAGCTATTAGTTCCCCACATAGAGAAACGACGCCCCTACGCAGAACGGATTCTGAGCCAGGCCGGAGAAGTGCCTGTCGTGTGGATCGGTCCGCCTAACTGGACCGAAGATAAAGGCATCAATAAAATGCTTCTGCATCTCTTAGGTGAAGGGCGATTTTATCCCTCGCATCGGCTGGTCTTAGAACGGTTAGAAGATGGTGCCCATCCTACGCCTTCGGCGGCTTATCGCTGGGCAGATAGCGTAGCGCTCTTTCTACGGGACTCTGCTCTATACCCCTTACCGCTGACAGCCACCGCTCCACCACCTGGCAAGTTAGCTCGCCCTGACGAGGAAATCCTTCTAAAACCCCATGCACCTTGACTGGTTTTCCATTCTCCAAGCACTATTCCTCTACCAGCCCCAATCCCCCATGCTCTTTCCCACCATGTCCTTTTGGGTATGGTTCATCATAGTATTGGGTATCTATGGAGGAATGCTCCACCTGAAGCGCCGAAGTTGGGGATTACTTTGGCTTCTCGCTTTTTCTCTCTTCTTCTACTATAAGTCAGTAGGTAGCTTTGTTCTGCTTTTCATAGCTACCCTCCTCGGCGAATACCTACTGGTGGCAGCCATGCAGAAGTATCCCCAGCGCCGTCGTCTCTTCTTAGCACTGGCTGTAATACTTCCCTTGGTCTTCTTAGGTTATTTCAAATATGCCAACTTCTTCCTACAGAATCTATCGCTTTTGATAGGGGAACGCTGGGATGCATTAGATATATTTCTTCCCGCTGGTATTTCCTTCTACACCTTCCAAATGATTAGTTATGCTGTGGATGTGTATAGAGGGGATATAGATCGCGGCAGCTTTCAGGATTATGCCCTGTATATTGCTTACTTTCCCCAACTTGTAGCGGGACCTATCGTACGCGCTGGGCACTTTCTGCCCCAGCTCAAACAAGGGGTCTGGGATAAAGATAGCATAGGTCGGGGATTCTGGCTCGTACTACAAGGGCTGATAAAAAAAGTGGTCTTCGCTGACTATGTAGCCCAATATAATGACCTTATTTTCGCCCGCCCTTCAGGCTATTCAGGATTTGAGAACCTGGTCGCTATCTATGGGTATGGTTTGCAAATCTTCTACGACTTCTCAGGTTATAGCGATGTAGCGATTGGAATAGGACGAATGATGGGCTTTGACTTAGGTGTGAATTTCAACAAACCCTACTTGGCTTCCACGATAACCGAATTCTGGCGGCGGTGGCACATGAGCCTGTCTAGCTGGTTGCGAGATTATCTTTATATTCCTCTGGGAGGCAATCGGAAAGGCAAACTGCGCACCTACCTGAACCTTTTTCTGACTATGCTGTTAGGAGGTTTGTGGCATGGGGCTTCCTGGCGGTTTGTGGTATGGGGCGGGGTGCATGGACTGGCATTAGCCGTACATAGATTCTTTTTTCAAGGGAGACTTCCTACAAACTTCTGGCGGGGCTTGGTAGGTTGGGCTATTACATTCCACCTCGTGCTGGCTCTCTGGGTATTTTTTCGCGCATCTACTTTTGCCAGCGCATGGGAAGTCCTTCAAAGAGCCTGCTTACATGTAGATTTCTCCTATCTCTTCCCTTTCCTGAGAGCTCGCCCCCTTTTGGTAGGGCTGCTAATAGCAGGCTATCTTTTACACGCAGTGCCGATGGCCTGGGTAGAAAAAATAGAATACCTCTTTGCCCGAAGTCCCTGGTTCCTCCAGCTTATAGTCTTTCTGGGGGTGGTACAACTTATTTTAGAAATGCGTCAATCCTATGTACAACCGTTTATTTATTTTCAGTTTTAGCGTATGGGGTGCGATAGGATGTCAATCCGTTTCCCCCGTACCCCAGCCAACCACCTACGATAAATCCGCATTACAGCTTACGCCTGTGCAAGAAGAAGGAGCGGGTATCGTCATAGATACCCTGCGAGAAGACTCAGTATGGCAGGAGGTTCGGCTCGTGGGACGCACTGTCGTCCTTGCCCATTCTCGAGGAAAGGTTCACAGTAGGATAGAAGGTACCGTAGAAGCTATCCTAGTCCGAGAAGGGCAGTTCGTAGAAGAAGGGCAAGAACTCTTTCGCTTATACAGCGCATCTTTGTTGGAACTTCAAAAGAACTATGCTGAGTCGTATCAGCGTTGGAGGAGTTTGAGCCAGCGCTTGACCATACAGGAAAGTCTGCGAGTGCGTCAGTTGAGTTTCCCTTCGGAGGTGATTCAGCTGCGGAGCGAGCTTCAGCAGCAAGATGCCCAGCTTCGGGCTTTAGAGGCACAGCTTCGTTTATTAGGTATGCATCCAGACACTACTGGTCAGCTTCGCTTGCTTTCGGTCAGAGCACCTCTGCGCGGCTATATAACGCAAGTATCCGTAGCCCTCGGCGAATATGTTCGCCCTGAACAAGCCCTGGCTTCCATTCTGAACACTTCTGATGTGCATGCAGACCTTTTCATAGCCGAGCGAGAATTGGAATGGATGCGTCCAGGGATGCCTGTTATCTTACGCTTTCCAGCGCTCGCCGCAGCGAAAGAGGTCATCACTTACATAGAGTACATCACTCAGGTAGAAGATACTACAGGGGCCTATTTAGTGGCTCATGTTAGAGTACCGCCTATGAATATTCCCATTTTTTCTGCTTTTCCTGTGGAAGGGGTAGTTAAGCGCTACTTGGGGCGGCTCTATGCCGTGCCTCGCTCTGCCATAGCTTACCACAGCGGACAGAACTACCTTTTCCTGAAGAGAACCGACGGTACATACTACCCCCTAACCGTCAGAGTACAAAGTGTGGATACCCTGGCTATCTTAGAGGGAGTAGCTCTAACTAAGGGATTAGTGTATGTCAAGCAAGGGGCTGCTTTTTTAGCCTCCCAGCTGTGGCAGGTGGATAAAGAGTAGGAAAAAAGTTTTTACCTTTGAAGCCCAGGTATGGGTACATCGGGTGAGAGTAGCTCTATTCGCTTAGGCATGATTTTTGCCCTCATACGAAATCTATATAATAATCCAAATATCGCAGTCCTATGAAGACCCTGGAAGACTTCCGTAAGTTTTTCAATGAACAGCTCTCAGTAGAACTCTCTGCTGCTGAGGCTGCGCGCAAGAGTACTATCATGAGAGCCTTCCTTGTAGGAGGTATCATAGCGGTTTTGGCGGTCCTCGCTTTATGGGGTGTAGTTAAGATTCTCGGTGCCGTTCATCTGATTGGAGCGGGGATTCTCGTAGCCCTTGTATTCTCGTTTCTGGGCTTCATGATGGTGCGAGAAACCCTGCGCAACCGCAACTTCTATAACCTCTTCAAGGGGAGGGTGGTAGAAGGCATCATAAGGTATGTGGATGAACGGCTTCACTACATTCCTCATCGGTATATCCCGAGCTCCGTTCTCCTGCGCAGTCATCTCTTCAATAAGCCTGCCCATAGTTATGAGGGAGATGATTATTGTTTCATGCGACTTGAGAATGGGGTTTTCTTAGAGTTTTCGGAGGCTCATCTGAAAGGAATTGTAAAGGAAGAAGGTACGAAGAAAGTAATCCCTCTTTTTGATGGGATTTTTGCTCATCTCCACGTTCCTGAGGCTCGAGTGGGTGAGATGTATATTCTGCCATCTGGCATGAGTGAGGCTGATCTCTATCATACGGGACGCCTACATACATACACATCGGATTCTCCTGAGTTTGACAGCCAGTTTGTTGTTTATGCCTCCACTGCCAGTGCGGTGCGCCGCTATCTTAACTCAAGTCTCATTCGGGCCTTTGCTGATTTTCGTACGAAGTATCCTAATAGACACATTTATTATGCCAGCCATGGGCATAATATCTATTTAGGTATCACGGCAGAACAGTATTTCTTTGAGCCGAATGTATGGCAATCTTTGGTAGATGTCGAAAGTTTAGAGCGATTCTTTCTGGATTTGAATGATACGATGATACTCCTCAATGCGGTGGCTGATCTTTCGGGCGAACCCATAGCGTCCCAACAGCCCCAGCCTGCCTAAGAAGAATGCATATCAGCTAAGCGCTGTGTCTGGTCAGCCAGACGCAGCGCTTCCAAAACGGGGTCCAACTCCCCCTGAAGAATTTGGTCTAAGTTATACAGGGTCAGACCAATCCGGTGGTCGGTGAGGCGGTTCTGGGGGAAGTTATAGGTGCGAATCTTGACACTGCGGTCGCCCGTGGAAATAAAAGAGCGTCGCAGTGCATCCTCCTGCATGCGGCGCTTTTGCAGCTCCATTTCATATAACCGAGCCCGTAAGATTTTGAGTGCAGTCTCGTAGTTTTTGATTTGAGAGCGTTCATTTTGAATGGCTACCATGATGCCCGTGGGAATATGCACTAATCGCACAGCAGAATAAGTAGTATTTACAGACTGCCCTCCATGTCCTGACGAGCAATAAGTGTCCTTGCGAATATCACTTTCCTTGATTTCTATGTCTATTTCTTCGGGTTCGGGTAACACAGCGACAGAAGCGGCTGAAGTATGGATGCGCCCTTGACTTTCGGTTTGGGGAATGCGCTGGACGCGATGTACCCCTCCTTCATACTTGAGCCAGCCATATACGCCTTCGCCTCGCACATTTACGATGAGTTCCTTGTAGCCGCCTACATTCCCCTCCGTGAAGTCAGAGATTTCCCACTTCCAGCCTCTTTTTTCTGCGTAGCGCTGGTACATTCGGGCTAAGTCCCCCGCGAAAAGCGCCGCTTCATCCCCTCCTGTCCCTGCCCGAATCTCTAAAATCACATCCTTATCATCATCGGGGTCTGGCGGAAGGAGTGCTATTTTGAGCTGCTGCTCGGTGTGGGCAAGTTCTTTTTCTAATCGCGCTATTTCTTCTGTTACCATGCTGCGCCACTCTGGGTCTCGAGCAGTTTCTAACTCTCTCTTGGCGCTATGATAGGCAGCTTGCAGCCGCTGCCAACGCTGATATAAAGAAACAATCGGCTCTAAATACTTATGCTCTTTTCCGAGTTCTTGCAGGCGCTTGGGGTCGTTAGTGGCTTCGCCCAGAGCCTGCTCCACCCAGTGAAATCGTTCCACGACTTGAGCTAACCGTTCCCACATGTAGGACAAAGATAGATACACTACCTTTGCGCATGCGTACGGTCTGGGTTACAGGGGGTGCTGGTTTCATAGGAAGCCATTTAGTGCGGTATTTAGTGCGGGAATATCCCAGCTATCGCATCCATACGCTGGACGCCCTTACTTATGCGGGAAACTTAGAGAATCTTGCTGATGTTCTCCCCGCTGCTAATCATACCTTTCATAAGATAGATATAGCGAATGCTTCAGCTGTTCAACGGCTGTGGCATGAAGCGCCACCCGATATTATTCTCAACTTAGCTGCGGAAAGCCATGTAGATCGCAGTATTCTTTCACCGATGGATTTCGTTCATACGAATGTCTTAGGCACTATTACCCTTTTGGAACACGCTAGGCAGTACTGGCAAGGAAGAAGCGATGTCCTCTTCTACCAAGTCTCTACCGATGAAGTATATGGCAGCTTAGGCGAAGAGGGATTCTTCACGGAGGGAAGTGCTTATGATCCCCGTAGTCCTTATTCTGCTTCTAAAGCGGCTGCGGATCACTTTGTGCGGGCGTATGGGCATACCTATGGCATTCCTTATCTTATCAGCAATTGTGGTAATAACTACGGCCCTTTCCAGTTTCCTGAGAAGCTGATTCCTCTGACTATCTCTCGTCTAATAGAGCGCAAATCCATCCCCGTCTACGGTCAAGGGCAGAACATGCGTGATTGGATATATGTGGAAGATCATGTGCGGGCTATTGTGCTGCTTATGGAAAAGGCACCGCGTCAGCGTACCTACCTCATCGGCGCCCAGAACTGCCGCCCCAACATAGAAGTAGTGCAGCTTCTCTGCTCATTATACGACGAGATTACAGGAGAAAAAGACTCCGATCGGCTCATCACCTTTGTTCAAGACAGACCTGGGCATGATTTTCGGTATGCCATATGTCCTTCACCTTTGCTGCATCAGCTGGGATGGAAACCGCATATGTCCTTTGAAGAAGGGCTGCGCCAAACTATACAGTGGTACCGGGCAAATGGGAGCTGGTTAGAGCGGGTACGCTCCGGTGCTTATCAAGAATACTTCCAGCGGCAATACGGCGAGCGGCTCTCCTCGTTGCAATAAAACCTGTACTTTTGCCCTGCCTTCATGCCTAAGAAACGCATCCTCTGTGTGGATGATGAAAAGGTCGTTCTTAATACACTCATGGGGCAGCTCTATCAGACCTTTGGGAATAAGTATCTGTATGAATCTTTCACGAGCGCTGAGGAGGCAGAGGAGTTTATTGATGAAGTATATGCAGAGGGGGAAAATGTAGATTTGATTATTTGCGACTGGCTTATGCCCCGAGTCAAAGGAGATGAGTTTTTAGTGCGTGTGCATCGTCGCTTTCCTGAGGTAGCCCTGATTATGCTCTCTGGGCAAGCTAACCCCGAGGCAGTAGAACGAGCCCAAAAAGATGCGAATATTCTCGCCTTCGTTGCCAAACCTTGGGATAAAGAGCAGCTTATGCAGCTTATACAAAAAGCTCTGGAAGGATGAACGGAAAACCCCTTCTTCTATTTGTAGATGATGAGAAGATGGTGTTAGATACACTGGTGGTGCAATCCCGAGCGGCTTTCGGGGAGAAGTATGATTACGAAACGGCTCAAAGTGCCGAGGAAGCCTGGGAACTGATTCAAGAGTATCGGCAGCATCAGCGTCGGATTGTATTATTGATTTCAGACTGGCTCATGCCCCAAGAGAAAGGCGATGCCTTTCTGATTCGCGTCGCTCAGGAATATCCAGACATCAAGCTAATCATGCTCTCCGCATATGCGGATGATTCTGCGATTGAGAGAGCTCAGCGTTATGCGAACCTCTCTGCGTTTATCCGAAAGCCCTGGGATCGTCAGCAGCTTATCTGTGAGATACAACGAGCCTTAGCAAGGTAAGGTGGAATATACTGGCTATATCTTCACCAGCGAACTGGCCTGGCGTCCCGAAGACACCTTAGAAAGTTGGGGCAAACGCTTTCTCTACCTTCTGCGGGACTATGTGCCGTTATGGGCAGCCGTACTTTATGGAGAGACGGAAGAAAGGGTATTCGAGCGAATCGCTACTTATGCTGTCGTGGCTAAGGATTTTCCTTTCATTCGGCACGGGGAGGGAATAGTAGGAGAAGCAGCTCGGCAGCGACGAGCCCTTCTTTATCCAATACGCGCCGAAGTAAAGGGAGGCTTAGGGCTGGCAGAGGTGCATCCTGTGGCATATTGGGTTTATCCGTGGGTGTATCAAGAGCGCACCTGGGCGGTCTTAGAAACCCTGCTATGGAGAGAGCTGGAAGAAGCAGAAAAGCGCTGGCTTGAGGAAAATGCTACTTTCTTCGGGATGTTGCTCAGTAGCGTGCTGCAGCAGGAGCGCATCCGAAGGCTATTAGAGTTCCAACGCAAACAAAATCGCCGCTTAGAGGAAAATCTCATGCGACTCAGCGCCATGCAAAAAGAGCTTAGCCAACTCAATGCTTCTTTGGAAGATCGCGTGCGCCAGCGCACGATGGAGTTAGAGAAAGCCCTGAATGAACTCCAATCCACTCAGCAGCAGCTTATTCTTTCTGAGAAGATGGCGGCGTTGGGTCAGCTCGTAGCCAGCGTCGCCCATGAAATCAACAGTCCCCTTGGTGCCATCAAAGGTTCAGCAGAAACCCTGATTGAGACTATTCCCACCTTATGGCAGCTTTTGTTGGCGTTGGGTGGAACGGACTGGCCGGCTATGCAGCAAGCCCTTTCTTTTCTCGTAGAATACCTTCGTATTCCTGAGCATCCTACCCTGACTTCTCGGGAGGAGAGAGCCCTGCGCAAAAAGTACTTCGCTTTGCTCAGTACCACTCTACCCGAAGAACAAGCTGAAACGACAGCAAGAAGGTTAGTAGAGGCAGGGATTTTCGTTGAAGATTTATCGCCGCTCTTACCCCTGCTCCAAATACAGGATGGAGTGGAGCTTATCTATCTGATTGGGCAGCTTCGCCTACAACTGGATAATATACTCCTTGCAGCCAATCGCACCCGAAAAACCGTCTTCGCCCTCAAAAGCTATGCCCACACCTCCGAGCGAGGCAAACCCGTACCTACCTCCTTAGAGGAGTCTGTAGAGACCATCCTCGTGTTATATCACAATCAGCTCAAGCAGGGAATAGCGGTTCGGACGCATTATGATGCCGAGCTCCCCATCTTATATCTCTTTTCAGATGAGATAAGCCAAGTCTGGACTAATCTTCTGCAAAATGCCATCCAAGCGATGCAAGGGAAAGGAGAGCTTACCATAGAAGTACGCAAGCATGCAGACGAGATACAGGTATCTTTTATTGATTCGGGGCCGGGTATCCCGGAGGAGATTTTGCCTCGGATTTTTGAGCCTTTCTTCACGACCAAGCCCAAAGGAGAAGGAACAGGCTTAGGGCTGGATATTTGTCGGCGGATTGTAGAAAAGCATAAAGGGCGCTTCTCTGTAGAGAGCCGACCCGGCTATACAAACTTTACTGTGCATTTACCCTTACTCCTCAGCCAAGAGAACTGGTATGAATCTGAATCCACTCTTGAAGGGATTTGAGGATTTAGGGCGCTATCTCTTGTTGCTCGCCCGAAGTTTCACGGGCCTGCTGCGGTTTCGACTGTACTGGCAACTTTGGACGATAGAGTCTATCCAGATGGGACGCGATAGCATATTTTTAGTGGCTATTATATCCTTCTTCGTCGGAGCCGTAACTACTGTACAAACTGCTTACCAGATTGTATCACCTTTTATTCCTAAGGCTACTATTGGTGCGATAGTCTCTACTTCAGCCATATTGGAACTGGCCCCTACCGTAACTTCCTTAGTGCTGGCAGGACGCATCGGTTCTAATATCGCTTCCCAAATAGGCTCCATGCGTGTCAGCGAACAGATAGACGCCTTGGAGGTGATGGGCATCAACTCCGCAACCTACTTAGTTTTGCCGAGGTTACTGGGTGCTCTCTTTTCTTTTCCCATCTTAGTTATCTATGCTTGCTTTGTGGCCCATGCGGGGGGGATTATTGCGGGGGCTTTCACGGGTGCGGTCAATCCTACGCAGTTTGCAGTTGGGGCGCGAGGCTTCTTTCAACCTTTTCAGCTGGTCTTCATGCTCATCAAAGCAGTTACTTTTGGCTTCATTATCTCTACGGTCTCAGCTTATCAGGGGTACTATGTGAAGGGGGGAGCGTTAGAAGTAGGGGCTGCCAGTACAAGGGCAGTCGTAGTAAGCTGTCTCATGATACTGGTAGCCGATTATGTGCTGGCGCAGCTTCTACTATGAGTGAGCTGCGTATAGAGCACATCTCTAAATGGTTTGGGAAGCAGCGAGTACTCCATGATATATCGTTTTTCTTTCACCCTGGGAAGGTAAATATGATCATAGGACCCAGCGGTTGTGGCAAAACCGTACTCCTCAAATGCATCGTAGGGCTTATTCAGCCCGAGCAAGGGCAGGTATGGTTTGGGAAAATAGATTTTTTACGAACGGACCCTGCCAGTCGTCGCAGTATTTTGCGAAACTTAGGCATGCTTTTTCAGTCTTCTGCCCTCTTTGACTCCATGAATGTAGGAGAAAATGTGGCTTTTCCCCTACGAGTTTTCACAGAGCAATCCGAAAAGGAGATACAAGACAGGGTAGCCTATTGCTTGGAACGAGTAGGGTTAGCAGGCATACAGCATAAGTATCCCGCAGAAATCTCGGGTGGTATGAAGCGGCGCGTAGGACTGGCGCGGGCGATTGCACTCAATCCTCAATACCTTTTCTGTGATGAGCCCAACTCAGGCTTAGACCCGCTTACAGCCCGGCGCATAGATGAGCTCATTCAAGAACTCACCTATGAGTTTCACACTACTACTGTCGTGGTAACCCATGACCTCAAGAGCGTGGTAGATATGGGAGAGGAAATTCTTTTTCTCTATGATGGGCGTGCGGAGTGGCACGGCTCTAAAGCGGTTATGTTGGGACAGCCTGAGTCGCTTCCACCTAATCTCCGAGCTTTTCTGCGGGCTTCAGGACTGATAGAGTGAAACTTGTATCTTCGTCAGGCATATGGCTTACCGCACAGAGTACGATACCTTAGGTGAAGTACAAGTCCCTGCCGATAAACTCTGGGGCGCGCAGACTCAGCGTTCTCTCCAAAACTTCCGCATCGGTGGGCATCGCATGCCCAAGGAGGTAATATATGGATTAGTTATCGCTAAGAAAGCCGCAGCCCTCACAAATGCAGAGCTGGGCTCCCTCCCTGAGGATAAAGCAAAAATTATCGCTGAGGTTTGCGATGAGATTCTATCGGGGCAGTGGGATGAGCATTTTCCTTTAGTAGTGTGGCAGACAGGTTCGGGCACCCAGTCTAACATGAATGTAAATGAAGTCATAGCCAATCGGGCTAATCAGAAGTTAGGACAGCCCCTCGGTGCGAAGAAACCCATTCACCCTAACGACGATGTGAATCGTTCCCAGTCTTCGAATGATGTCTTTCCCACTGCGATGCATATTGCGGCTTACATAGCGGTTCAAGAGCGTTTGCTTCCTGCGCTTCGCAAGCTCCATGCAGCCCTGGCGGAAAAAGCCCAAGCCTTCCATGGAATCATCAAAGTAGGGCGTACGCACCTTATGGATGCTGTACCGATGCGTTTGGGGCAGGAGTTTGGCGGGTATGCCCAGCAAGTCTCCGACAGTATCCAAGATATAGAAAAAGTACTACCTCAAGTAGCAGAGCTTGCCCTTGGCGGAACGGCTGTGGGAACGGGTCTGAATGCGCCAGCGGGTTTCGCCGAGAAGGTAGCGAGGAAAATAGCCGAACTGACAGGGTATCCCTTCGTCTCAGCACCGAATAAGTTCGCTGTGCTGGCGGCGCATGATGCTTTGGTGGCTCTCTCAGGAAGTTTGAAGCGTACCGCCGTGGCTCTCATGAAAATCGCTAACGATGTTCGGCTTTTAGGCTCAGGGCCTCGGGCTGGACTCGCAGAACTCAACCTTCCTGAAAATGAACCCGGCTCCTCCATCATGCCCGGCAAAGTCAATCCCACACAAAGTGAAGCCATGACCATGGTCTGCTGCCAGGTGATTGGCAACGATACCGCTATCACTTGCGGGGCTTTCCAAGGGCACCTGGAGCTTAACGTCTTCAAGCCGCTGATTATTCACAATATTTTAGAGTCCATTCGCTTAGTCGCGGATGCTTGCCATTCTTTCACCGATAATTGCATCGTAGGCATAGAACCGAATCTGGGGGCTATTCAGCGCCATTTAGATCGGAGCCTCATGCTGGTGACTGCCCTCAATCCCGTGATAGGCTATGAAAAAGCCGCCAAAATCGCCCAGAAAGCCCACAAAGAAGACAAAACTCTCAAAGAAGCGGCCGTAGAGTTAGGTTTCCTCAAGGCAGAAGAGTTTGATCAGTATGTGAAGCCAGAAAAGATGGCGTGATTTTCTAAGTATGGCAAGGCTTCCGCAGAGTCTGTGGGAGACCGAACCTCTTCTCAAAGTGCTCTCTGAAACAGCCGATGAGCTAAATCAGCCTGCATATATTGTAGGGGGGTGGGTTCGAGACTGGTTTCTCACGGGCAGTGCTTCTAAATCCATAGATGTAGTTACGCTGGGTAATCCTACGCTTTTTGCGGAGAAACTCGCAGAGAAGTTAGGCACTCATGTGGCAGCGGAATATCGCCGCTTCTATGTAGCAGTAGTAGTTTGGAAAGAATATCAAATAGAAGTGGTGGCGACCCGCAAAGAGAGTTATACTCCTTCTTCTCGGAATCCCCGAGTAGAACCTGCCACTTTAGAAGAGGATGCGGAGCGGCGCGACTTTACCGTTAATGCTCTATATGTGGGGCTGCATGCCCAGCAGCGGGGGGCCCTCTGGGATAAATGGGGAGGCATCCACGACCTGAAGCAGGGTATCATCCGCACGCCTACAGACCCTGTCCGCACTTTCTCGGATGATCCGCTGCGCATGCTACGAGCGATTCGGTTCGCAGTACGCTTGGGCTTTGAGATAGAAGAAAAGACTTATCGTGCGCTGCGCGAGCAGGCTCATCGCTTATCCATCGTTTCTCCTGAGCGAATCACAGACGAATTCCACAAAATCCTGCTCAGTTCTAATCCGGTGCGAGGATTAGAGCTCTTATGGAATACGACATTATTACATCAGTTCCTACCAGAAGTGTCGGCATTAGCGGGTGTAAATACCCAAAAAGGGCACAAGCATAAAGATAATTTTCAGCATACGCTGATTGTATTATCGCAGCTTTTAGAGAAGAGGCCGGATGCTTCGTTGTGGTTGCGTTGGGCTGCACTGCTGCATGATATAGGCAAGCCCCTCACGAAATCATTTGACGAGAAGCAAGGGTGGACGTTTCACCTGCATGAGGAGAAAGGGGCTCGGATGGTGAAAGATATTTTTCGGCGGTTGCGGCTGCCGATGGACGAACGCATGCGATATGTAGAGAAGCTCGTTCGCTTACATGGACGCCCCTCTCACCTCGCACAGGAGGGCGTAACCGATAGCGCTCTGCGCCGATTAGCAGTAGAAGCAGGGGAAGCCTTGGAAGACCTTATTCTTCTCTGCCAAAGCGATGTAACGACTCAAAATCTCCAGCGCCGTCGCCATTTCCAGCAGAACTTCCAGAAAGTGCTGGAGCGCGTGCGAGAAATCCAGGCGCGCGATAGATTGGCTCAGTTTCAACCACCCATCCGAGGTGAGCTTATTATGAAGGAGTATGGGTTACCACCTGGCCCCTTGGTCGGCAGGATTAAGGAAGCGATACGAGAAGCCATCCTGGATGGTAAGATACCAAACGAGTTTGAGGCGGCGTATGCTTACATGCGGCAGGTCGCACCTGCTCTAATTGCGGGCGAAAACCTCCCAGAGCAGCTTGAGCAAGACTCCCAAGACGAAAAGGGTAAGTGAGACGAAGTTGGTGCGGCGCATGAAAAGGAGATTGAAGCGGCTCGAACCCTGAAGGTGTTGAGCGCTGGAAGCGCGGGGATCAAAGGCTTTCCATATCTTTCTCATACTCATGCTAATATACAACGAAAAAAGTTAGGCTTGAGGTTACCTAAGGGTGGAGAGGGTGCTGGGATGTTCTTATTTTTGACGTATGCGGGAGATGCGTCTGCCCGCCCCTGCGCTTTGGCAGGTAGTGCGTCGGCTCTCGGAACGAGAGTATCGGGTAGTCAGGACCAGTATCACAAGCAAGCGGGTGGCATGGCTCCTGGAAACCCTGAGAGGAATGGAAACTTACGATGAAAAGGGGCTCATTATTGCGTATCGTAAGGCTTTTAGAAGTGCCAGTTTGGATACCCTTCGTACTTACAAGCGTCTATTATGGAGCGCCTTAGAACAAGAGTTGGTCATGAGTAGCGAAGCTTATCAAGCGGAGATGCGTATCTGGCATCGGCTTTGGCTCAGTGAGAAGCTGTGGAGTAAAGGGCTCGGTGAGTCGGCGGCTATTCTCTGGCAGCAAGCGATGAACGAGGCACTTGAACGCGGCTACATAGAAATCGCCTTATGGGGATTTTCGGTGTTGGAGTTATATCTGCGGGATTATTGGGCGTTTGCGCCATCAGCGGAGGTAGCAGCCTGGGGAAGGCAGCTCGTAGAGTTAGTCGTTCAGCGCTACACAGCAATGACAAAGAAAGTAGAGGCTACCGAAAAGCATGTGATTTCTCGTCAGCGAGGGGGACTGCACCTCCCACCCCTACCCCAAGAAGACAGCTGGGGAAGGTATCTCAGTACTTACGCCCAACTCTTTGGAGTAGCATGCCATGTTTGCACTGAAGAAGCTCTAACGATTGTGGTCTCTCAGTTGGAGCAGCTCCTACAACCGCCCCGCTACCCTGAAAGGCGCATCAAGGGCCACCTCCTCTTAGCTTTTATGAACTTAGGTATTCAGCTTTTGGCACGCAGGTCCACAACCTCTCTATATACCCAGTGGTGGGAACTTTTTCAGAAAGGCTATGCCAAGCACTTCTGGGAAAAAGAAGGTATAGGCAAAGAAATCTATCAAAATGCCCTTTCTCTCCAAGTAGGATACTGGATGCGAGCTCAGCAGTGGCATGAGCTGGACCGATTTATTCAAGAGCATCGGTCAGAATTAGAAGAATGTATTTTTTCCCCTTGGCGGGGAATGGCGGCTCGGGCTGCATTAGCGTGCATGCTATATGCTTATTATCTGCTCACTGGTCGACTCCAAGAAGCCTCTCAGTGGCGCATGCGAGCAGAGCCCTGGATAGAAATGCATTATCGACGAGATGATCCGTATTTGCGCTGGGTCTTCCTTCGTTGGTATGAGGCCTATAAAGTAGGCAATTGCCGGCTCATGCGTTTCTGGTGGCGCAAACTCTACCGAATATGGCGAACCCAATTCTCTGCACTCTACTGGTGGAAACCTATTTTCCCCATACTTCGTAGCTTGGCTGGAATCTGGTTACCTTACCATCATCGCCAACTATTGGAGGCTTTGACGTGGTGGGAAAAACCTGATTACTGTAGCTTCTGGGATGACTATGAGGCGCTTGTCTTCCCTATGCGACAGTTTTTAGAGGAGTTTCTCAATAAGAAAAGCATAGATAATAGACCTTGTGTCGCAGAGCCTGTGCCTCTTTCGCCAGAACTTTATGTAAGACTGGAGAAGATATTGACTGCAATGGGTGAAATAATACGCGAACCCGTACCCAATCTATCCCAGAGAGTAAGAGTGAGGGGGTTAGTTTCCCAGCCTGAAGAGAGTAGGGGTTAGCCTCGCTCAACAATAGGTGGATGCTCATAATGCAAGCAAACATGCTATACAAGTGCTACTGAAGTTATGCATAGTTGGGGCGGTGGGCTCAGTCCAGCTCGTAGCGGCAGAGGGTCTCGGCTAAATCTGGATGAGTGCGGTTGTATTCCCGTGGCGGCTTCACCAAGCGGCTGAGCTTGGCAAAATCTCTCTAAAGCTCTGCTATCTTCACTTTCACTGGTGCAAAGGCTTTCCTTAACCCTTAGGGGCGCGGTGGGTTACTGCGACGCTCTGGCAGATAGGTGGAGGTAACTCGGGCGTTTATGCTCAGCCTTTATCAGAACTAGACGAAACAGGAGCGAGGGGAGGGGGGTAGAGGCAGTACTCAATCGCGCGCGCCGAGCTTTTCGGCTGAAGCATCCGCATCCGTACGATTGAGGGGCGTTCGTAGTGATGCGGTAAGCCTGTGCCAGCTCATAGCCTGACAGAGCCTCAGTAGAGAAGATGGACTAACTATTTGCTGGAAGAATGCACTGCGGGAATGGTAATCAGCTCTTGCATGAACTGAAGCACTTGGAGGGTTGTTTCGGCGTCATAGGCAGTGATACGGGCGCGATATTGTTCGTCTAAGCTACTGCGAGGATTATCGGCTGCTTGCTTAGCCCAGTAGAGTGCGCGCTGGGGATTCTGCCACTTTTGCTGATACCATTCTGCTAAGAGAACCTGAGCAGCCGGATAGCCTGTTTTTGCGCTTTCTTCCAGCCAGTATTGGGCTAAAGAGTCGTTTTGAGAGGTGCCTTTGCCTTTGCCGTAGAGGCGACCCACGGTCATCATCGCATGGGGGTCTCGGAGTTCAGCCCCTTGGAGTGCATAGCGGAAGGCTTCCCGAGCATCATGCGGTAAAACAGCCACATACAGCGTCGACACGGAGTCGGGCGGCTCCAGCACTTCATATAAAACGCGTATTGCCAGCAGGTAATTCTGCTGAGCAGCAGCTTGTAGAAGTCTTTTTCCTTCTATTGGCTTTTTGAGCGCTTCTACTCCTCGCAAATAAGCCAAACCTAAAAGATATTGTGCTGGGGCTACTCCCTTTTTGGCTGCCATGTGCAGAAAAAACCTGGCACTGTCAGGCTTAGGCTGAACAATCTGATAATACTCCACCAGTGTCATTTGAGCTTCGGTGTCCCCATCCAGAGCTGCTTTCCGAAGCGAATCTAAGGGCTTATCGTAGAGATAGCGATAGGTAAAACGGGAGTCTTTGCCCGGAACTCCTATTGTGATACTTAGGTTCTGGGCGGCAGTTATAGCTATCACCTTACATAGCCTCAATAGCCGCCACACATCGGGCATAGATTTCTTCTTCTATTACTCGGTAGTCGCGAGGAACGAAAGGCTTGCCCAAAAGGCGCTGATACACTTCTACATATCGGTCTCGGGCTTCTCGGATAACTTCTACAGCTAAGGGAGGGGGACTGGCGTTGGGCTGACCTTGGAAGCCTTGGCGCATGAGCCACTCCCGAACGTATTCTTTCGTGAGGTGAATCTGCGGGTCCTGCCGCGCCTGACGCTCATAATAGCCCTCTAACTTGAGATAGCGAGCGCTATCGGGCGTATGCACTTCATCTATGAGAACGACCTCCCCCTCCACCTCCCCAAACTCATACTTAGCATCGCAAAGCAGCATACCCCCGCGCTCTGCGATTTCTATGCCCTTTTGGAAGAGGTGCATCGCATAAGAGCGGATTTTTTCCCAGTGGGCGGCAGGTACCAGCCCCGACTCCACGATCTCTTTCTCGCTTACTTCTACATCGTGTCCAATAACAGACTTCGTAGTGGGGGTGATGATGGGTTCAGGAAGCAAATCATTTTCAATCAAGCCCTCGGGCAGGCGTACCCCGCTGATAAGCCTGCCTCCCCGCCGGTATAGTCGCCACGCATACCCTACCAAGCATCGCCGTACAATCACTTCCACAGGATACACCCGCGCTTTTCGCATAAGCAGTACATTCGGATCAGGGGTACTTATCCATGCCGAAGGTATCTCATTTCTGAAGAGCTGATACATGAATTCCGTGATGCCCGTGAGAATCTGCCCCTTGTAAGGGATAGTCTCAGGGAGAATGACATCGTAAGCAGAAAGCCTGTCCGTAGCTATGATGAGCAAATAATCATATGCAATCTCATATACATCACGAACTTTGCCCCGACGAAAGTCGGTTTGTTTGGGAAACTGATAGTGAGTCTGGTGAAGGTTCTTCATAGAGCGGCGGCGTAGCGAGAAGCGATTTCCTCGGTCATGGCGAGATTATGATAGACCTTCTGAACATCTTCATTTTCTTCCAGTTGGTCTATGAGTTTGAGGGCTTTTTGGGCTTCTTCCCAGTCTAATTGGACGAAGGAGGTGGGCACCCACTGAATGGATGCTTCTTCGGGCTCTATCTTGAGCCGCTCTAACACTTCCTGCATGCGCCCAAAGTCTTCAAAAGAACAGGTTACAATAGTAGAGCCTTCTCCAGTTTCTACATCTTCGGCGCCAGCTTCTATCATTTGTTCCAAGAAGGCTTCTTCGTTGGGGATATGCTCGGCAGCGATAGTGAAAACCCCCTTGCGTGTGAAGAGATAGGACACTGCTCCCGAGGTAGCTAAGCTACCTCCTGCCCGCGAGAAGAGAGTGCGGATTTGAGAGACGGTGCGATTAGTGTTATCAGAAACAGTTTCAACAAGCACTGCTACGCCGCCGGGAGCATACCCTTCATACAAGACTTCATATAGGCTTTCGCTTGCATTTTCACCTTTGGAGATGGCGCGTTCGATGACGTCTTTGGGCATGTTAGCGCGGCGAGCGTTCTGGATGGCGAGACGGAGACGGGGGTTGAAGTCGGGGTTAGGTCCGCCAGCGCGGGCAGCTACGGTGATTTCTCGTACCAGCTTTGTAAAAAGAGCGCCGCGTTTGGCATCTACTACGGCTTTTTTACGCTTGATTTGCGCCCATTTGCTGTGTCCCGCCATAGCGCAAAGATACAAAGCGCCGTACAGGTACAGCATAGAGTAGGGGCAGCAACCACAAGTTGAATAGAGCACCCGTAATAAGCCCTCCGATGACGGTGGTCGCGAGGGGCTGTTGGACTTCTGCGCCAGCTTGGGTAGAAAATGCCATCGGAAGCAGTCCTGCTACTGCGACCAGCATCGTCGCCAGAATAGGACGAGCTCGTTCTTGCAGAGCGTGTCGCATACTTGCTTCAGAGAGAGTGGATAGCGCATAATAGCGATTGAGCAGTACAGTGCCATTGAGTGTGGCTAATCCAAATACACTAATCAGCCCGACCGCTGCTGATATGCTGAAGGGCATATCCCGCATCCACAGCAAGATCACACCGCCGGCTGGCGCACTCAGCGACACTAACATGATGCTAAAAATAGCCGAAAATCGGTGCAGGGTCGCATACATGAGCCCTCCAATCAGTAGAACCATTAGAGGGATGACCCAGAGGAGGCGTTCTCGGGCGGCACGGTAGTTTTCCCACTGGCCCCCTAAGCTCACGCGGTAGCCAGGGGGAAGGGGCAGTTCGGCTATCTTACGTTGAATGGCTTCTACGACCGAGAGAACCCCTTTTCTGCGCACATTGATACCTATGGCATAAGCTCGTTCGCCTTCTGCATGAGGTATCTCGTTGTAAGAGGGCACATATACCACATCAGCTATCTGTTCTAAGCGTACCCACTGACCACTCTGGGTAGGAAGGAGGAGTTGGGATGGGAGGGCGGGCGGACTAGCCAGCCGCAACGCCACCGCAAAGCGCCATCCCTCCCCAGAGTAAAAGGGGCGCAAGGGCAATCCCGCCCGATAGGCTAAAATCCATCGCTGTGCTTCACTCAGGTCTACCCCGTAGAAGCGAAGGGCTTCGGGCTTCCACCGAATCACCATCTGGGATGTACCCAAGAAGAGCGGGCGCGCCAAATCATCTACTCCGTCTATGCCTTCTATAAAGGAGGCTATGCGTTCGCCCCATCCATATAGACTATCTAAGTCGGGTCCTAAGAGCCGCACGACGATATCCGTTCTGGAGCCTGCCATGAGTTCATTAAAGCGCATCTGAATAGGCTGCTGCACCCCGATAAAGATACCTGGGTAATGCCGCTCCACCAGGGCTTTGAGGCTTTCTGCCGCTGCTGCCCGGCTGTAAGACGACCCACTGTGCCGATTGAGAATAAGGTCTGCACTCTCTACAAACATCGGGTCCATCGGTATCTCTGAAGTACCGATTTTTGCCACGGCGCCGGAGAAGGCTTCTTTCATTTCTCGCAGCAGAAGCTGATGGATTTTGTGGCAGTATTCTATTGTGCGGGAGAGGGGAGTTCCGGCAGGTAGGCGGGTTTCTACTGCGAAGGCGCCTTCATCCAGTTCAGGGAGGAAAACTGAGTCCATCGTGAGAAACAAAGCTAATCCCCCTGTCAGCACCGTCAGCCATAGAAAGAGGGGCAGCCACGGACGAACTATTCCTCCTTGGAAGAGCCAAGTAGCGAGCTTGCCCATTCCTCGCTGCAGCGTAGAGGCAAAAGAACTTTCTCCCGTATCTAAGAAGCGAGCACTTACCCACGGCACGAAAGTAACGGAAAGAATAAGCGCGCCTATCAGCGCGAAGACCATCGTAAGCACCATGGGACGAAACATTCGCCCTTCTACCCCTGCCAGCAGCAGAAAAGGTACATACACCGCTATCACTACCATTTCGCCGAAGAGCGCCGCCTGCCGAATAGTAATCGCTGCTTCTTCGGTGGCCTGTATCCGATTGGGCATGTGGGGCAAGCGCACTAATACCGCCTCTACTAAAATCACAGTCCCATCCACCAGCAGCCCGAAGTCAATTGCCCCTAAGCTCATGAGGTTCGCCGAGATACCGGTTAGGCTCATGAGTCCCAAAGCAAAGAGCATAGAAAGGGGAATCACCGCACTCACAACAAGCCCAGCTCGCCAGCTTCCCAGCAGAATCGTAAGTACTCCGATTACAATCAAGGCGGCTTTGAGGAGGTTATCTCGCACGGTGTGGATGACCCTGTGAATGAGAGCCTCTCTGTCTAAGAAGGGTTCTATCCGAATGCCGTAGGGCAGTCTCGGTTCTAATGTTTGAATGCGTTCTTTGAGGCGGGCGATGACCTGAGCGGTATTTTCGCCGCGGCGCACGAGCACGATACCCCCTACGACTTCACCCAAGGTGTCTTGAATCAGTGCGCCATAACGGGGAAGGTGTCCTTCTGCTACATGCCCAATATCGCCCAGTCGTACGGGGTAGCCATGCCTTTGGGCTACCGTACTTTGGAGGAGTTCTTGGGGGGTGCGCCAAATCCCTTCGGTTCGCAAGGGTAAAACCTGAGATGAGCGCTCTATGTACCCAGCTCCCTGGAGCTGGTGCTGCGTCTGAAGGGCATTCTCTACTTCGGAGAGCGTCAGGTGGTATCGCTGTAAAGCCTCGGGCTGAATGAAAATTTCCCACCTTCTCACATAGCCGCCGAAGCTGCTAATATCGGCTACCCCAGGAGTCTCTAATAAAGCTCGGCGCACTATCCAGTCCTGAATAGCGCGCAGCTCCGTCAAGGATACGGGTACTCTAGGGCGCAGTACATATTGGTATGCTTCACTAAGTCCCGTAGCTAAAGGCCCCAATTCTGGCTGAATACCAGGAGGTAGTTTGTCAGATGCGCTAAGTAAGCGTTCAACGATTTGGGCGCGAACCTCATGGATATTGGTCTGGTCGGGAAATACTATCGTAATCAGCGAAAGGCCCGTGCGAGATATAGATCGCCACTCTATGCGTCCCGGCAAAGTAGCCAAAGCCGCCTCCAACGGACGAGTCACAAGCAGTTCTACTTCTGCTGCAGAATAGCCTGGGGCATACGCATAAACTTGGACTTGATTGTTAGTAATATCAGGTACAGCGTCTACTTGGAGATGGAGTAGTCCGTAAATCCCTATCCCTCCCACTATTCCCAGCACTGTCAGAGCGAAAGGGGTGGAACGCACGCTGAGACGCAGGAGGTCAGCCCACACCCTGCAAAAGTAGTCCTTCACTTACTTCGTACTATGAGGAAGCCTTATACATGGGCTGCAGAGACACATATTGGACTACATCGTCCTCAGAATGAGGACCGATATGCCATTTTTACCACGCCCTTGGGAGAAGCCTTCCTCGTATGTGATGGAATGGGGGGAGGTACCGCCGGAGAAATCGCAGCTTCGTTGGCTACCGAGAAGATTCAAGCCCTTCTGCAGCGGAGTCATCCCTCTCAGCCAGTTAGCTACTGGTTGCGCCGAGCTTTGCATTATGCCCACAGGGAGATACAGGATTATTCTCAGAAAAAATACGGCGAATCGGTCTCTGGTACCACCGTTACGCTTCTCCTGATTACTCCTTCGGGACAGGCTTGGTGGGCTTGTGTGGGGGATTCGCCCCTTTATCTTCTACGGGGAAATACGCTCTATCCTCTGACTCAGGGGCATCGCTTCACTACCTGGCTAGTGGAATCGGGGGCTCTTCGTCCCGAGCTGGCAGAGACACACCCCGCCCGTAATCAGATTCTTTTCGCCTTGGGCATAGGAGATGAGTTTCTCATGGTGGAAGCTCCTACATTTCCCCTCCCCCTTCAAAGGGGAGACATACTTCTGCTGTGTAGTGATGGTATTTCGGATATGCTTTCCCTTGAAGATTTGGCAAATCTTCTAAAGAAAGAGAATACTCCTTCAGAGAAAGTCCGTTCTCTCGTAGAGGCTGCTCTACAAGCGGGCGGCTATGATAATGCTACACTTATCCTTATTCAAGTGGAAGGGATACCCACTGGGTCGCTCTCTGTCTCCTCGTGGAAGTGGATTGCCATCGCAGGAGCTACTGGTTTGGGGATAGGCTTAGCGCTGGGATATGCGTTCTTCTAAGCCCGCTGCCTTATAAACTGCCTGCGCCGATACAGAAAGCCATCTAAACGATAGCTGCTAATCGTATACGTAAAGTAGGGCGAGTGCCATAACCGAATGTAGTAATGGATAGGACTCGTAGTGTGCTTATAGACTGTCCAGCGATAGTTTTTGCCCGAATATAGCTTTAATGCAACTTCTGCCAAGGGGGCAGCGCCTATGAGTGAGTCAGGATGCACCCAGTCATCTGCGTAGAAGGGGCCAGTAAACCCAGAGAGATATTCAGCGACGCGTAAGGAATCTAGCGGTTCTCCTGAGGAGAGCTGCCATGCACTCTCGGGCTGCGGACGCTCTAAATGCCAACTTTCTCCAGGCTCTCCGGCATAGTCTATCTGGATGGAGCGGATGTCCGCCATACGAGCCTCAAAAATCTTATTAGGCTGCCATACGCCTATATCCGCGTAGTACCGCGTGGTGATATAACCCTCCAGCCCAGGAAGATAAACCTCATAAGGCTGGGTCTGCCCAGGCTTTATCATATAGGAGGCTTTTTCGTCAGGGGTAGGTCCGCCTACAAAGAAAACCTCGTGACGCCCATCCCGAAAGACCAAAGTTACCTCTATCCGATGTTCTTGGAGGAACTTGAGCACATTTCGGAGGGCAGTGCTGGGAACGGCAGCTCGGGCTTTTTGTTTCGCCAGCGTATAGAGAAGCGTCTGCAGAGGCTGGTCAAAAACCTCCAAAGTATCCGCAATAATCCAACCCTTGGGGCGACGATATAAATCTATGCGACGCAGAATCGTGTCTGCATGTTTCTCTACTAAGTGTATCTCCACGATATTGGCTGTATCGGGGAAGGCAAAGTTTCTTTCGGCTTCGGCTCGCTGATTGGCAATCCGGCTACCCCATATCACAGCCGTTATGGCGGCAAGCAGCACCACCACTAATCCTATCGTAGCCCAAGGGGTACCCTTAGTCATAATAGCTTACGGCGATAGGTTCTCCTGCGCCAAAGATAGAGACCTACTCCCGTTCCTATCATCACTACCAGCGGCAGTCCTAAGTTGAAGGCTTGAATAGCCAAGGTATGGCTCCGCAGAAGGTCCGGACGAAGTTTGCGCAGTTGTACTCGGCGGCTGCGTACTTGGGTTAGAGAGATTTCGCCTGTCAGGTAGTCTATGCAGTTGAGGAGGAAGGTCAAGTTATCCAGAGGGACGTAATCTGCTGCCCTGCCACGCACTTCGGCTGGTAAGGCAAACTCCCCATCCGTTATCCAAAGTACCTTCCCAGGAAGAGCAGAGGCGGGAAGGTAGCGGGCTGTAGGGGGGGTAGGAGCGTATTTATCCGTGGGAGCTTCCCGTTCCTGAAACACCGACTCAAAGCGTCCTTCTGATAATACCGCCATCGGACGGAATCCCTTACCCCGAAAGCTTTCAACTGAAGGGGGAGTGCGTATAGTCAGATTTACATCTATAATTTGAGTGCCTTTGACGGATCGGCTGAGCGGCGAACTCACCGCCAAAATCGTATGCTTTACCCCACTGCGGGGGAGAGTATCCACGCTTCCGGCGTATCGGTACAAAACCGCATCTATCGTACGCGTGACAGGGTGAGAGGGGAAAAGATAAACTAAGGGGTAGTATATCCATTTTTCAGCTTGCCAGACGGGCCCGTTATAGTAGCTTTGAATCACCTCAATGAAGCCGCAAGAAAGGTCTTGTACGAGGTCATAGCCAGGACGCCATCCCCATCGGAAAAAGAGATCATCCAAACCTAACTCCCGCAGTTGGGTCAGGGCGCTGCCTTCGCTGAGATTGATGCGGTGCTGGTCCACGAGCCATAGTATTCGCCCTCCTCGGAAGAGATATTGCTCCAGCTCATATTTTTCTCTCTCGGTGAAAGCACTATCGGGACCTATGACCAAGATAGCAGCATAACCCTCGCCTTTGAGTTTTTTCCGCAGGGAGTCAGGAAGGTAAGCCTTGGCCGGAACGAGCGCTTGTCCTTCTCGCACGCGCACAGGCAATAGCCGGTAAAATCGGCTCAGCTCTGCGACCAGTTGGGGCATTTCCTTCAGCGAATACTCGCCATGCCCTTCTAAGATGCCCAGCAAGGGTTTCTCATCAAAAACCGCAATCTGCCTCAGGGCCGAAGCGATTTTGTACTCTACTTCCTGTTCTGCTTCCAGAAGGTCCACTTCTCCAGAAGGGCGCATGTGTCCCTTAATCAGGTCTATCCAGATGTCATCCCCTCCACAGCGAGCCAAAAGAAGGGGATACATATACTGCTTACGGGTTTCCGTTTGGGAGATGCGCACGTTGATAGGCACGGGTTGGACCCCCATCTGTTTGAATTTTTTGAGCAGCTCGGGGTATTGGGAGGGATTGACGAACTCATAGTGAAAGGGCTTGGGAGCTAAGGCTCGTAGCTCAGCCAAAGTAGTTTCTATGGCTCGCTTGAAACGCTGGATTGGGTAAGGGAAGTCCCCCTCCAAATAAACTGTGATATACACTGCTTGTGGCAAGCGATACAGGAGGTCTTTGGTACCAGTAGAAAGGGTATATTTTTTATCGGAGGTTAGGTCTATGCGAATGAAATACCGCTGTCCTACAAGGTAAAGTAGGATAAGCGTCAAAGCCACGACGAGAAATCGCAGAGTTCTCCTCATAGATGTCTGCGGGAGAGTTGGAGGTGGGCCAGGGCCAAAGCGATTCCGATAAGGGTGAGGAAGTAAAGGATGTCTCGGCTATCTAAAACGCCTCGGCTTAGGCTGCGGTAATGTTCCATGAGGCTCATTTGGGCGAGGAAGGTCTGCCAGAAGCGCCCTATTGGCAGTTCTGAGGCGAACTCCCATCCCATGAGCCATAGAAAGCCCAAGAATAGCCCTATTAGAAAAGCGATAATCGTGTGCGGGGTGAGGGTTGAAGCCCATATACCCAAGGCACTCAGCGCTAATCCTACTGAGAAAAGTCCCACATAAGCGCCTTGGATAGCACCGTGGTCTAAGGCGCCACGAGGCTGAGCCAGCCACGAAAGGGAGGCATAGAAGATAAAGGTTGGCACTAAGGCAAAAAAGAGCACGGTAGTTACGGCTAAGAATTTTGCCAGTACGATACCTGCGCGGGGTATGGGGGCGGTGGCGAGAAGCTCATAGGTACCCGTGCGGAATTCCTCTGAGAAGCTGCGCATAGTCAGTGCCGGCGCCAGAAAAAGCAAAAACCAGGGCGCTATACTGAAAAAGCTATCCATCTCGGCCATGCCGGTCTGCACTACGCTACCTGAGAATACCCACAGAAAAAGCCCAGTCCCTACGAGGAAAATAGCCCAAGTGATATAGGCAATTAGTGAATATAGCAGGGCGAAGACTTCTTTTCGCCAGAGGGCAAGCACGAGGGGCAAAATTAGCCTGCTTCTCGTTGGGCACGCAGACGCTTATCTGGTAGAAGGGCCAATACTCCCAGCATGAGTAGCGAGAGTATCGCTGCTCCGCCAAAAACCCACCGAATCCCCATAAGCAGGGAGGTTTGGTGCGCCCCTATTAGATATAGGTGATTGAGCAGGGCTAAGAGTATCGTAGCGCCTACTTGTCGCATGAATTGTAAGGCGCTGGTCGCTGAGCCTACTCGCTCTAAGGGTATATCATTTTGAGCGATTACACTAAGCAGTGCCTGGAAAGGACCTAGTAGCATTCCTGCTGCTATCATTAGAGGGATTAGCCGCTTGGCTGTAATCTCAGCGGGTAAATAGAGAGCAGCTACACCGAAAGCCACCGCTAATAGAGTCCCTGCTATTAGCAGGAGAGGTTTATATCGGCCATGTCGGCTTACCCATGCGCCTGCAGCCCCCGTACTCAAAACCGCTCCTATCGTGAAGCTGAGAAGTAGAAGGCCTCCTTGTACGGGGGAAAAGCCTAAAACTTTCTCTAAATATAGCGGAAAGAAGACTACTCCTCCTAAAAATATGCCACCGAAGAAGAAAGCGGTTAGGGCTGCATAGCGGAAGGTGGGGGTTTGGAGTAGGTGGAGTTGGAAGAGGGGGCTTTCTTGTTTGCGTTCGGTTCTTATCCACAGGAGAAGGAGCAGCATGGCCCCTGCACTCATGGCGAAGGTGGGCGCGCCGAGCGTTCCCGTAAGGTTCCAGTAGGAGAAGCCCAACAGCAGTAAGCTCGTCCACCCTGCAAGCAGAAAGGCGCCAGGGAGGTCTAACTTGCCTTTATCAGGCGGGGCATAAGGTGGCAGAAAACGCACAACGAAACCCATAGCTACGAGGAGCACTGGGAGATTGAGCCAGAAGGCCCAGCGCCAAGAGATATGTTCAGCGATATAGCCGCCTACGATAGGACCGATAGCGGAAGCCACCCCAAAGAGAGCCCCGACGACTCCTGCCCATCGGCTGCGTTCCCGAGGCGGAAAAAACCATGCCAGCGTCGTAAAGGCCAGCGCAATCAGTGCCCCAGCCCCTGCACCTTGAAGCAGGCGGAAAGCCATGAGAGCGGCTATACTATTGGATAACCCACATAGCGCTGAACCTATCCAGAAAATGCCTAACGCTGCAATAAGTACGCTTTTTCGTTCTCTTATTTCTACCAGCCTACCTATGATAGGGGCTGTGAGTGTGCTACCCAGTAGATAAGCCACTCCTACCCACCCATACCACGCTTCACCTTGGAGTTCTTCCAACATGCTGGGTAGCACCATCGCTATGATAGTCTGGTCTAAAGCCGCTAAGAAGAGCCCTATAAATACGCCTGCCAGCGTAAAGCTCGCTTCTCGGCTTAGTTTAGTCACCACCCCTAAAATAAATACCCCAGCATGAACATGACAGAGCCATTGTAGAATTGCTGATTTCGGGGCTGTCGGAATATATTGATAAGCCCGGTGAAGGCGCGTATCTCAAAGGTCATTTCGCCTTTGCCCATGCGATAGGCATTCCCACCGCCTGCCCACAACCCAAAGTCGCCGTTTTTGAAGACTACTCGTTTAGGGTCTAACTGCTGTTCTTCTACCACGACTCGAGTCTTAGGCGGGAAGCCAAAAAGCGGCAAAAAGTCTAAGCCTTCCAGCAGTACCCGTGTCGTACCTACATTACGAGCAAATAGCCGGTAGCCCGCATGTACCCCACCGAGGAAGTAGGAGCGATAGTTTTCTCCCTTGACGATATTCCATTCTGCCAGTATGGGCAGCTCTAAATGCGCTAATGTGAGCTTCCCGTCATTTTCTACATATACTACATACTCATCTCGGATCATGCCCACAGTGGTGTCTTCCCGATAGCTTTCTACGACGAGGTAGCTGGAGACGCGTTGATTGTAATACAGTCCTGTCTGGACAGCCAGTCGGGAAGTGAGAGCATACCGTATCTGCAGACCAGCACTTCCACCTGGGGTTACTACGGCTTTCGCTACTCGTTCAGAGCTGCGATACGCAGGGATATTGAAGCCAAGCTGAAATCCTACCTGCCAGGGTCGCACGCCTTGCGCCCATAATCCCAAGCAGAGAAAAGGTAGGTATCCATGCCGAATCATCCGCTCAGAATAACAAAATATACATCTCGTCTTCTTGGCACGAAATTTGTCTGCCATGCTAAATATGCGAAGTGCGTGGCGACTACTGGCTGCCTCATCCTTTATCTTGGCAGCTCAACTCAATGCCCAAAGTCGTCCCGGTCCATGGACGCAGTGGGGCATCTATCGCGACTCTACAGGAAGTGGAAGTATTCGTCTGGCAGACTCGGTTATCTGCCCTAAGTATCCTTTAGCCTTCCAGGATACAGTCTGGTTGATTGTGGATACCACAGGCATGGGCGCCGCTGGCATCCAACGATGGGCGTGGTATAATCCTTCTACTACTGTATTCCTCAATCAGGTTTTTCCTTCTTTGGAGAGTTTCACATATACACCTGGTGCCATCAAGGTAGGTTTAGAACTTACGCCCTCCTTTTCTATCCTGTGGAGTGTAGGCTTGCGAGTCTATCTGCGGAATGGAGACTCGGTATCTTTCGTGCGGGGTTTCCGGTATAGGCAGGCTATGGTCTCTTATCAGATGCGTCCCCTGCCTTCAGGGCTGGTGCGATTTTGTCCTGGGATGCGGATAGAGTTCAGGATAACAAATACCTCCGATCTGGACAGCTTCAAAGTAGGCTACGGCCCGGGCACTGCAGATACCATACGCAATCAAAGGCGCTTTACCTTGACCGTGCCTTCGGCGCCGCTCTGGAATATAGAGTTTATCGGATATGCCTGTGGTTGGATAAGTCGTACTTATACGACGATCTCCACAACCCCTGACCCCCATGTTCCTGTGCCGCCCCGAGCCAATTTATATCCCGAGAGGATATGTTTGGGTGACTCATTTCAGATATATGCCCCGTACGACCGAGATACTTTCTATCTTGACAGCGTTAGCATACTCAGGGGCTCTACCAGAGCTAAAGTAGCTGGCTTCAATCGTCTCCCCGCTTCATGGAGGCCTAGTATTATTGATAGTTACCTTGTGGTCTATCATGTCAAGTATCCATGCACGCCCTGGTTTCCCCATGGAAGCATTCGGTGGGATACAGCGAAGGTATATGTGGTAGGAGGTGCTATCGGCTTACCGCAGGCTATCATAAGTACCTTAGACCCCAGGGAAGGCTCATGTCCAGGTACGCCTGTAAGAATGTATGCCTCTGGATATGGTGCTATAGACTGGGATGTTAACTATGATGGGCAGTGGGATTCCCTAGATAAGTACAGCATTCTTGCGGTTTTCCCCACCTCTTCTCCTCGCATTCGCATTCGGCAGCGGCTTCCCTGTATCTCTCGCATAGATACCATAGAATGGAGCCCTTCTCTGAGTGATAGCATGCCTACATTTTACTTCAATATAGATACCGTTGCCTTTTGTTTAGGAAGTCCCGTACCGATTCGCATCTACAGAAATGCTAACTTTAATCTATCTTCCAATACGATCATTCATCTTATTACTTCTTGGACCACACCGCAGCGCATAAGAATCTTCCGGTTGGATACGGTGATAGCAGGACCCACAACACCAGGCTCTTATACCGTAGGCGTGCGAATTCAAAACGCTTGTGGTAAAGCTGACTCTTTCTTCCGGACCCTTCACTTACCAGGATTTGTTTACCCGCTGCAGGGCTCCTATGCTGTTCAACCTGTGTGTGCAGGTCAGGCGCGAACCATACGAATTCATCCTATTCGGCAAACAGGAGAGCCTCCTTTCTCCGTGCGATATTTCTTACCTAATGGCACTATTCTTGGCCCATTCCCGCATACAGATACGGTTTCCATCAGCTATCCCGCTCTCAGAGTACATTACTTGACTGCTGAAAGGATATATCAGCCTAACGGTTGCCTCTCTGAATATGACATAGTAGCCTTACCAGAGTCCAGAAGCTTTCCCAGTATCACTGAGTTAAGGGTGGAGTCGGCTTGTATCGGCTCACAAGCAGATGGTTACCTAGAAGGCGATAATATCTATTCCTACCAGATATTTCTAAACGGAAATAGCGTACTTCAGAGTACTCCTTTGTACGAGGTGTATCCTTGGAGCTATGGGTATCCAGTAGCGAGGGAAAACTTTACATTCACCGTACCTAATTCGGCTGGTCCTCATACGCTCATGGCTGTGGCTCGGGGCTGCTCCAACGATGAGAGGGATACGATGAGTTTGCGCTTCACAGCGTCGCCTGCCCCTACCGTCTCCAATCCCACTTATCAGATTCTCAGTGGCACCACAGTGCGCTTTTCTGTGAATGCAAGTCCAGATGCCATAGTATTCTGGGAATTCGGAGACGGCAATGAGAGCATAGACAATCCCGTGATCCATACCTATGCCGCCCCAGGTACCTATAATGTACGAGTAGGCGCAATAAATCAAGCTCTTTGTGTAAGTGATATTCTCACTCTCACTGTTCGGATAACTACCTCGCTTCATAGCGCTCTCCAAGCAGCAGGGTGGTCTGTTTATCCCAATCCCGCTCAAGATGCACTATACATTACCACTGAAAAGCCTGTTCAGGAAGCGGAAGTACTCTTATTTGACCTGCAGGGGAGGCTCGCCGCCCAATACAAGCTCAACGAAGTACCTGCTCGGGTGCCACTTTCCTTAGCGCCGGGAGTGTATATGGGGCGCATCGTGAGTACATCCGATGTGCTCACCTTCCGCCTGGTCGTCGCTGAGTAGGAGAAAAGGCGTTTTTCCTCTGGGGCTCACCTCATGTGAGGTGAGCCCTTTTTGCTTATCTTCGTAGAGAAATATGCATTATCTAAGGGTAGTGCTGGGCTTGTTCGGGCTGGCATATGTACAAACCTTAAGTAACTGGGGGGAAGTCGTACGCGTGCTGCCTGGTACCACCGTTAGCGTCATTGGAAACGTGCATAACCTAAGGGGAGGCAGATGGTATAACTCTGGCACCCTTTATATCACAGATACCTTAGAGAACTCTGCAGGAAACGTCATGTTCTTGGCTCGGTTTCCCGATAATTCACCCGTATCCCCAGGTAAAGTTCAACTTAGAGGAAACTATCAGTGGATCGTAGGAAGCAGTCCGATTGAGTTTGATACCTTGGAACTGCGAGGCACCTCCAGCAAAAACTTAGCCCAAGAAGCCTATGTACGGCAGTACTTAGACCTTGCCGATTATATGCTTAACACTCATGCCGAAACTCTCTATCATTTGAATATAGCTACAGGCTCTATTGTGCGGAATACAGGATTTGTTCGCTCGGCCCGAGGAGGAGCCTTGGTCCGCCGCTGTCAAAATGGCGATCGCTATATCTTCCCTGTGGGAGACTCGTTGCCGGTACTACGCTATCGTCCTATTTATATCACTGCGAGAGCCAACGAGGCTTATGCAGTACGATTTGCGAACATAGACCCCAATACCGAAGGCTATGACCGCAATCAACGCGATCCACGCTTGTGCCAGATTAATCCTCTCTTCTTCCATCATGTAAGCAGTGTCAGGGGTGGCGTACTTGAGATAGCGTTTGACCCTGCACAAGATGGACGCTTTGAGGCGACGGGGCACTGGCGTGGCAGCCGATGGGATAGTATAGGAGGTAGCTTAGGCACAGCAGATGGTTTCTCTGTGCTAAGCCAGGAAGTCACTCAGTTTGCGCCTACTCCCTTTGCATTAGCCGTGCGCAATCCTTTCGGGCGAATCATACCTAATCCCCCCCCACCTGTATGTCCAGGGGACTCCCTTCGCCTCAGTGTAGAGAATCCCAACCCTAACTGGACCTACATATGGAGCACGGGAACAACTGGTCCAAGTACGTGGGTGTATGGACCAGGCACTTACACGGTAATAGTAGAGAGTGGCTTTGGCTGCCGGTATGTAGCTGACTCGGTGAGGGTGGGCGCTCTGCCTGCTCCTGCGATAGCGATTCTACCTGCTTCACCGCTTACAGTATGTCCCGAACAGCCAGTGCGACTCATCGCTACGCCTCCCTCTATTAGCTATCAGTGGTACTTCGGTGGAAATCCCATCCCTGGCGCCACAGACTCCATCTATGTAGCCACTCAACCTGGCATTTATACGGTAGAAGCCCAACAAGCCTGCGGTCGAGCGCGCAGTGCTCCCTTTGAGCTGAGGCATTATGCTTCACCGCAGGCGTATTTCGGCGTCCAACCGCCGGATACGCTGGAGATTGGCCAGCCAGTCATCTTCATAGATAGTAGCCAAGGAGGCACACCCATTCGCTGGGTCGTAGGAGGTACTCCTTTTCCGGGCTCTCCCGTGCTCTCATATAGCTTCCCCGACCAAGGGGTCTATGAAGTACTCCTAATCGTCCAAAATGCAGAAGGCTGCCGAGATACGTTCTTGCGCCGTATTCCTGTGCGCTTTCGTACTATCTACATTCCTAACGTCTTTACCCCCAATGGAGATGGCATAAATGATACTTGGCACATTACTGCTCCCCCGTTGCGCAGGCTCAAGATACTCATCTTTAGTCGATGGGGCCTTTTAGTGCGAGACTTGGAAAATCAGCTGGCGTGGGATGGACTGGATAGCCGAGGTAACCCCGCTCCCGAAGGAGTATATACCTATCTACTGGAAGCGGAGTTCCTATCGGGATATGTTTTCCGCCGCTCTGGCACCGTAACCCTCCTCCGATAAGCCTCTGCTAAAAGAATCCCCGCTGCAGTACTTACATTGAGAGAGTCAAGGTAGGACGCGTGCGGAATTGCGATGCAACTGGAGCACAGGTTGATGTAATCAGGGGGAAGTCCCTTTTCCTCGCTACCTAAGAGAAGGACGGTAGGTTTATCCCAAGGTCCTTCCCAATAAGGAATAGCACACCGTGGGGGCGGTAGCGTAGCGACTAAGTGCCAACCTCGGTGGGCTAGCTTTTGAAGAGCAGCATGCGTATTTTTCTCTCGCACAAGGTGAAGGTGAGGAAGTGCCCCTGCACTGGCTCGCCATATCGCCTCTGAAGAAAGAAGAGGACTTCCTTGAGCTTTGATAAGGACCCACTTCACCCCAAAAGCTGCGGCTGACCGCAAAATAGCCCCTACGTTTCGGGGGTCGGAGATGCCTATGAGAGCTAAGGCTATGCCTTGCGGTGTCTCTGCTAACCATCCCTCTATGGAATAAAGAGGTATAGGACTGAGATAAGCTACCCAGTTTTGGGCTGGGGGCAAAGCGGTGGCAGGCACCTGCTGAGTTGGAAGACGATAAGCCTTCACAAGCCGAGCTAAACGCAAGGGTAATAGCGTCCCCTGACGATAGAGAATCTTTTCTACCGCTTGGCCGCTTTCTATTGCGCGTCGCAGCGCCCTTTCATCGGTAATCTTTATTTCCCTCGGTTCTGCCATGCTGCCTGGTACTCCAGCTTTCTATCTAAGTGCCAAGTGCCTTTTCTCCACCGAAAGTGAAAGCTCCAGCCTTTCTCTGGATATACCCATATGCGATGGAAAGGGGAGAGGATTTCCACAGGGGGTGGCCCCCATGCTAAATACACTAACCCTCTGTCTGAACGTTCCCCCGGCTTTGTATCGCTGAATAGCTGAAAAGCCCTCTGTAAGAGAGAATCGGTTACCTTAGGCAGAAGACTGTAAGGGGCAGGTTGATACCCATGCCAAAAAACTTGGCTGCTATCCCTACGCAGATACCACGCGCCCGGATGAGGAACAGGTTTGCTTTTCTCGGCTTTTCGCTGGATGTAGGGGAGGAGTGGTGCCGAAGTATCTACCTCTGCAGGATGCAGGAAAATCTGCCATAGGGAGTCTTGAGGGGATATCTTGTAAGCTCTACCGAATGTATCATGAAGGGATATGAAAGAGCTAAGCACATTATCAGAGGAGGCTATCCAGGAACCGGTCACGGCCTTGGGCAAATAAATCCAAGTGAATAGGAAGTCTTCAGCCGCTTCAGGAAAGGATAAACGAAGGATGAAGGGTTTGCCTGCGAGACGGGGGGGCAGCTCACTGCGCCACACACCTTGCCAGTGTCTCTGAGCAGGTAGTGTGAGAGTTCCTTCTGCTTCTATGCCTTTGTCTGAGTGTAGAGTAATCTTCACGGAAAAAACCGAGTCAAATACATAAGGCATCCACCTCTCTAAGTCCGCCCGTAGATAAATAACCCATTCTTTAGCGGTCGTGCGGTAGGCACGAGCTTGAAGAGGAGGGTAACTGACCTCTGGACCCCGAAGTAGCCAGACTTCTTGCGCTATACTACGGCTCCATATCCCTATCGTCCAGCAGAGGACGAGCTTCCTCATAGAGACGAAAGACTCTTTGTTGGAGTGTGGTATCTCTGGTCAAGAGTAACCCACGCGTCGTGGCTTCAATCGCATAAGCCATCAGATTATCCAGCTTGACCCTCTCATAACGGGCATAGGCTACCTCTTCCTCTAACATTTGGAGAGTGTGCAGGTAGAGCCGACGAGCCTCTGCAGTATCTCCTGACTCCTGCCATATGTTTGCCTCCTGGGCAATCTGGTAAGGTTCTGGCGGACAACTCTCCCAAGAGATTTTCTTGCGTAGAAAGCGCATGATTTCTTGGGCTTTTGCCCGAAGGTGTTCCTTCTGGGAAGTGTCTGAGAGTGCATTAGCCTGACGCAGATATTGCTCCGCTAAGCGGTAGAAAACTGAACGGTAGTTAGCTATCATGCGAAGAGTATTGCTGTCATAGAAAATTTTATCATTATCTAAGTTTCGGTAGCGATATACCTGGGTGAGAAGGCGATGCGTCAGTGTATCTTGTATAGTTACTTCAAAGATACTACCTACTTTTCCTTTGGGTATCAAAGGGAGCAGTTCATATACTTGACCACGCATATATAGGTAATCCTGGAGACCCATATAGCTTATAGTAGGGAGAGTATTGGCAAAGCAGATAGGATGTTTCCACCCCTGACGAGCATTTGTGAAAATAATATCCAGCGTCATATAATCCTGTTTGAGTAGGAAAGTCTGATCCTTAGAGCCCCGGGTAGGAACATTCCATTTGAGGGTATCGGCGAGTTGGTTAGCTGTGTATCTAAAGGCTTCGGGATAGTTCTTGAGAAAGGCAGCTTTATCTACGGGGACTGCTACTTCTTGGGGAGGGAAAGGATAAGAAGCGGTCTTTTCTCCCATAAAAAACTCATCCGGCAAGGAGATGGGTACAGGAGGGGCTTCGTTAGACTTTTGGTATTTGAGTTGGGTGATGTACCAGTCTGTGTTGAGCAGGCTGAGATTGATGATACGAACATCGTTGCGAATGCCTTCTACTTCTTGGAGATACCAGAGGGGAAACGTGTCATTGTCTCCGTTTGTGAAGAGAATAGCGTTGGGAGGGCAGGACATGAGAAAGTTATAGGCGCTGTCTGGGGGGACGTAGTTACCGGCTCGGGAATGGGAGCGCCAGTTTTGAGCTGCCATGAGGATGGGTATGCCCAGGCTTAGTACGCCGGCTAAGTAATCTGCCTTCTGAGCGAGGTATTTCTCTAAGAATTCAGCCAAAGAAGCAGTACCCATACCCACCCATATAGCAAATACAATAAAGGAGCCGACATAAGAATAGTCTCGTTCTCTGGGCTGATTGGGTGGCTGATTGAGGTAGATGATGATAGCCACACCCGTGAAGAAAAAGAGCGCTGCCACGATGCTAAAGTCGCTGCGACTGCGCTGATACTGCCAGAAAAGTCCCAGTAGTCCCAGTAGCAAGGGTAGTCCATAATAGTGCGCTTTGGAGGGGTCTTTTTTTCGGTGGGTGGGCAGCCGACGCAAACGCCCTATCTCTAATCCACTCTCCCAACGGCTGTCCTGAGTCTCCGACTCTCTTCCCACGAAATTCATGAGAAAATATCGGATATACATGTGATAGAGCTGATACGATAGGAAAAATCGTAGATTATCAAAGCCTGTAGGCTTGTCATCAAAGGGGCTTTTTGCATCTGCTCCTTTATTCTTTACGAAGTAGATATAGCTAAAAGCTCCTTGGTCGGTGTAATGAGTCGGGCTCCACATACGAGGGAAGAGTCTGTAGTCTTTCGCTGCATATACGTAGCCCAAGCGCGGGCCTTCATAGGTATAACGAGAAGAGTTCGGGTAGCGTAAGTAGATATCGCCTTTTTCTTCAGTAGCGATGGGCATCGCGCTGTACAGAGGCCCCCATAGAATAGGTACCTCGCCGTACTGCTCTCTTTTGAGATAGCTAAGGAAGTTCGTGACGGTGCCGGGGTCATTTTCGTCTATGGGGGGATTGACTTGGGAGCGGAGAAAAATCACGGCATAAGACGTATAGCCGATATACACAAAAAGTAGGCTCAGGGCTGCAGTGCTAAGAATAGGATGATTTCGGCGTTCTGCATACCAGACGATTGTGCCCAGCAGTACGAAAAGTAAGGCTATGAATAGGGCTAACCCACTACCGAAAGGAAGACCTAATCCAGTAGTTGCCTTAGTCTCAGGGTCTATAGTGCCTACGAGGATTTTCTCTAAGGGCCAGGCGAGTGAGACTGTGTATTGAATCACGCCGTATTGCAGAAAGCCGAGAATGAGACCTCCTATGATGAATGCCAAGATAGCGCCTTTGAGGGTGGGTTTTTCTGCGGTTCTGAAGTAATACATGAGGGCAAGACCAGGTAAGGTCAGGAGGTTGAGCAGATGCACGCCAATAGAAAGGCCGAAGGCAAAAGCGATCAGAATAAGGTACTGATTGCGGCGGCGGGGGCTTTCGGAGGTTTCCCACTGGCACATGAGCCAGATTACCAAGGCGGTGAAGAAAGCACTGGGGGCATAGACTTCGGCTTCTACGGTATTGAACCAGACGGAGTCGGCGAACGTAGCGGTAAGTCCGCCCACTAGTCCTGAAAATCCAATGCGAAGGCTATCGGAGTTAGGGACGAGCTTACGGGTGAAGTGCATAGTGATCCAAGCAATCAGGAGCGAAGTGAAAGCCCCTGCGATGACACTGACCCAGTTGACGAAGTAAGCGACTTTGTCTGGGGAGGGCGCCCACATCGCAAAAAACCGAGCCACTACTAAGTACAGGGGGGCGCCGGGCGGATGAGGAACTTGGAGTTCGTTGGCTGTGGCAATAAACTCCCCACAATCCCAGAAACTCGCCGTAGGAGCTACCGTCAAGCCATAAGTGATAAGGGCTGTGAGGAACACAATAGCGCCGAAAAGCCTACGCTGTTGCGGATATGGCATCGCAGGCAAAGATAGCCCAAACTATCTCGTCAGACCGATGCGTTGGCTCAAGTCTGAGCGCAGTTTCTCCTGTGGGTCT
>JANWZJ010000029.1 GCA_025054525.1 Bacteroidia bacterium | reverse complement strand
TATCTGTATGCCTTTGCGTCCTGAAGCCGTGTTCTTGTACTTGGCATCTATCTATGTGGGGGCTTCTTCCGCTACTATACCGGATAGCCTTTCTGGAGAAGAAATCGCTATTCGCTTACGAGTAGCTTCTCCCTCCTTGCTCTTCATACAGGACGGACTATATCGGGAGGGGAAGTTTATTCCCCTTTATGAGCGGCTGAATAGCTATGCTATTCCTCGGACCTTTCTCATAGCAGGTGGGGATACGATTCAGGCTCGCCTACGGAACGGTACCTTTACTTGGGAGAGCTTTTGGGCGGGGGAAGCTGCGCCCGCAGCGCCAAGCTTAGGTGCTTCTGACCGAGAAATAGGCGTGCTCTTCTCCTCTGGCACGACTGCCGAACCAAAAGCTATTCCTTGGACTCAACTCACTGCCCTCAAAGCCATCACCGATGCCCATCTCTATCATGATGTACATTCGGAAGACCGAATGGCATGGCCTACTAATCTGGGATGGATGATGGGGCCTTGGCTACTCTTTGCTGGATTAGCTCATGGAGCTTGTGTAGCGATATATGAGGGCGCACCCACTGGTCGGGGATTTTGCCAGTTCGTGGCTAATCAAAAAATCTCCATCCTCGGCGTAGTTCCCTCCTTAGTGCGGCGGTGGATAGAGACCCAAAGCTGGGATGGCATAAGCTGGGAGGGGATTCGCCTTTTTAGTTCCACGGGCGAAGCCTCTAATCCCTGGCACATGTGGAGACTCATGGCTAAGGCAGGGTATAAGCCGATTATAGAATACTGCGGCGGTACAGAAATAGGTGGCGGCTATATCACAAGCACCCTGCTCCATCCGAATGCTCCTTCTCAGTTCAGTGCCCCAGCCTTAGGTCTGGACTTCGTGCTCTTAGATGAGGAAGGAAACCCCGCAGAAGAAGGTGAGCTCTTCCTGGTCCCTCCTTCTATGGGATTATCTCAGACCCTGCTCAATGCTAAACATGAAGAGGTGTATTATCAAGGAACTCCTTCGGTAGGAGAAAAGTGGACTGGGGCACTGGGGGCTCCCATCCCTCGTGAATATCAGGGGCTGCCTATGAAACTTAGGCGGCATGGAGACTATATGCGCAGAATCCCTTCGGGAAGGTGGGTCTCGGGAGGCCGAGCCGATGATGCCATGAACCTGGGAGGTATTAAGGTATCCTCCACAGAGATAGAGCGGGTAGTAGCTCAAGTACCTGGGGTGGGTGAAGCCGCAGCAATAGCCGTTCCCCCGTTGGAAGGCGGACCAGATAGACTAATCATCTATCTCGTCCCCCAAACGGAAGCTCCCCAAGAACCTACATACTGGAAACCTCTCCTTGCCCAGGCTATCCGAGATAAACTCAGTCCGCTATTCCACTTGCATGATGTGGTAGTAGTCTCTGAGCTGCCTCGCACTGCCTCCAATAAAGTAATGCGTCGCCTTCTGCGAAAAGCATACCTCTCTGCGTGAGACAGGCTCTTCTATGGGGCTTAGTCCTGAGCGGTTGCGTTCCATCTCAAGAACGGATGTGCCCTCCCTGGTGGGAATATGCGCCCAGTGGGGTTAGTCGCCTCAGTTGGATAGGCAAAGTTACTCCTGACTCCATCCAGCGCGGAGAGCAAGCGGCGCCTTACTATAAAGACTCGTTGGGAATAGTATTTCGCCACCGATTGCCTACCGCTGGGCTTCTCTGGGTGGAATACTTCTACCAACGAGACGACATAATAACACTTAGTTTTACGATTGAGGGCTTAGACTTCGCGCAGATAGTACAGATTTATACTCAACTGCGCCAGTGCTATACCCAGCGCTATGGAAAGCCCAGAGGAGTCGTAGGAGAGCTAATTTGGCAAATCTCTGACTCCCTTCTTCTATATCTCGGACTCAGCCCCGAGAGAAACTACTTGCATGCCACCTTCTCCAAAATAACTCCTCTCAAGCGGTAAAATGCACTATGCTTTCCCCTGGCTAAGTGAAGGGTCCCATAAGCCCGGCGGCGCATCCACCCAAAGAATAGGAGTAGACTCTGACTTATCTAACCGCAGCACAAAAGGTGCGGGAATCCAGTAGGTATGCCCTTCTGCATCTTCAGCTATGAAGAAATCATAACTTACTCCGGGATGGATAGCTTGAAGTTTGCCTGTGAAAATGCCCTTTGTGTCTTTTACTTGGGCTCCGATTGTTTCTATGTAGTAAAAGCTATTTTCCTCTAAGGGGGGAAGGTAGGTGCGCGGCAGATAGAGTTCTTTGCCTTTCCACTGTGCGGCTTCTTTGAGGTTAGACACGCCCTCCAAGCGAAGTCGCCACCAGCGCACGCTGTGCTTTTGTGAGTTTCGGGGGGAAGTGTGAGGTACAATATAAGGCACGCATACGGGGAGCGCCAACGAGTCCTTGGCCGTGGGTATCCAGAAGGTGCTTAGGTTATACGCAGTGGGATTAGCAGAGAAAGTTTCGGCTATAACTTCACCTCTGAGTCCATGCGTACGGGTGATGCGCCCCCAGAGAAAAAGCTCATGAAGGGGAAGAGGGCTCAGCGTGGCTTCTGGGCTTTCCAGTGCTGGTAAGCAGATTCTATTTCTTCAGGAGATTTCCCTTTACGCCACAGGTGCAAACGCAAGAGAATCCCTTCACGGGATAAAAGTGCGCGTACCGTTTCTGTTGGTTGAGCGCCTTGCTGCAGCCAGTAAAGTATCCTATCGCTGTTGAGTTGCACTTGAGCGGGATTGGTGTTTGGGTTGTAATAGCCCAGCTTTTCTATGAATGCGCCATCACGAGGGGCGCGGCTATCTGCTGCCACGAGATGAAAAAAAGCATAATGCCTGCGACCATCCCGACGCAAACGTAGCTTTACTGCCATGGCAGCAAAGGTAGCAAAGTTTATCAGGAGGTGAGAAAGCGCCTTCGCTCTCCTTGGGTGCGGTGGAGATATAGCTCACTTTCTGCGAATGTACGCAGCAGAGTGCTCTGCTCTGGCTGAAAGTGAGACAGCGCGTGTCGCCTGCTTTGTAGGGTAAATAGCAGTTCATTCAGTACCGCTATTTGGGCAAGGGAGGGACGATAAGTTTTCCCCAATAATCTCCACGGAGGCGTAGGAGTCCAGCCGATTATGCTGGGTATGTGATGATCTTCAGGAAGTATGCCCCACCATCGCTGCATGGTAGGGGGGTGGTACAGCAGAAAATCTACGGACCACAACTCAGCATAAGCTACCCCGGCGTACCATCCTGTTAGATGCAGACCTATGATTAAGCTGGTGCGCTCTCGCCTAAGGTCGTGAATAAAAAGCTCTATTGCCTCAAATACTTCTCCAGTCTGTGGGTGGATTGGCTCTATGAGTATAACGGAGGAGGACAGGGGAAGGGCGTCTCCTGGCTTACAAAGTGCGGCATTAGGAGGGAGGGGAATTTCAGGAGGGTATTCTACTGGAGCTGGAGGAATACGCATACACACTGCGACGCCCTATAGACAAGTAATCAAAGCCTGCTTTCTCAGCCTCTATGGGTTCATATAGGTTTCTGCCATCAAAGATAACAGGTTCTTTGAGGTTGGTTCGGGCTCGTTGCCAATCTATCTGACGAAACTCGGACCACTCCGTAAGAATGATCAGAGCATCTGCGTTATGCAGGGCTTCGTAGGCAGAGTTAGCATGGTCAAGGCGCCACTCGGGATGCATTGTTTTTAGGTTATCTAATGCAGCTGGGTCATAGACGCGCACTTGAGCTTGGTGCTCCAGTAGCCAAGGCAGGACAGTCAGGGAAGGAGCATCCCGAATATCATCCGTATCCGGCTTGAAGGCGATACCCCACACTGCGAAAGTCCGACCTCGTACATTCCCTCGGTAATACTGCCAGATTTTGTCTATGAAAAATGAACGCTGCTCTTGATTGATGGCGATCGTTGCTTCTACCAGCCTGAGGGACAGGGCATGTTCATGAGCTATATGGGCGAGAGCTAAGGTATCTTTCGGGAAGCAGGAGCCTCCATATCCCACCCCCGCAAAAAGGTAGCGCCGCCCAATCCGACTATCTGCCCCCATTCCTAATCGCACTTGATCTATGTTCGCTCCTACTTTCTCACACAAGCGCGCCAATTCATTCATAAAGCTGATCCGCATGGCGAGAAAGGCATTTGCAGCGTATTTCGTGAGTTCGGCGCTCTCCCAATCCATAAGGTAAATAGGATTACCTTGGCGCGTGTAAGGTAAGTAAAGGGTACGCAGCTTTTCTCCCACAGTGGGCTCGGGTGTGCCTATGACCACACGGTCTGGTTTGAGGAAATCTTCTACCGCATAACCCTCCCGTAGAAACTCTGGATTAGAAGCTACATGAATAGATAGATGGGGTACTCGCTCTTGAAAAAAAGTTTGGAGTTTCCGAGCGGTACCCACAGGGACAGTGCTTTTCGTGATAATAATACGACTTAGCGCGGGGGAATGGTTGTTAGATGTAGAAGAAAGCGCGTCGGCGATAGCTTCGGCCGCTTGAAAGAGATAGGAGAGGTCAGCTGCACCTTGAGCCCCTGGGGGAGTGGGGAGCGCTAAGAAGATGAGTTCAGCATCCTGCAGCGCTTCTCTTAGGTCAGTCGTGAAACGCAAGCGGTTTTCTCGCGTATTCCGTGCCAAGAGCCGATCCAGTCCCGGCTCATAAATAGGGCTTTCTCCTCTACGCAGCTTCTGTATTTTTTCGGTAGCGATATCGTAGCCTACTACTTCATTTCCGCTCTCTGCTAATCCTGCGGCAGTGACGAGACCCACATAGCCTACTCCTATAACGGCGATTTGCATATGCTATCTTTGCCCCAAAGGTACGAAGTGTGCGGTGGTGCATAGCGATCCTAACTCCAAGCCTCTGGGCTCAGCAAAGCATACGCGACTCCGCCATACGGTTTTTTCTGCCTTCTGTTGTATATAGTGGTTATTGGCCTGCGGCAGACTTAGCGAAGCGATTCGGATATAGCAGTTGTATCAGTGGCGAGGTAGGCTATAAGTTTCGCTCTGGCTTGTACTTCATGCTACAAGGGGGCGGACTCTTCGGGGACAAAATCGTAGAGTCTGGTTTTCTACAGGGCATGTACATAGGCAGCCTGGAACAAGTAGGGGTCTTGAGCTTTATGGACGAGTCGGGACGGATTTTTTCTATTTCGGTACGACAGCGAGGCTGGCAAGCTCAAGCCCGAATCGGATGGATTCTTGGCTCGCTCCGGCTTCCCTGGCAAAATCCTAACTGCGGCCCATTTGTAGAAATCGGGGGAGGATACCTTTCCCATCGCATCCACATAGATAAAGCCCGTAGCGATAAACTTCCCCTCTTGGAGGGGGAATACTTGAAGGGATTAGACCGGCTGACGGGCGGATGGGGCCTGTCTCAAGCCATAGGATACCGATTCTTCAGTAACAGAGGGCTCATCAACTTTCTAATAGCCTTAGAAGCAGGGCAGTATTACACGCGTAGCCTAAGAGGATACCTATATGATATAGGGCGGCCAGACCGAGAGCGACGCAAGGATTTCTGGTACGGGTTTCGGGTGGGTTGGAGCCTGCCTCTATACGAAAAAGCACCGCTGGAATGAAGTTCTGGCGGCTCTTATATCAGATAGGGCTGAATGTGAGCGCTTTGATTTTACCCGTAGTTGCTCTCTTTAGTAAGCGGGTTCGCCGCTGGTGGAAACACGCTCGTCCAATACCCCCTGTGCCTCCCGAGGGCAAACCAGTTCTTTGGATGCACTGTGCCTCTGCAGGTGAGTTTGAACAGGGACGAGTCGTCTTGGAGTTCCTACTGCGACAACTGCCTGTGCGCCCGTTCTTTGTTCTCACTTTCTTCTCGCCATCTGGCTGGGAACGGTACCAACATAACTACTCCTATGCGGATTGGGTCGGCCCCGCCCCTATGGATTTTCCATGGCTTATTCGGCGCTGGGTGCACACACTTCAACCTGTAGCCGTTTTTTTCGTCAAGTATGACCTATGGCCGAATCTTCTCCATATTCTTCGTCAGATGGGCATTCCCACCTATTTGCTTTCAGCGCATATAGTACCCTTACAGGGGCTGCGATGGTGGTGGAAAAAACAGCTTCTCCCGTACTTGCAGTGGATATTTGTTCAAACGCAGGAAGATGGTCAACGTCTTACGCACATAGGGGTTACCCAATTTTCGGTTGCAGGGGATACGCGCTTGCTTCGGGTTATGGAGATAGCGAAGCAGCCCAAATCCTTCCCTGACATAGAGCGGTGGATAGGGGGACGGTTCTGTGTCGTAGCGGGAAGCCTTTGGCCGGCAGATGTAGATTTTCTTGCAGAGGCTTATGGTATGCTTAGAGGCTATGAAACTTACTGGCTTCTTGTACCGCACCACGTTTCTGAGGAGATGATAGTCTACATCCACCGAAAATGGCCTGTACGCTGCGTCCAGTATTCCCAAGATTACCAAGGGGTTCGCCGCAATACCCTGATCATAGATACTATGGGTATCTTAGCGTATTTATATGCTTATGCGGATGTGGTCTGGATAGGAGGGGGATTTGGTAAAGGAATACACAATATCTTGGAGGCGATTATCTATAAGAAGCCTGTTTTTTTCGGTCCGAACTATCAAAGTTTCCCTGAGGCTCATGAGATGATCAAAAGGGGAGTAGCCGAGAGTTGCCGTTATCCTGTAAGTTTCGCTAATGCGGTAAAGAGCCTACATAAAGATAGACGAAGAGCACAGGTTATCTTTTCCAAGGTGGATAGTTATCTAAGTGCACAAGGTGATATTCTGCATATCATCTGGGATAAGCTCCAGCGAGAGGAATGGGTACAACGGCTGAAGCGTCAAGCCGTTTCCCTCAATGACTCACCTGAGCCTTCTACTTTGACTTTTTAGAAGTTAGCTCGGATTTGCATGCGGGCGGAATGATTAGGTATTTCTTGGGAAAATCGCCCTTCATACAGCGCCGATAGCTCTAAAAAGCGGCTGAGGGGCAAACTGAGCGTCAAGCCCAAGAAAGCGTTGCGTCCTGGACGGAAACCCTCTAGTAGTTCAAAGGCGAGCAGTGGCGGGAGAGACTGGCGGAGTGCAATCCAGAGAGGTTCTATGCGGATATTTGCGAGTGCGCCTGCTCGCCAGCTCCAGCGTGCTTCCAAGGGGAGGCGAATGTGATATAGGGGAATTCGGGCAGGCGTAAGTAGCGTACGATGCCGATATACTATGCCTGCGGTGAGTCGCCATCTTCCCGAAGGCTGCCATATGCTCTGGGGGGCCGCTTCCCAACCTTGATAGGTATAGTTCAGGGAGAGCTGCAGTGGGGCTATACTTCGCCGCTGGAGGAGGCTCAGTGTAAGTTCTATGCCTGTTTGGGAGGAAAAGTTATATCGCGTGCGTGAAGTATAGGTCTGGGTGCTTTGTTTTTGCCAGCCGGAGAGGGGTGTGCTTTGAGAGAGTTGATACTGGAAGGAGAAGGTCTGGTCGCCCCGAGTCGCACTGCGAAAAAGAAAGAGGTCTTGCCGATGAGATAAGTTCCAAAGGAAGAGGGAGGTGTCTTGGCTTGGGAAGGTGGGTAAAAAGTATAGCCAACGGTCGTTAGGAGGACGGCGACGCTGGTCTAAGCGAGTATTGAGCCGATAGCCTATCCAGCGGTAGTGTTTGGGCTGCCACCGTAATGATAAAGCCGTGGAGAGCGCCAGTGTCCTCAAAAAGATGCCCGTGGCTCGTTGAATGCGAACATACTTAGCTAATAGGGGATTCACCGCAGGAACAAACTCCTCTAACTGCTGAAGCCCATCTGCATTTAGGTCATGCCATTCATGCGTGCCTTCGCCGGGGTTGACCGCTACGAACACAATCTGTCTCTGAGGAGTCTGCTCCGAAGAGAGCTGATGGAAAAGGTCTATGTCCCAAGGCGATAAAGAGATTTTTAGGGTGCTCTGGGTCAGAAGATAACGCCCCGCTTCTAACCGAAAAGCCGTATCTCCCGGTACGAAGACCCGATAAGAAATGTTAGAAGTAGCTCGCCAGTGCGTAGCTTCCCAGCTTAGATTGAGCTGGGGCATATGCGAGTGAAACCGCAGCCCTTCTTTACCTAACTCGGGAATAAGCTGCCATTCTCTGCGGCGCTGGTAGCTTAGACGGACGAAGAGCTGCTTCCATTTGTATTCTAAAAAGGGCGTGATTTCATAGAAACGAAATGTGGCGGTATCGGCTAAAGTGCGTTTGCGTCGCTCTATCCAGAGGTGGGTGCCTATACGCCACCGACCATATGTGTAGAATATTCGGCCGGTATGTCGCAGCCACCGATCATGACCTAATCGGGCCTGAGAGGGGATGTATTCTCCTAAATAAGAGCCTCCTAATCCTCGGGTGGTATCTCTACCTTCCCAGAGGAGGGCATATCGCTGTGTTTGCAGGGAGTCGCCCCAACTTCGCCAACCTGCTTGGGGGGTGAGGCTGTATCGTTTGCGCCAGAGCAGTGGGAGGCGAAGCTCTGCCAGTCGCTCCACTTGGCGACTGGCTAAATCGTTGAAGTTCCAAAGACGCCCGTATTCCCGTTCATACACTCGGTCTGCACTTTGATAGTGCGCGCCCACATACTGCAAGAGGAGCTGCGGATGGAACTGCAAAGGCGCTGAGTCCGCCATGGCTTGCCATGTTAGTCCCTGCGCTACTGCTATGTCAGAAACATACCGACCAGCGAAACGATTTCCGGTATAGCGACTTATGTCTACTTCGCTCTCCCAGTGCAGGTGGGATAGTAGGCTATATTTATGCCTCAGAGACAAGACCTCTACTGAGTTCGGCAAAGGTACGGCGCGCCCCACCCGAAAATCCCCCCTTCCTGGTCCGACCCACCGAAAAGTATTTGCGTTTAGAAAGGAGGGCTCGCGTATGTAATCACCCCTTCCCGCTCCAACAAAAACAAAGCTTACTTGATATTGTGCGCGCTGCGGGTCCTGACTGAGCACAAAATATCTAATGGGGGTTCCGTTTAGAATCGTATCACGCGACTCATATCGTATGCTTCCAGGCTGGAAAGGTAGGGTATCCACCCCAGATAAGATGCCTACGGAAGTGCCTGCAGGTAGAGAGGCTAAGTAGCTTTCCTGTTCGGGGGTCAAGGAAAAGTCCAGCGGTCTTCGGGGATTGTCGGCTTGACGGAAGTAGCTTGCCGTCCATGTTCCTTTAGGAAGGTGACCGCTTTCCTCCAGCCAAATGAAGCTTCTTCCATAGCTGCGTTCTGCATACTCAAAATCCACTACAATTCGCGTGGCGGCGGTGATGGGTACGCGCGGAGTAAAAGTGATTTCGCCTGTAGTATAATCCATAGTGTAGTCTCGGTCTTGTCCCCGCTGCATTAGGACGCCATTCACATAAACTTTTTCGGAGCCAGCCAAAATCAAGATGAAGCGTTCTCCATTTTTACCAGTGAGGGTATAGGGACCCTGGCGTCCTTCTTGACCCATGAAGGAGTTGGTATGGAATCGCCCTTTAGCTTCGGCGAAAGCCAGATGAGTCCAGTGGCTCTTCCAACTCAAGCGCGCCTGTATGCCCAGTACATTCCGGTAGAAGTTAGCGAAGCGAGAACGCCGCTCTTTTAGTTCTATGTCGCCTAAGAGGAGCTGGTGCTGTTTCCAACGCAGCCCGATATTCACGCGGTCAAAGTCGCTGAGTGTTTGCGTAGCGGTTTGGAAGGGCAAGTTCTCATCGGTAAGGGCAGCCAGGAGAAATAAGTCAGGCGCGATTTCGCCCTCTAAGTTGAGACGGAAGGCGCCGTTGAGGGTGGCGTTTTGTCCGGTGCCTACGGTGATTGTGCGAAGGAATGTCCCTGTGCGCCGAATCCGTGGGGTAAAAGTATCCTCCTGTGTAGTAAAACTGAAAGGCACATAAGCGGGGGGGGGTACGAAGCTATCCCACGACTGCAGAGCACTCCAAGGTAGAGTTTGATATCTCGGCGCCGCTCGGGGCAGGCGATACAAAGAAGCCCGTACTCGTAGGGTGTCCGGAGATTTTCGCCAGCGCAATACATGGGCTGCGGTATCGTAAGTAAAAGGAATAGCAGGCTCTATGCGTACTCTATTAGGTAGAAGCCAGCCTGCAGGCAAAGGGAGACTATCTACACCCGGCGGGATTAGAGTATCTAATGCTACCTTTTGAGCGAAGCTGCTGCTCAGAAAGAGCGGAAGGAGTAACCTTTCAGCCCTTCTGAGCAGGGAAGATAACATAAAAAGTCGTCCCTTCCCCTCTGCAACTCTCAAACGTAATGCGACCGCCCATGCGTTCTACGAGCCCTTTAGTGATAGCCAGGCCTAGTCCAGTTCCCGTGCGCCGAGTCGTGAAGTAGAACTCAAAAATCCGTTCTTGGACCTCGGCGGGAATACCAGGACCATTATCCTGTATGGCTATAACCGCTTCTTGATTTTGGGATTGGAGGCTCACCGTGACCCGAGGCTCTATGACAGCTTCTAAAGCCTGCAGAGCATTCTGAAGCAGGTTATTCAGAATCTGTTGAAGGGCATCGGCGTTTGCCTCTATCCAGACAGCATAAGGGGGTAACTGGAGATTGAAAGTGATATGGGGATTCTGGGTATAGGGCTGCAGTACTTCTTCTAAGAAGGTATTGAGATGGAGGGGCTGGAGGGGCAGCGCTTCGGATGAACCTAACCGACCGAAGCTCATGAAGGCATTCGCGATGCGCACGAGGGCTTCCACACGTTGAAGGAGTCGGGTAGAGATTTCTCGCAGCTTCTCTGGTTCTACGGACGGAAGCCGCTGAAGGTGCTGTAAGTGAATCTTGAGCGGTGTGAGGGCGGTTTTGATTTCATGCGCAGCTTGAAAAGCCATTTCTTGCTGGCTCACTCGGCGCAAGGTAACTTCTAATTCTTTTTGGCTCTCACGCAGGCGTTCTACCATTTCGTTGTAGGCGGAGACCAGAGCGGCAATCTCATCTCCCTTGCCATTCCAGTGAAGGGTGGGTGGAGTAGGCGTTTGAGGGCGGGTGCGCAGCTGCTGCTCTAATCCCTTGAGCCCTTCGGAGAATCTCCGAATGAGAGCCATTCCCAGCAAAAGCGAGCCTGACATCAATATCAAATAGGCATTCACAGTAAAGGCGATGAAGTTCTTCAGGGGTTCGTATATTTTTTCATTAAGAAGGGGGCGAGGTATGTAGACGATACCTACGAGAATTCCTGTAGTAGTGCGGATGGGTGCATAGCCGGCAAGTCTTCTTGGGTCGGACTCCACCTGCACTAACGTCTGAGTGCCGGGGCGCTGAAAGTGTCGCAATACTTCAGGGGACAGAAGGGGGGAGACATGACCATGGAAGTAGGATTGAAAAAGAGTGCTACTATAGAGCGTTCCTTCACGGGTGTAGATGAAGATTTCGGCATCGGCTATGGTAGCTACTCTTCGTATGAGGTCGCGCAGGTGGGATTCTTCGGGGGGCAGGTAGTTGTGCAGCCAGAAACTTAGCTTCTCAATCAAAGTGGGATTGGCTGAGAGATAGGCGCTAATAGAAGAGAGCTTTTGAGAGAGTTCTTGCTGGAGCTGATTCTGGCTGATTCGCAGGGAGAGGAAGAAACTTATTAGAAGCATAGCCATCAGCGGTAAGATGAGCACTAAGCCAAAGAGCCCCTGGAGTTGGACAGCTAAAGCACCTTCCCTCCGATAGAGCCTGCGCAGGTAGGATAAAATGTAAGGCATTCGTTGAAGAATGGGGGTAATGCTTAGAAGAATAAGGAATACGGGAAAAGCGGCTAAGTGGGTGGGTAAGTCCCGAATCGGTGCGCGCAAGTAGAGGGTAATCCCCGTAACGGAAGTCGTGAGATATTCATAGTGGGTAGCTGTAACGCGCCATTCAGCACCCGTTGGGATGCGCTCGGTGATGGTGAAAGGAAAGGTTTCCTCGCCGTACTGGCGAATCCGCTTCCCATTTTCGTAGATAGCATAACTCACTGGGATGAGCGGTTCGGGGAGGGAGCGCAGTCGGGCAGAGAGGGGCTGGCTTCGGGGATAGAACTCTATTTGCATTTCAAAGGGGGCAAGGTTAGGAGGGGAAATAGGCAGTCGTACGACATAGATATAGCGTATGCTCTCATAGCTTACGAGGTGAAGGTAGGGCGAGAGGGTGGGTGCGGAGGCTGTAGGGGGTAGGGTGTGCCAGAGAAGCGGCCTTCGTTCGTAGAGGTTGTCTAAACGATGATTATCTTTCGTCCAGAAGGATAAGATAAGCTCATAGTCTTCGGCAAATGGTATAAGGTGCTTCTGGATGACTTTAGCGATGAACTGGGCATCTATGAGTTGGTCCTCAGCTTCTAACTGGAGCCAGAGGTTATTATCGGCGGCTATTCGGGGTAATAGTTGGCTAAGCTGATATTCCAGCGCATAATCGCGTAGAATAGAGGCTCGCCGAGCATACACACTTAGGGTGGTCTTGACTCGCTGGTAATAGGCATAAGTAAGCCATGAGTTGAGGGTGCCTACCATAGCGACAGTGTAAATAGGATATAGCAAGTATGAGAGGGGCTCTCGTCGGCAAAGGGGAGGTAGAAGGTAAAGAATGATTAGGAATGCTATGCCCCAGAGAGGAAGTCCTATGTAGAAGCTGAAAGCGCCCACGGCTAAAGTGAAGCCAATATGCATTCCCAAAGAGTACTGGTGAATGTGAAGGAGGAGTTGGCTGGCGCGCCAGAGAATACCTAATACAATTACCCAGGTTAGGGCTTTGAGTAGAGTAGGCTGGCGCAAAGGATCAGGTTCTATTTGACTGTGGAGCGCAAGCAGGTATAGGCTGCTGCCCACTACCCCCCAAATCCCTGCGAAGATTACAGGATAAAGTATGTACTGCCGAACATGGACTTTACGGAGTAGGGTGGTGGCATAAGCGCAAATAATGAGAAGCCATTCTAAGTCCCATAGATTTTGAAGAAAGGGGGTAAGAGAAAGGAGTTTGGGGGAGAATAGGTCGCCGCCCCATAGACGAGCGGGTATGCGAGATAGGCTGAGAGTCTGCCACACCAGGATGAGAATCACGAGTAAGAGGACCCGGCTTTTCCAGAAGGAAAATCGCTGCGTAAGCCACCGATGAAGAAGTAGCAAGCTAAGAGTTAGAGCTATTAGCAGGAGGGATAGATATATTTTTCTTAGTGGAATTCGTAAGGCTTCGGGATTACCCACGGAAAATCGGAGCAAAGGCATGCCCTGAATACTGGGCAACGTGATTGCCATCGCTCCAGTACTGCTTTCTCTGAGGCGAAGCTGGTGCATCCAGGGATTATTCCCTGCTATGGGAAACTCCCACGGGGGGTCTTGTGCCTTGACCCGTATAGGGATGAAAGCGACTTGAATAATGGAGTCTTGGAGATGCTTAATGGCATAATAAAGGACTTCGTTGTCGCCTACAATCTCAGGAGCAGCACTTAGAAGGCTGGGAGGCGAATTAGGTAAAATCCACCGTTTGGTATTCCAACTAAGCAACTGGCCTCTCGCAGAATATCGGACGAAGAGCACATCTTCCCATGTTTCCCACTGGATGGGGTCCTCTCGCCACTGGGATAGTCGTGCAGTAGCTGTGTAAATCTTTCGCTTCCAGAGCTCTTCAATCAGGGTCTGGAAAACATGCAGGTGCCATCGGACGGGGAGAGCCTCATTTAGGGCGGCAATCACTATGGCTAATCCTGTGAGAACTCCTATGCCCCAGAGTATTCTGGGCTTCATGAAGAATTATTGAGAAGGTCTTGCTATCTTGCGACCATACTTATGGAGAAAGCTATATTTATCTGAGCCGTATTCTATGATTCTCTCTATAGTATCCCGAAGGTGAATGGGAGCCTGCAGAGTGATTCTGCGTCTGTCTCGGAGAACCAAGTTGAAGGTTACAAGGGCTTCTTCTTCTACTACATAATAGTCATATACCAGTTCCCAAGGGACAAGTTCTACTTGCCAGCGGAGATATTGCCAGCGGAAATGGGTCTGATAGAGTCCGCGTTCAGATACGACGTAAAAGAACTGCGGACGCAGCCCCGAGTAGAACAGCCCTATAAGTCCGCTCAATCCCACGAAGGTATAGGTGATTTCTTTCCATAATGGTATAAGGTTCGGGAGGCCATCGTGTCGCACCATGAATGCATAGCTTAGCATGCCCCCGCTTACGCAGACGAGAAGAAGAAGAAAGAGGATCGCAGTCCATAATCCGAACTCAGGCTTTTCCCAGCGCATAAGGAGGCCGGTGAAATGCTGCTTGAGACGCCAAGAGAGCCACCAAGTGCCTAAGGTTAGAGCTGCTAGAATACCTACACTCCCTTGGAGCGCATACAAGATTAGCTGGAGGGCTGCTTCCATACCTTAGGCTAAGATAACGATTTCCTGTATAGCAGTATCTTTGAGCTATGCTATGGATATTCCTACTAAGCTGGGCCCAAGTTCAAATCACTGCCGCTGACTTACCTACCCCTCGCAGTACTTACTATGTAGCTCAGAGCCGACAAAGTAGGAATGTAGATTTTACTGCAACAGGTGCGGGATATGATTGGGATTTTCGCAGCTTACGGGCTGACACCATATTGCCTTTGGAATGGAAAAGTCCTATACAAGCTCCCGAGTTTGCTTTCTCCTGTGGAAACGCCTCTCTTCAAGCCCTCCTTCTCAAGCTACAGGACTCCTTATTTTCTTTCTCAAATGTACAAGTGCGAGACTTGCATGCCTTTTTCCGAAAAAGTACATCACAACTCACACTGACCGGTGTAGGAGTCAAGGTGAATGGCTTTCCCTCTACTACATGCCACATAGACCCAGATGAAGTCTATAATCTTCCCCTTACGCAGGGTCGTTTTGATAGCACGACCTTTTATTTTCGTCTGAGCTTTACTTTACCCAGTCCTCCCGTGAATGTCGTATATGCTTCTCGGGGGTATCGGCTGCATAGAGTAGATGGGCATGGGCAAGTACAAACGCCTTCTTTTCAGGCGCAGTGCTTGCGCTTGCGGCGGGATACCTACCAAAAAGATACAGTTTATGTAGGAGGTCTTCCTTTTGCCCGCATAGATACGAGCTATACCGACTTTGAATGGCTGGCACAGGGGCAGGGTATTCCGCTCCTGCGTGTAACAGGCACATGGTCACAGGCTTCAGGTACGCCTACCTTTCAGCCTGCCATCATACAATACAAAACTACCCAGCCTACCTCATTAGCTTATTCAGGAAGTTTATCTATCTTCCTACACCCTAATCCTGCCCAGCATTATGTGTGCGGGACACCTGCAGGGGCGGCATACCACCTCTATGATGGTTTAGGGCGAGTCATAGCTACTGGGCATGCTTCAGCTGAAGGCTATATTTACTTCCCTGAACCTTTAGCACCGGGAGCGTATATGCTTCGTATGGTCTGGCGAGAAAATGAAGCTTGGAGCAAAGTCCTTATCGCCTACTGAGCGGTGGCGCGCTGGCTTATGGTACTGGGGGCAAGTCTGCTCCTACTGGGCGCCCTACTCTGGTGGTTGGAAAAGGCTCCTTTCCGCATACCAGGGGATATTGTAATAGAAAAAGAAAACTTTCGGCTCTATCTGCCACTGGGAACTAGCCTACTGCTCAGTCTACTCTTGAGCGGGCTGTGGTATCTCTGGCAGCGCTTGCGGGGGTGAGGCTATTCCTATTAGCTCAGGATGCAGTATCCGTAAGAGAAATAAAAATGTCTCTATGGGATTGCTCCAAGGATTTTCTAAGAGAGAGTTATCTATTGTAAAAACTCGTAGGTAGCGCACTGCGGGAAACCCATGAGCAGTGGGATATTGTGCCAGAAAATCCTGTAGTCTCTCTGGATGCTGAGCGGGAACGAGAAGAATATCGGGCGGATAAGTTTGAAGGGTTTCAGCTGGTATCCCCGGCCACCATGGAGTGCTTCCCCTGTAGGGTACTATTCCCCCTGCTTCTTGAATAAGCCCTGCCAAGGGATGCGCCATAGTCAAGAGAGTAGGATAATAAGAAGGGCTCAGCACCGCTACCCGGAAGCGACGAGTAGAGGTAGTTTTAGTTACGAAGGAACGCCATATTTTCTCCAAGCGGTCTGCCTCCCATAATGCTTGGGGCTTCTGGTAGAGTAGACAGAGCATTTTCCAGTGCTTCAGCCATGCTTCCATACTCTTAGGAGCGAATACATATACCCTATTAGTAGAAAGTCCAGATAGCTTCTCTAATGTATCGGTCCAAATCCAGAGAGAAGTATCATGGATTAGGGCTTCTTGTAAGAGTGCGGGCGTTTCACAGGGCAGACTCCGTTGGGTTTCATATTCTGTAGGAGCGCAGGTAGCTTGAATGAGGCTATCCAAGCCTAGCTTGTACCATAGAGGCAAAGCTGCCCGTGAGAGCACAGCGACTCGTTGTGGGGCATGCGATAGATAGAGGTGGCGCCCTGCATCATCCTGCATTCGTGCCCCCAAGAGTGGGGCTTCTTCTATCCAGTCGGGTGGAGTGGAGCATGCCCAGAGGCTAAGTAGGAGCCCCCAGCGCATCTAATACCCGAAAATCTCCTCTAAGCTCAACTCCCGTAGGTCTATGCCTTGTTTGCGCAGAGCCTCTAAGGGTAACCGCTCTCGGTCGCCTATAATGAGAAGGAGACGGGGCTTTTTCTGGAGATAAGTCTGATAGAATGCAGTGAGGTCTTTTTCTGATAGATGGGGAAGCGCTTGCCAGAGGTAAGCATTTTTTTCTTGAGGCAGCCCGAAACGGCGGGCTTCCCATAACTCCCAAAATATCTCATCGTGCGTCAGCCGCTTCGCAGCAATCTCTGTTATCAAAGAACGCTGGGCTACTTGCACTAAATAAGGTACGATAGTGAGCGAGTCTATGATTTCTTCCATCGCTTGCCGAGCTTCTACGAGTTTATCGGCTTGGGTACTGATAGTAGCTATGAAGCGGTAATGTTCGTCAGGGTAGTTGGGGTAGAGAAAATAGCCTCTGGCTGAGTAAGCTAACCCCTTGGCTTCCCGAATCTGCTGGAATACCACGGAAGCCATGCTACCTCCAAAGTATTCGCTGAAATAAGAGACTACAGGATTGAGGTCTTTTTGATAGCGGACTGAGCGATGTATCCAGACCAGTAAGGCGCGCACCATAGGGAAGTGCACGAAATAGGCTTTTCCTTCGGGGGTCTCATTCATAACGAAGCGAGCAGGGGTAGGGGGGGATTGCCAGGAAGAAGGCATGGTCAAGGTTTGGGCTAATAGGGGCTCCACAGCGATTCCCCCTGGTCCGTCGTAGTAAATCTCATAAGGATAGCGCCATAGTTCTGCTGCTCGGCGGGCTAATTCCTGAGCAGTCATCAGACGCAGTTCGTTTGGAGAAACCCTGGGTTTGTTAGGGTGCTGGCTTCCATAAAATCCATAGCTAATCAGCATCTGCTGGATAGCTGTAGGGGATTTTTTGGCATCTGCTCTTTCTTTGAGAACATTCTCCCGGATAAAAACCCAAGCCTTTTCATCTACGGCGGGATAATGCAAAAGAGAGTCTATCAGCTTGGCTGTAGGGGCCAGATTGCGAACTAACCCCTCTACTTTGACACAGGTATAAGTGGAGGCGATAAAGAAGCTAAGGCGGGCTCCTAAGGCTGTTAGCTTGCGTTTGAATTCCTTCAGAGAGATGCCTTTGGGAGAAACCTCTTCATAGTAGCGCTGTATAAAGGAGAGCCACTTATCATGCCATACCCCGACAGGCACATACCACATGAGGGTAAATAAGCTGTCTTCTTGATTATTGAGTGCATAGAAAGGCACTTTTCCTCCTAAGCTGCCTTTCTGAAGCACGCTATCAAATGTGATAAAAGAAGGGGTAGGTAAAGCAGCCTCACCTGCTTCGGTAAGGAAAGCCTCCGCGTAGGAAGAGGAGAGGTTACGTTCTATGGGCAGGGGAGTAATAGGGGGTTTAGGTATTTTAGGACGGGGAGGGCGCTCACCTTGGCGCTTGTAAGCCACGACATAACTTTTGCCATAGTACTTCCGAAGGAAATCTATAATCTCCTTCTTAGAAATAGTGCGCAGCCGGTCTATAGTGTATAGTTCACTTTTCCAGTCTTTCCGATGCACGAAGATGTTCAGCAGGAAGTTAGCTCGGGAGCGGTTGCTGCGCCATGACTTTTGGCGACTGAAGTCTAAGTCATTAATCGCCGCCTCAATCAGCCCCTCGTCAAAGTCCCCTTTTTTGACGCGCCGGAGGCTCTCCAATAGAAGTTTCTCTACTTTCTCCAAACTTTCCCCAGGCAAAGGCTCAGCATAAAGGAAATGTGCGGTATGATCAGCTAAGTCCATCGGGTAACTGCCAGCACTTTTAACGCGACGCGTTTGTACGAGCCATTCATTTAGTAATCCTGAAGTAGGATTAGAGAGAAGCTGGTCTAAAACTAAGAGGATATCTTCATCCCGCTGATTGGAGATAGGCAGCCGGTAAGCGAGCCATACTTGCGGCGGCTGAGGCCCTATGGCTTCTACCTTGATGGGCTTTTTGTTGGGAGGAGGGGTGTGCGCCTCGTACGGAAACTTCGGAATAGGGCGCGGCGAATAGCCCCCAAAATACTTCTCTACCCAGGCTACTACTTGCCGAGGTTGTACATCCCCCGCTACAATAACTACCATGTTATTGGGGACATAATACGTCTGGTAGTAGTTGTGTATCGCCCGAATAGAAGGATTTTTCAGATGCGCTATTTTACCGATTGTGGTCTGCGTGCCATAGGGATGATCAGGAAAGAGAGCTGCCATCAGCTTTTCGTTGAGTTCTCTTTCGTCGTTGTCCAGTGAGATATTCTTCTCCTCATATACGGCTTCCAGTTCGGTGTGAAATAGGCGAAATACAGGTCGTCGGAATCGCTCCGCTTCTAACTTGATCAGACGCTCCACTTGATGGGCGGGTACGTCGTTGATATAAGCAGTTACATCAAAGCTGGTAAAAGCATTCGTGCCTACAGCACCGATAACACTTACCATGCGAGCATATTCATTCGGAATGGCCCACTGGGCTGCCAACTGCGCTAATGAGTCTATCTGCTTATAGATCAGCAGACGCTCTACTGAGTCTCGGCTTTTGTTGTATGCCTCATAGGCACTTTCAATCGCATCCAAGTAGGGTTTCTCTCGGTCAAAGTCTTTTGTGCCGTAACGGTCAGTGCCCTTGAAGAGTAAATGCTCTAAGTAGTGAGCTAATCCTGTATTATCAGGGGGGTCTTGCTTGCTGCCGGCTCTTGTGGCTATCATCACGAAAGCTCGGGGCTCGTTAGGATTGGGGCTCACAACGACAGTAAGACCATTCGGAAGCGTATAGACAAAAACTTGCTTTAGACTGTCTTGGAAAACTAACTGAGGCTGGGCGTAGGTTATCCACAGAAGTGCGAAGCTCCTAAGTATTCTACGCATATCCAGTGCAAACATAAATTAATCTTCTCTGCGGCGAAGCCAGACGATATTCTCTACCGAAGTGGTGTGGGGAAAGAGGTCAAAGGGTTGAACCTCCACGATTTCGTATTCAGATTGAATTTCAGCTAAATCTCGGGCTTGGGCGGCGGGGTGGCAGCTGACATAAAATACTTCGCTGAAGGGGGCTTTCCGCAGAGCACGGCGCAAGCGCGGATGCAGTCCTTCTCGGGGTGGGTCTAACACTGCTATGCTAAAAGGAGCAAGTTCAGCCTCGCTAAATACTATCTCCGCTTTCCCCTCCCCAATCTCCCATATTGTGTTGGGGAAGCGATGCTGATTATGAAGGAAGTTTTGACGCGCGCTCTCTACGGCTTGTTTTTCCTGCTCTAAGAGGACCACGCGCTCTATCTGAGGAGCTAGTCCCAACCCAAATAAACCCACCCCTCCATAGATATCGTAAAGCACCTTAGCTCTGCTGGAGATGCGCTGACGAATCCATGCTACCATTGCTTCTGCCTGTCCCAGGTTAACTTGAAAAAATGCGTTGGGCGCTACTAAGTACTCCATGCCAGCTACTGAATAAGAGAGGCTCAAAGTCCCTGCCAACGTAGAAGGCTCTAAGCCCTGTAAGCTGTCGTTGAGGCGAGGATTGTGTATGTATCCGATGCCTTGGACGAAGGGGAAGCTAAGAATAGGGGTGAGGATAGCTTCTGCAATAGCAGGTTGGTCTTCTGCCAGCACTAAGATGGCGATGAGTTTCTCTTCCGTGCCTCTGACGAGCAGCGAACGAAGGAAGCCCTTGTGGCGACGGGGGTCATATGCAGGAAGTGAAAGCGCTTGTGCTTGCCTCAGCACTGCTTTTCGTACCTGCTCAAACGCCTGCGGTACAATCTGACAGGTTTGGATACCTATCACTTGGTCAAAAGCCCCCCGAGGATGAAAACCCAAGGTAAGTGCTCCTGCTTGTGTGCCGAAGGCATATTCTGCTTTATTGCGGTAGTGCCAAATCTGCGGCGAAGGGATGGGTAGCGGTACCTCTACAGAAAGCCGCCCTATATGATGCAGGGCTTGTTCTACAAATCGCCTTTTGTAGCGAAGTTGTTCTTCATAGTTCATCATTTGCCAGCGACAGCCTCCGCACCGACCGAAATCCCGACAAGCGGCTTCTACTCGGTGAGGTGATTGCTTGTACCAGTGGGTGGCTTGCCCATACCATATTTGCTTTTTGCGCCGAACAATCTCAACTTCTACTTCCTCTCCCTCTAATGTAAAAGGTACGAATAAGACGGGATGCTCTACACTTTTCGCTATCCCGTAGCCTTCACTGGCCACATCTTGGATACAAACCCGCATAACAAGGGATACTATCGGAGTAAGAGTCCAGCGAAGATAGAATGTGTAAAGTATGGGTGGGCATGGGTAAGGCCTTTTCCGTCCTAAAGAACTTCTGGATTGTTCAGGTTAGAAGAGGTAGAGGTTGTTGGAGACTGCATGTTT
>JANWZJ010000028.1 GCA_025054525.1 Bacteroidia bacterium | reverse complement strand
ACTGGGGAGCACTTCAAAGGTACCCGAAAGCAGCCGCTCTCGCGTCACCCCGTGAATCGTGAGAAGCCCTTTGGCACTTACCGCATAAGTTCCCGGTTCCTTTGGTGAGAAGGGGGCGATGAGCTTGCCTTGAAAGTAGGCGTAAGGGTAGCGTTCGCTTTCCATGTAATTTTCGTTGAAGTGCTCCTCCATGAGCTTATTGGGAAAAGAGAAGCTGCGAATCTTGACCCGTACATAGACAGAGTCCGTAGAGAAGTCTATCCAACTTTGGCTGCCTCGTGTGTTTTCGGCTTGTATTTTTTCCAAAGGGGCATCGGAGTAAAAGCGAATATAGAGGGTGTCGCTAACGTACCGTTGTGCCGGGAGGAGGAGGAAGTTTAGGCTCCATGCCCAGAGGATTTTTTTACCCAGAGAGGGGGGGTTATTCACGAGTGCCATATTGTAAGCCAGACTGGAAGGAGAAGGTTCGGCTGATGTTGAAGCCGAAGCGTAAAAGAGGGCGGGTAGTGAGAAGATTTTGGTTTTCGCTTAGGCCGTCGGCGTTCGTTAGGCCTATTTGGAAGAGGTGTCCGCCCGTGTCTATTTCTATGCCTGCGGCAGCAGGGATTTGATAGGAAGGCAGGGGATGAGAGACTTTTGCGTAAGCACCGCTCCATAGAGGCAGCGCCCCCTCCACCCATAGGACTATCCGATGAGAGACTTTATATCGCATTGCCATCAGACCCCAAAACCAGTCATTTGGAGCTTCGGGAGTGAGGGCCATGTTTTGATGCAGCCAGAGCAGAGCAAGCAGCGCTGAGAAACGAGCGGAAAACTTACGCGCCAGCATAAGCTGCTGAAAGTATTCCATGCGGGAAAGGAAAGCGGAGTACCGTTGGCGGTCTTCTTGCTCGGTTAGAAAGGCGCTTCCCAGCCATGTGAGGCTAAAAGGCAGGCCTGTGGGAGAGGTTTGAGAGAAGAAGCGCACTTTAAGATAGGTATTCCACCACTTTCCAGTGCCTGTGCGCTCTATTCCGATTTCGGCTCGGGGATGTATTCCATATGCGAAGCTCACGCGTACCTGTGCCCCCGCATCTATGCCAAAGAACTGCCGATAACCCTGTCTCATATCGCCAAACCGATGCCCTACTCGAAACTCTAAGTGCCGAGCAGGTAAAAGCTCACTGGTATGAAAGTTATACAGTCGCGTGCCTTTGAAAGTGGCGCGAACGACTTCTTTTTCTTCTTGAGCGAAAGTTAGCCCTATGATTAGGGCTGGTAGCCAGTATCTATCCATTTTTTGAGGTAGGACAAGGTGCATTCATCCAATTTACCCGAGGGGGGCATTCGTCCTTGGCTCATGCTGCTGTACCATTTGCCGCTTTGGGCACTGGCTTTGACCTGCGCATAAGTCTCTAATGCCACTCCCCCAGAAGGACTACTTCCGCTATGACAGGAGATGCAATACTGGCGCATAACTCCCGCTACATAGTTACTGTAAGTGATTGTATCTCTTGGGGGGCAGGAAGCAGGAGAAGGCTTTTCTTTTTTGCAGCTAAGGAGGGGTAATCCAATCAAGACCATGCTCATTCCAAGTGTGTGTATCCAGGGGCTTTTTGTTCTGCTAATCATAACAAAAGGCTAAACAAAATAAAGCGCTCGTAGGTGAAGGCTATCTTTGCGATGTGCGCACTACGATAGCGGATATTGGGGCTTCATTGGTAGTATATCTGGTAGCGATTCCGCTAAGTATAGGGATAGCGATAGCCTCGGGCATACCTATGGAGGATGCGGCAGGCAAAGGGCTCATGGCGGCTGCTGTGGGAGGCATTGTGGGCGGGCTTATGGGGGGAAGTCCTCTGCTGGTAAGCGGGCCTGCCGCTGGCTTAGCCATAATAGTGAGTATAATCATTAGTCAGCTCGGACCTCAGGGAATGTGGGCGGCTACCTTTTTGGCGGGAGTCCTCCAAATCGTTGCAGGGATTATGCGATTAGGTCCTTTTTTCCGAGCCACCTCCCCCGCTTTGATTCAAGGAATGCTCAGTGGTATTGGGCTGCTTATCCTTTTCTCCCAGGCTCATGTTATGGCGGGCGTTGCCCCCCCAGGCACGGGACAGAAGTGGGGCGGGCTCAAGAACCTATTCTATCTCCCTTCTACCTTCTATCAGGTCCTTTACAACAAGGAGGTACTGTTTTCTGTCATCGTGGGTGCGCTCACGATAGGGGTGGTGTGGCTATGGAGTAGAACAATCCAAGGCACACTCAAACTCATTCCAGGACAGCTTGTCGCAGTTATCGTGGCAGCGATTGGGGTGTATCTCTTTCACTGGCCAGTGGACCGCATTCAGCTTCCTCCCGAGCTTCTCCATCATTTAGATTTTCCGGATAGGCACTTTTGGGGGCAGTTAGGTCGGGTAGAAGTATGGATAGAAGCGACTATTCTCGCTTTCGTAGCCAGTACAGAATCGCTACTCACAGGTACGGCTATGGATACCCTGCAATCCCATGCGTCCCGCACACGCTATAACCTTGTACTCGTCGGGGATGGTATAGCAAATATCCTGTGTGGAGTAATGGGACTTTTGCCTGTGGCAGGGGTAGTCGTTCGTTCCAGCGCAAATGTGTATGCTGGCGCCCAAACTCGTCTATCCGCCGTACTGCATGGCGTTTGGATTCTGATTACCTTGGAACTACTGCCCGATGTTTTGTCCTACTTGCCCCTCCCTGCTTTGGCTGCTATTCTCGTATATGTAGGCGTACAGCTTTTAGGCATTCAACATATGGAGCAGCTCTGGAGAACCGATAAAGGCGAACTTCTCGTCTTTTTCGTCACAATGGCGGGAGTCATTTTATTCAATCTCTTTGCAGGGATTGTCATGGGGCTGCTTGTTTCTCTACTATATACGCTCTATAAGCTAAGCGAACTCAAAATCAAAGAAAATCCCTTGCCTACGGGAGAGATTGAACTTTACTTTTTCGGGGTGGCTACGTTTCTGCAGGTGCCGCAGTTAGCTCGCAAGTTAGAGGGTTTAGACCCTGGAATGAAGGTATATCTGCGGTTGGAGGGGCTTAAGGAGATAGACTATGCTTGTCGGGAGTATTTGAAAAACTGGAAAAAGCAGTATCAGAAGCTCGGCGGGGAGGTGCGAGGGCTGAAGTTTGGGGATTAGGGGAGCGGAAAAGAAGGGGTGCTATCTGGGAGAATATAAAGTACTTCTTCGGGGTGCTTGACCCAGTAATGCTGGCGGGCATAGCGCTGCTGAGTGTAAGGGTCGGTGCGCAGAGCTTCTTCCTCCTGGCGCAGAAGGGTGATTTCTCTCTCATAGAAGGCAAGCTGTTCGCGCATCGCACGAATGCGCTGGGAGAGGCGATATTGTTCTATCCAGTTGTAAGTATCCAGCCATCCCATCCACAGCAGAGCCAGTAGCGTAATCCAAAAATACGGACTGCGTAAAAGCCTCCTAAAGACCATACTGCGCCGCATCGTGGAGTGCTTCTTCTATTCGTAGAAGTTGATTGTACTTAGCTACGCGGTCTGTGCGAGTGAGGGCGCCAGTCTTGATCTGGCCAGCATTAGTGGCCACGGCGAGGTCAGCGATAAAGGTATCTTCGGTTTCGCCGCTGCGATGACTAATAATGCTACGATAACCTGCGCGATGAGCCATTTCCACTACCTGGAGTGTCTCGGAGAGCGTGCCGATTTGATTGAGTTTGATGAGAATGGCATTAGCGACTTTACTGCGGATTCCTTGAGCAAGTCGCTGAATGTTAGTAACGAAGAGGTCATCTCCCACTAACTGCACTTTATCCCCTATGGCTTGAGTGAGGGCAGCCCAGCCCTCCCAATCTTCTTCAGCCAGAGGGTCTTCTATGGAAAAAATAGGATATTGTTTCACCCAGCTTTCCCAGAATTGAATCATTTGTTCAGTAGTGGCGGCTTCTCTGGTGGATTTGAAGCGGTGATAGCGGCGAGTTTGAGGGTCGTACCACTCCGTAGCTGCTACATCTAATGCCAGCATAACATCTTTTCCCAAGGTAAAACCTGCCTTTTCTGTAGCCATGAGGAGGAACTCAATCGCTTCGGTATTGTCTCGTAGAAGGGGAGCAAATCCGCCCTCATCGCCCACATTCGTGGAGAGCTGTTGGGCTTTGAGGAGGGATTTGAGCCGGTGCATGATGGCGAAAGCCCAACTCATCGCTTCCCGAAAGCTGGAAGCTCCCAAGGGCACTATCATGAACTCTTGAATGTCCAGGGCATTATCGGCGTGTTTGCCGCCGTTGATGATATTGAGAAGGGGGATGGGCAGCTTGTAAGTCGCAGCCCCACCTAAGTAGCGATAGAGGGGAAGGCGAGCGGCTTGGGCGGCAGCCCGAGCCACCGCCAACGAAACCGCTAAAATCGCATTCGCACCTAAGTGGGATTTATTAGGGGTGCCATCTATTTCCATGAGGCGCTGATCCACGGCTCTCTGGTTCAGGGCATTCATACCCATCAGAGCCGGGCGAATCATAGTGTGGATATTTTCTACTGCTTTATAGACGCCCTTGCCTGCAAAGCGGTGCGAGTCCTCATCGCGCAGTTCCCAGGCTTCAAAAGAGCCCCGAGAAGCGCCCGAAGGCACTGAGGCTCTTCCAGTCTCTCCTGTCTCTAAGAAGACCTCAGCCTCTACCGTGGGGTAACCGCGAGAGTCTAAGATTTCTCTGCCTTTTATATCTACAATCCGACTCATAATGCAAACCTACAAAGCCGCCCGAAAACTCGTAGCTTTGCGCAAAATGGAAAAGGTGGAGCGCACCTTAGGCCTCATCAAGCCAGATGCATTGTTAGCTGGGCACACAGGCAAAATCTTAGATCGCATAGAAGCGGCAGGCTTTCGGATTGTAGGACTGAAACTTGTTCATCTTACTCGGGAAGAAGCAGAGGCTTTTTATGCTGTGCATCGTAGTCGCCCTTTCTTTTCTTCGCTGGTGGGGTTCATGAGTTCGGGTCCGGTTGTGGCATTTGTCTTGGAGAAAGAAAATGCCATCCAGGCTTACCGGGAGCTGATGGGAGCTACGAATCCAGCTCAAGCAGCCCCTGGTACGCTGAGAGCACTATTTGGTCAGAATGTGGAGCGGAATGCAGTGCATGGCTCGGATAGCCCAGAGAATGCCCAGAGGGAGATTTACTTCTTTTTTAGTGAAAAGGAACTCATTCCAATTCATGCTCAAATCCGCGCTCAGGTATGAGCTTGTTTGATAAGATGGTGCAAATGGGGCATCAGCAAGTTGTATTTTGCTTAGATGAGGGGGTAGGTTTGCGCGCAATTATTGCTATTCATGATACGACTTTAGGTCCTGCGTTAGGGGGGGTGCGATTCTGGGCGTATCAGTCGGAAGAAGAAGCTCTATGGGATGTGCTCCGACTGGCGCGGGGCATGACCTATAAAGCCGCTGTAAGTGGTCTCAACTTAGGGGGAGGAAAAGCGGTGATTATTGGGGATCCCCTCCATATCAAGTCAGAAGCTCTTCTGCGTCGTTTCGGGCAGTTTGTAGAGAGCTTGGGGGGACGCTACATCACCGCAGAAGATATGGGCGTCTCTGTCAAAGACATGGAGTACGTTCGTATAGAAACTTCCTATGTAACAGGGCTGCCTGAGGAGTTAGGGGGTAGTGGAGACCCTTCTCCTGTAACGGCTTACGGCGTATATCTCGGCATGAAAGCAGCATGGAAGAAACTCACAGGCACTGAATCCCTCAAAGGAGTGAAAATTTTGGTCCAGGGATTAGGCAAGGTAGGAGCTGCTCTGGTAGAGCTCCTTCAAAAAGAGCAGGCTATTTTGTATGCTACTGACCTCTCGGCGAGTCGTTTAGAGGAGTTTCGTACCCAGTATAATGTGCAGCCTGCTGCGCCAGATCAGTGGTATTTACAGCCCATAGATATTTTTGCGCCGTGCGCCCGCGGTGGTGTGCTCAATCAAGAAACTATCCCTCATCTTCGGTGCGCCGTAGTAGCTGGCTCAGCCAATAATCAGCTTGCCGATGAAGAGCAAGATAGCATTCGGTTAGCGGAGCGAGGCATACTTTATGTACCGGACTTCCTCATCAATGCGGGCGGGCTCATCAATGTATATACTGAACTGGAAGGCTACAGCCGAAGTCGGGCTCTTGCCCGTACGGAGTATATTTATGAAGCGACGATGCGCGTTTTAGCTGCGGCTGAGCAGCGTCAAATCACTCCCCACCAAGCTGCTATGCAAATAGCGGAAGAACGCATCCGCTCTATCGCGGCGTTGCGCGCGCGTTCATTTTCCCATTCTGTTTTTGAAACTTCACAACCCATATGGCAGAACAAAAGCCTATAGACCCAGAGCGCTCATCATCTACCGCAGAAGGTACTGCGCCTCTGATTATACCGCGTCATCGGATTCGGGTGCGGGTGATGCAGGCGATTTATGCCCACATGGTCAGTGAAACGCCCGCTGACGAAATTTTTGCCTATCTTCTAGAAGAAATGTATGAAGCTGCCCAAGTAGAAGCCCCACACAATGCGGCTTTTCTCAAAGAACTCTACTTCGGAGTACTGGAAGAAATGCCCAAGCTCCGTGAGCTTATAGAGAGCCACCTACGGGGCTGGACCTGGGATAGGCTTTTCCTTGTGGATAAGTGCATCCTCTTATGTGGAGCTTATGAGATAACGCATTTTCCGGACATTCCGCTGCGGGTAACCCTGAATGAGTGGATAGAAATTGCCAAAATGTACGGCACCCTGCGCAGTCCTAGTTTCATTAATGGATTGCTGGATGCTATTCGGCGCACGCTAAGTCAAGACCCCAACAGCTTAGTCAGCCAGAAGACGCTCTAAGCAATCCAGCCTCCCACTATCATATCCGCTCCCTCGTAGGCTACGGCGGCTTGACCAGGCGTAATTGCTCTCACCCCTTCCCAGAACTCTACCCGTAAGCCATTCCCTTCTAAGAAAAGTCGTGCTTCGTGTCCTGCATCCATGTGCCGAATTTTGACCACGGCGGGATAACCCTCATAGGGGAGGGCTGGGTACTTATGCCAAACAAGCTGGCGCATGTAGAGAGTCTTCTTGCGCAGGTGCTCCTCTTCCCCAATCACTAAGGTATTCGTCTCAGGGCGAATTTCTACTACATAGTACGGTTTGCCTAAGGCGGGTAGCCCTCTTCGCTGACCAATCGTATAAAATGGATAACCTTCATGGGTGCCGACTTGGCGCCCTGCTACATCTATGATGGCGCCTCCTCGGAGATTTTTCACTTCTGGTGCTTTTTCTTTGATGAAGGTTCGGTAATCGCCCCCAGGTACGAAGCAAATCTCATAAGAGTCTTTTTTGTGTGCGACTCGGCTCAGGCCCCAGTTTGCGGCGAGCTGTCGTACCTCTTGCTTGAGATAAGTGCCCAAGGGGAAAAGAGTGCGAGCCATGACCTCTTGGGAGAGCCCCCAGAGTACATACGACTGGTCTTTGGTGAGGTCGGCAGCTTTTGCGATGAAGAATCGTCCCCGCTCGTAGCGTATCTGGGCATAATGTCCTGTGGCTATTTTTTCACAGCTGAGCAGATCAGCTTTCTGTAAAAGAGCATCCCATTTGATATAGGTATTACAGAGAATACAAGGATTGGGCGTGCGACCCGCCAAGTATTCTTGAATAAAGTGTTCTACTACTGCTTCTCCGAACTCTTGTCGCAGGTCTAATACATAGTGAGGGAAGTCAAAAGCCACTGCCACACTACGGGCATCGTTGATGTCGTCTAAGTTGCAGCAGCCCGTAGTGCGGCGGCTCTGAAGGGCTTCCCCTTCATAGCTCCAGGTTTTCATCGTGAGGCCAATCACCTCGTATCCTGCTTTTTTGAGCAGGACTGCGCTAACGCTGCTATCTACCCCCCCACTCATCGCTACCAGCACGCGCATGTGGGGAGGAGAACAAAAATCAAGCTATCGTAATGCGAGGCTGACTATAAACAGCCTGTACCGCTTGGATGATGGCGATACCTTCCTTCATAGGACGCTGGAAGGCCTTGCGTCCCATGATAAGTCCCATTCCGCCTGCCCGCTTATTGATGACCGCAGTACGCACTGCCTCAGCTAAGTCGGATTGCCCCGAGGAAGCCCCTCCTGAATTAATGAGCCCAATTCGTCCCATATAGTTATTTACCACCTGATAGCGGCACAAATCTATCGGATGCTCTGTGGTGAGCTTCTCATACACCTTGCTGCTGGTTTTGCCAAACTTGAGGGCGTTATAGCCGCCATTATTCTCAGGAAGTTTCTGCTTGATAATATCCGCTTGAATAGTAGCAGCTAAATGATTAGCTTGTCCAGTAAGGTCGGCTGCTAAATGGTAGTCTTTATCTGCATTGAAGGCTTTGTTGCGCAGGTAAGCCCAGAGTACCGTTACCATACCCAGTTCGTGGGCATACTCAAAGGCTTCTGCGATTTCTTGGATTTGACGACTGGATTCCTCTGAGCCGAAATAAATCGTAGCCCCTACGGCAGCCGCTCCAAGATTCCAAGCCTCTTTGACCGTACCAAAGAGAATCTGGTCGTACTTATTGGGATAAGTTAGCAGTTCGTTATGATTGATTTTGACGATGAAGGGAATTTTATGCGCGTACTTTCGCGCTACGCTGCCTAAGACCCCAAACGTGGAAGCAACAGCATTGCATCCCGCTTCTATAGCCAGCTTGACGATGTTTTCGGGGTCAAAGTAGATAGGATTAGGAGCAAAGGAAGCACCCGCCGAATGTTCTACCCCTTGGTCTACGGGAAGTATGGACACATATCCTGTTCCGCCCAGCGCACCATGGGAAAGGATAGCCTGGAGATTGCGTAAGACTTGAGGTGAGCGGTTCGTATGCACCCATACCCGCTCCATAATGTCAGGACCTGGAAGGTGTAGCTGCTCCTTCGGCACAGTTTGGCAGGTGTAACTTAATAACTTCTCTGCCTCATCTCCCAGCAGGAGAACGATGTCATCGTACGATTTGACTTCCTTTATCGCTGTGGCTACGCTCATAGGCTATCTTAGTTAGAGTAGGTTTCTTTGAGAGCAAAGGCTTCTTGAATACGCCGTACAGCATCTAATTTTTCCCAGGGAAAGGTTTCTGCGGTGGCTTGATGATGGGTGATTTTCTCTTGGGGCCCTTCGGGCGTCTGCTCAATAATGCAAGTAGTATGAGTAAAGGTGATAGTTTCGGGCTGCCGACCCATATGCCCGTAGGCAGCACTTACCCGATAGATGGGGTTCTGCAAGCGAAGGTGTTCTATAATCGCAGCAGGGCGCAAGTCAAAGAGTTTGAGAATTTGTGCCCCTATTTCACTATCACTTAGAGACACGCGCGCCGTGCCGTAAGTATTTACATACACGGCTACGGGCTGAGCGATACCAATAGCATAAGCCACTTGAATAAGTATCTCATCGGCTACTCCCGCTGCCACTAAGTTTTTAGCGATATAACGAGCCATGTAGGCAGCACTGCGGTCTACTTTTGTGGGGTCTTTCCCCGAAAAAGCCCCCCCTCCATGGGGAGCGCGCCCTCCATAGGTATCTACGATGATTTTGCGTCCTGTGAGCCCTGTATCCGCATGCGGACCACCCAGCACAAAACGGCCAGTTGGATTGACAAAAAGCCGAGTGCGCTCATCTAACATCTCCGCCGGTATGACCCGAGGCAGTAGAATATTCCGTATGTCTTCTTCTATGCGCCGATGCATGATCCGCCAATCCTCCGCAAACTCCTCATGCTGCGTGGAAATTACAATCGTATGCACACGCAGCGGCTTACCCTCATCCGTGTATTCTATGGTAACTTGGCATTTAGCATCGGGACGCAGATAAGGCATGAGGTGGGATTCTTGTTTGCGGATGCGGGAGAGTTCTCGCAGGATTCGGTGGGCATAAGCAATAGGCATAGGCATGTATTCCTCTGTCTCCCGACAAGCATACCCAAACATCATCCCTTGGTCCCCAGCCCCTAAGTCCGGGTCTAATCCTTGTCCTTTATTGACCCCTTGGGCGATGTCGGGGGACTGCCGATGAATAGACACAATCACTCCGCAGCTATCCGCATCAAAACGAAGCTCAGAGCGATTATAGCCAATATCTCTAATGACTTGACGAGCTATTTCTTCATATTCCACCCGAGCCGAAGTGGTGATTTCACCTGCCAGCACTACTAACCCTGTGGTAACTAAGGTTTCACAGGCCACGCGCGCGTAGGGGTCATTGGCTAAAATAGCATCTAAAATCCCATCGGAGATTTGGTCTGCCACTTTGTCTGGGTGTCCTTCGGAGACCGATTCTGAGGTGAAAAGGTATGGCATGCAGCAAATATACGGGAAAACTGGCACTTTTGAGCCTGTGCGCGCATTAGCGATTGGTTCGGTGGAGCGTCTGGCTGCTCTGCAAGCAGGCATAGGGAAACGGTGGCACTTTCAACCTTGGGTGTGGCAGGGTGTGCTGCCGCCAGACCTGCATCAGTACCCCGTCTGGGTGGATACAGAAGCAGATGAGCGTCCTTCACCCCTATTAGTGCTTGAGAAGCCCTACCTCCTTCTACTAAATGCCGTGAAAAAGCCGTTGCGGCGGCTTCTGCCGGACCCTTCATGGGCTGAAGTGAGTGTAGGGGTGAATCTCTTGCCGGGATTTTGCCTGCGGGAGGTTTTAGAGGCATCGGCTCTCTCGGATGGGGCATGGCAGCGTCTGTTAGCGTTTGAGCCCCAGAGCCTACGCTCTCCCGATAGAATCGGCATGGTAAGCCCTCGTATCTTATGCCTTGTTCTCAATGAAGCCCTTCTCCTTAGCGGGGAAGCGCAACTAAACCTGCCTGTTTTGGATCAAGCGGTCAAGTTGGGTCTCAACTATCCCCGTAGTATCTCCGAATGGGGTGAGCTGATTGGTTGGCGGCATGTTCGGGAAGTGGTAGAAGCCCTTCAAACAGAATATGGGGCAGGTGTCTATCCAGTAGCCCCTACGCTCTTCGGGATGTAGTGTAAGCGAACGCGCCGCTCTGAACTGAAATAGGTCTGGGCTACTCTCTGCAGGTCTGAAAGCGATACTTTTTCGTAAGGGGTGATAGGGTCTTCATACCATTCTGGATGCCCCGCTAAATGTGCATGTACTGAAGCGCGCGCTTTATCCAAAACGCGCTCTCTTTCTCGGTGCAGACTTAGATATTTCTGGGGGCGATACAGCCGCAGGGCGTCTTCCAATCGTTCATGAATAAGCGCCTCCAAGGCACGCTGCAGTTCAGCTTCATATTGTTCAGGACTCACCCCAGCAGTAAGGTAGGCTTCTATCAACCATAGTCCCCCTGCGTGAAGCTGCCAAACATAACTGCTTATCCGAGAAGCCAAGGCTTTTTCTTGAACTATTTTTCGGTTAAGGTAGCCAATAGTCTCATCGCCGATATAGTCATCCAGCAAATCTATAGCAGGAATATCTTCATGCTCCAAGGGAGGTATGCGAAAAGCCCAGAATACTGCAGTTTGGGGTACTTCGGCTTCTATGGATATGAAGGGAGTAGGGGAGGGCAGTTCTTCTACTGAGGGGATAGAAGGAAGGGGTTTCGATGTGCGTGATTCGCCGTATAACTTAGCGATGGTAGTCTCTGTGTCAGGTTCTATTCCACCGGCGACGCATAAAACGCTGTATTGCGGTGCGTAATACGCAGCATAAAAGGCGCGTACCTGCTCAGGTGTGAAATCCAGTATTTGCTCGGGGGTTTCTCCGATTACCATTCTCTGATAGGGATGGTCCGGAAAAGCTGCCCGGGATAAATGAAAGAGGCGGTCTGCATAAGGGGGATTGAGATAACGCTGGCGGAACTCCTCGGCTACTACTTGCTGCTGGATGCGCACTTTTTCATCCGAGATAGAGAGGCGAAAAAGCCGCTCAGCCTCCAACTCCAAAGCCAACATAGCCGCTTCCCGAGGCACTCGCGCATAATACACTGTATAATCTTGCCCAGTATAGGCATTTGTGCTGCCGCCCACAGCTTGTAGGCGGGAGTCGTAGGCGATTCGGTCGTCTTCAAAAAGCAGATGCTCCAAAAGGTGTGCCATGCCGGCTTCGGAGGGCTTTTCATGAGCGGCGCCCACCCGATACCCAAGCATAACCGCCGTAAAAGGCGAATCAGAAGGCAAAAGATATACCGTCAATCCATTCGGCAGGGTGAAGGAATTCATAGCTGAAGACCTAATTTTTCTAATATACGCTCTAGATCCTCCGGAGAAGTGAAGCGGATACGCAGTTCTCCGCCTTTTTTCCGGCTCTGAATCTCTACGGGTGCATGCAGGTGATAAGTGAGCTGCTGTGCGATATGCTGAAGGTGGATTTGCAGGGGGGTGGGGGAGGGCTTAGAGAGAGGGGAAGGGGAAGAAGGCTCGGCAAGGAGTGCTGCGCGCTTTTCTACTTCCCGCACGGTCAGCCCTTTTTCTACAATCTCCCGAAAGAGAGCAAGCTGCTGCTCAGGCTGCTCTAAGGAAAGCAAAGGACGGGCATGACCTTCCGTAATAACGCCTTCTTTGAGAGCTTTTTGGATTTCGGGCGGTAGTTTTAGTAACCGTAGCGTATTAGCAATCGTAGGGCGGCTTTTGCCTACGTATTGTGCCACGGCTTCTTGGTCTAAGCCGCACTCCTCCATAAGCCTCTTGTAAGCCAAAGCCAGCTCTATGGGATTGAGATTTTGCCGATGGACATTCTCCACGAGCGCAAAAGCCAGAAGTTGTGTATTATCCGCAGTGCGAACATAAGCGGGGATTTGGGTAAGCCCTGCTGCTTGGGCTGCGCGCCAGCGCCTCTCCCCTGCGATGATTTGATACTTTTCGCCTACTTGTCGCACCGTGATGGGCTGGATAAGCCCATGCTGGCGAATAGACTCAGTCAGTTCCGCCAGCTCTTCTGCCGGAAACTCTAATCGCGGCTGAAAAGGGTTCGGTTCTATGAGATGGATTGGGATTTCCTGCACGCTGTGAGAGCGTGCCACAAGCTGCTCATCCACGGGAAGAATAGCTCCCAGCCCTCTGCCCAGTGCGCGCCCCTTCATGCAGGGATAGGAATGTTATTCCGCTGGAGAATCTCCTCCGCTAATGCCATATAATCTTGAGCACCTCGGGAGTTTGCATCGTATTCTATGACGGGCTTACCATGGCTTGGGGCTTCGCTAAGGCGCGCGTTGCGCTGAATCACCGTCTTGAAGACTATTCCCTCAAAGTGATGCGAAACCTCTTCCACGACCTGACGCGAAAGGCGCAAACGCACATCATGCATCGTAAGAAGAATTCCTTCTATCGTGAGAGAAGGATTGAGGCGCTGCTGAACGATCTTGATGGTGTTCAAAAGTTTTCCCAGCCCCTCCAAAGCAAAATACTCGCACTGTACCGGAATCAGCACACTATCGGCTGCCACGAGCGCATTCACTGTAATCAGCCCTAATGAGGGTGCGCAGTCCATGAAAATGAAGTCATATTCGCCTCGTATAGGCTCAATAGCCCTGCGCAAACGATGCTCTCGCTGGGGAAGGTTAATCATATCTACCTCAGCCCCGACCAGATCAATATGTGCAGGAATAAGGTGAAGGTTGCCTAACTTACTTACTCGTTGGATGAGAGGGCGCGGGTCAGGTAAGTTGCCCAGAATCACATCGTAGATAGTTTGCGTTACATTTCGGGGGTCTATTCCCAGGCCGGAAGTGGCATTGGCTTGGGGGTCTACATCTATGAGCAGGACTTTGAACTCATACGCAGCCAAAGAAGCAGCTAAGTTGATAGCGGTGGTAGTTTTGCCGACGCCTCCTTTTTGATTTGCGATGGCGATGACCTTGCCCATACCTCTCCTACAAAGCTAAGGAAAACCGCAGGTACTTTGCAGAGAGATGAAAGTGCATAAAGGGTGGATTGCTTTTTTTGTGGTTTGGGGGTGCCATCGCTCCGTAGAACCGCCCCCTGGCATACTGCGCTTCGGGTTTTTGGGCACTTATGCCAGTTTAGACCCCATTTACGCAAGGGACCAACTCAGCGTGTGGCTTACCCAGCAGCTCTTTATGGGGTTAGTAGGCTACGATAGCACCCTGCGTCCGATTCCTGCTGCGGCTGCCTGCTGGGAAATCTCACCCGATGCTCGGCATTATCGGTTCTTTCTGCGTACGGAGTTAGCTTATGCGGGGCATCCGCACCGCTTCCTAAAAGCCCAAGATGTCCTCTATAGCTGGCATAGACTAGCCGACCCGAAACTGGCTTCTCCGGGAAGTTATCTATTTCGGGGGATTATTCGGGGGTGGAGCGCCTACGAACGAGGGCAAGCCCCCTACATACAAGGCCTGCGCGCAATAGGAGATAGCATCGTAGAAGTGGAGTTAGAGAAACCCTATGCTCCCTTTCTGCACCTTCTCACGATACCTTATGCGGCGATAGTCCTACCAGAAGTAGCCCAGAAGCTGGGTAGGCGCTTCGGGGAAAATCCCGTGGGACTAGGTCCTTTTTCGCTGGCTTATCACGAGCCGGGTCGGATGGTAGTATTTCGTCGGCGAGGAGAAGGCCTCCCTAATAAAGTAGTTTTTCGCTGGTTCCCCAACCGCCTGTATGCCTGGGAAGCGCTGCGTCGCGGCGAAATAGAGGGCTTTGAGGGTATGGACAAAGCGCTAAGCTACCTCCTACACAAAGACAGTAGCTGGACGAGTGATGCCTATGTGCTCTCTGTGCCACAACTAGGCATAGAGTATTTAGGCATGGATACGCGCCCGGAGTCGCCGTTTAGCAGGATGGAGCGTAGATGGGGCTTGCGCAGTTTGGTGCGGCGATGTAGCGTAGCCCATAAACTCTTTCCCGGTGAAGTAACTCCTGCTTCTACTTTTATTCCACCGATGCTTTTAGCGCATATGCCCACACCTCCCGAGGAAATGGACGCTTCCACAGCTGCAGAACAGCTCAACGAAATCACCCTCACTTTATATGCTTCTCCTACTTTTAGAGAGCTATGTGAATATCTGCGCAGTTGTCTGGCGAGACAAGGCGTAAGAATGCAGGTGGAATACCTTTTAGGTCCTTCGCTACGGGAGTTTATCATCAAGGGCAAGGTGCATCTTTGGAAGGCGAGCTGGATAGCGGATTTTCCTGAGGGGGAGAATTTTCTCATTCTTTTTGAGAGCAGTCAGAAAGTGCCAGCAGGTCCCAATACCACGAGCTGGTCACATGCGCAGGTAGATAGTCTGATTACCCTTAGTCGGCAGAGTCCTTCGGAGTGGGTGCGTCGTGTAGCATACACCCAAGCCGAAAGTTTGATTGGACGGGGAGTGCCCGTCGTGCCGCTCTATCATGGGCATGGAACATGGATATTAAGCCGGCGGGTCAAGTATTTTCCTCGGAGTGCGTTAGGGGTGTGGCTGCCTCTTTATCAACCGTAGCGGCTAAGGAGAAGTAGGCAAGCTCATCATGAGCACATACCACAATCTGGGCACTTCGCCTCGCAGGGCTTCTTCATATTCTCGGCGAGTGCAAGGGAAAAGCCGACCCATACCGCCTTCGGGGACAATCTCCATCCACCAGCGTCCAGTAAGGGTATGTTGGTAGAAAGTGAGGGAGGTGGGCTCAGACTCGGGCATGAGCACTTCGTAGCGGTCTAAGTTGCTACGGTCTGGGCTGGGGAAATCATTTTGAGGATTGATGAGCCCTTCTAAAAAGTACCAGTAGAGCACAGCGAGGGCGGCTGCGGTGCGTCCATCGGTGTCCCGGTTGGGAAAGTAGTTGGCGATATGCAGGACGAACGAGCGGTAACCCATGCCTGCGAAGCGCATCAGTTTAGCGGCTATTTCAATGGGAAGGCCTTCGGGCTCAGGGTCTAATACCGCTGGGGCATCTGCCCCCCGCACAATCCCTAAATCCATCGTAATCAAGTCTGCTGTGCGCAGAAATGGCTCAGCCAAGTCAGGGTCTGCCAGAATCTCACTAAGCCGAAGGTAAGGGACACGCAGTTGGGCGTGGAGTATTTCTTCTTCTACTCCGCTGACCCAGTGCCAAGCCAGTCCCAGCACTTGTCCCCAAACAGGTACCAATACCTCCCCATCCATAAGCATATCGCGATGAAAGCGTCGGTGGGGCATTTCTACCGCCGAAATCGCATCCAGCAGGTCTAACTTGCGGTCTATGAGGGTGTAAGTGAAAGCGATTTCTTGGGCGGCTATCGCTCGGTACAGGGCATGAGCAGCTTCTTGGCTCCCGCCCACTACAAGAACCCGATGCCCCCTCCGCAAAATCTCTCGTACCACCTCTTCCAAGAGCATACTGGCTTCTTGCCCCCTGCTTTGAATATCTCCTATATCCACTAACTTGAGGGCTATGCTGGGCAGAGCCAGACGGTATAGTTTTCGGCGCACTGCCCAAGTGCTACGGGGTAAGTAGTAGGTTTTACTTCGGCCTTGGTAGTAAGGGTAGCCCACGAGGACTGCCGTAGGCTCGCTGGCTAAGGCGTTATCTACCTCTAAGGTGCCTTGGGGGAAAAGAGTAGCATTTCCCAGCCGCTGGGAATACATAGGTATGCCGCGTACCGCCCGCAGGACAGCACTCCAGTTCATCTGCTCAAATATATGCTACGCTGTGCGTATAACTCCTGAAAGAAAGGATCACTAAGGTCCTCTATGAAGCGTATTTCCTCGCCGGTAGAGCGCATTTCAGGGCCAAGCGTTTTAGCTACTTCGGGGAAGCGGTCAAATGAGAAAACAGGCACTTTGAGAGCATATCCGTGAGCGGCTTCGGGAAAATGAAAGTCTCTTACCTTTTTTCGTCCCACTAAAATTTCCATCGCCCACTGCACGAATGGGAGATTATGGGCTTTGCATAAAAAGGGCACCGTGCGGGAGGCTCGGAGGTTGGCTTCCAGAACATACAGTTTCCCTTGGTGATAGGCGTATTGAATATTGAGGAAGCCCCGTACCTGAAGGGCAAAGGCAATCTGTCGAGCATAGTCTATCATTTGTGCTTGTACGGAAGGAGGAAGGGAAAAAGGCGGAAGCACAGCCGTAGAATCACCTGAATGCACCCCTGCTGGCTCTATGTGTTCCATCAGCCCTAAAACGCCTAACTCTTCTCCATCACAGAGAGCATCTAACTCGGCTTCTACCGCCCCTGCCAGGAAGCGATCTATGAGAATACGATTTCCGGGCATTTCCCGTAGAATCGTTACGATTTGTTCAATCAGTTCCTCTTCATCTACTACGATTCGCATGCGCTGACCTCCTAATACGTAGCTGGGACGCACTAAGACGGGGTAGCCGAGCCGTTCGGCTAAGGTTATGGCTTCATCGGGTGTATGGGCCACACCGAAAGGAGGATACGGAATACCCAATCGCTCTAAGAGGGAAGAAAACTTGCCTCGGTCCTCGGATATGTCTATGCTTTCGTAGGCAGTACCTAAAAGAGGTACTTGGTAGCGATGGAGTTTTTCTGCGAGTTTGAGAGGGGTCTGACCGCCTAACTGAACGACGATAGCTTCTGGCTTTTCTCTTTCTATCACTTCATACACATGTTCCCAGAAAACAGGTTCAAAATACAGGCGGTCGGAGATGTCAGGGTCTGTGGAGACGGTTTCGGGGTTGCAGTTTAGCATAAGCGCTTCATACCCTAAGCGGCGAGCAGCTAACACCCCATGCACGCAGCAGTAGTCAAATTCTACCCCTTGTCCTATGCGATTCGGACCAGAGCCTAAAATCAAAAGGCGCGGTTTGCCCTCCTGCGGAGAGCTAAAGCGAACCCCTTCTTCTTCCCCATCTTTCTCAAAAGTAGAATAATAATAAGGGGTTTGAGCTTCAAATTCGGCAGCGCAAGTATCCACTCGCTTATACACCCGATGAATACCCCATTTTTTGCGCAGATTGTAGATTTGGCTCTCCAGCGTCCCTACCAAATGGGCTATTTGCCTGTCTCCCAAGCCATATTGCTTGGCTTTGAAAAGGAGCTCAGGGGTGAGGGTCTCCAAGGTATGCTGGCTAAGGGTTTGCTCTAACTCTACCAGCTTTTGGATTTCATGGAGAAACCATTCATCTATGGCGGTTAGTTTATGGATAGTGCGTAGGGGCACTCCCGCCAAAAGAGCATCATGTACATAGAAGATACGATTCCAGGAGGGGTGCTCTAACCCATGAAGCAGTTGGGTTAGGTCTTGGATTTCGCGTCCGTCGGCACCCAGGCCATTTCGGCGCAGCTCTAAGGACTGGATGGCTTTTTGTAGGGCTTCTATGAAGGAGCGTCCGATGCCCATAGCTTCGCCTACGCTGCGCATTTGCATGCCCAGCTGGCGGTTAGCCCCCGGGAACTTATCAAAGTTCCAACGCGGCACTTTGACCACCACATAGTCTATCGTAGGCTCAAAGAAAGCGGAGGTAGTGCCAGTTACGGGGTTTGTGTTTTCGTCTAACCTTTTGCCCACAGCTAAGAGCGCCGCAATCCGAGCGATAGGATAGCCAGTCGCCTTGGATGCCAGTGCAGAAGAGCGAGAAACTCGGGGATTGACCTCTATAAGGTATATCTCTTCGGTGTGGGGGCTCACCGCAAACTGCACATTACATCCCCCAGCGAAATCGGAGAAAGAAAGAAGCAATTTCTTTGCGTATTCTCGCATGCGCTGCATGACGGAGTCGGAGAGCGTCATCGCCGGCGCTATCGTGATAGAATCCCCCGTGTGAATGCCCATAGGGTCCAGATTCTCTATCGTACAGACCACGATGAAGTTTCCGTCTTTATCCCGCATTACCTCCAGCTCAAACTCTTTCCAACCCGCTACGCTTTTTTCTACCAGTACTTCATGGACGGGACTAAGGGCGATAGCTCTGCCTACCGCTCGTTCCAACTCTGCCTTAGAATGTACGAGCTGGGCGCCGGCTCCCCCCAGCGTATAAGAAGGGCGCAAGACCACCGGATAGCCGATTCGGTTAGCGATTTCTTTAGCTTCTAAGTAAGAGCGTGCAATTCCCGCAGGCAGAATAGGTAGTCCCAGCTTTTCTCCCCACTGCCGAAAGAGCTCCCTATCTTCTGCGACCTCAATTGCCTTGAGGGAAGCGCCGATTACCTCTACCCCATACTTCTCCCAGAGCCCCTTGCGGGCACACTGCATGGCTAAATTCAAAGCGGTTTGCCCACCCATCGTGGGAAGCACGGCATCTATGTGCTGAGTACTCAGGATTTTCTCCACACTATCAGGGGTGAGGGGGAGAAGATATACATGGTCTGCTGTAACCGGGTCCGTCATGATAGTAGCGGGGTTGGAGTTGAGCAAATGCACTTCGTATCCTTCTTTCCGCAGGGCGCGAGCAGCTTGTGAGCCTGAGTAGTCAAACTCCGCCGCTTGCCCAATCACAATAGGACCACTGCCAATAATCAGAATGCGACGCACGCTGCAAAAGTATAACCCCTCATCCTGCTTGTAGATAGTTCCACCAGAGCCGCAAACTACCTATTACTCCCCATTTGCGCCATATATAGCGAAGCGTACTCGGTAAAGAAGCCCAGAAGTATGGAGATACCTCCACCGCAAAGCTCGGTTCCATATAGCAGTTGATAACGCAGCCTTCACAAAAAGAAAACCTCCCCTCTAATGCTCTAAGGTGTTGAACCACTTCGCTATGGTAAAGCTCTTCTAAGGAACCGTTTATGGGGAAGCTATAGCCGGCTTCATGGGCGTGATAACAGGGAAGTAGTAAGCGATTATCGGGGGAGATTACCACTACTGCCGAAGAAGCCCGACATACAGGACGGGTAGGAGAGTTACCGCCCTTAGCCCTTAGTCGGAGAAAGGCTTCGTTGAGATATACATCTTTTTTGCGTGCCCACTTTCTCAGATAGACTAATGCTTGCGAGGAAAGGGTGTCTGCTCCTACGCTATTGTAGCGAAAAATCGGATTGAGTATGAGAATAAGCTGATAGGGACGCACGAAGCGTTCATACACCGCTTCTATCTCTTGCCAGTTGTTTTCCATCACGGTGAAGAGAATATCCGGTTTCTCTCCTAAGCGCTGGGCTACTCGTAGGCTCTCCTCCAAGAACTCAAAGCAGGGTACTCCTCCCCTTAGGGCGTTATGTTTTTCGGCAGAAGCTGCATCTAACGAAAAATGCAGCATATCTACCTTGCCGCGGAGTTCATGGGCTCTTTTGGGATAGAGTAGGGTATTCGTGGTGATAGTGGTGATAAAGCCCAAGCGCTTAGCTATGTCCAGGAAAAGAGTCAGTTGCCGATGCAGAAGGGGCTCTCCCCCTGTGAAATCCACTACTTTCACGCCCATGCGGCGGAGACTGCGGAGGTTTTTTTCTACGGCTTCGGGTGTGGCATAAGGCGAAGGCTTCTCCCAAATGTCGCAAAAAGAGCAGGCCGCATTACACCGATAGGTAAGGTAGTAGTTTGCCAGCACAGGGCCCCGCCATAATCGCAGCCCCATCTACGCGAAGTTCTTACCTTTAAGGTATGCAAGCTATCTTGACGCTGCGAGATGCCTTGGTGCAGGAAGGAGTAGAAGCTAAGATTCATGCAGGTGAGCTCACCTTTCAAGTAGAGCGCAGCAAACTGAAAGACTTCCTGCGTGCTCTCAAGGAACAGCATAACTTTGATTACTTAGTGGATATAGGTGCTACGGATCACTTTGAGGAAGGACTACGATTTGAAATAGTGTATAACTTAGTTAGCCTTTCTCGGCGCTTGCGGGTACGGGTTAAAGCGCGCCTTCCCGAAGAAAATCCCGAAGTAGAGACGGTTACGGACTTATGGCCTGGGGCTGCTTGGCATGAACGAGAAGCCTATGATATGATGGGCATTCGCTTCCGGGGGCATCCTGACCTGCGCCGAATTTATTTGCCGGAGGACTTTGAGTATCATCCCCTGCGGAAGGAATTTCCACTTCTGGGTATCCCAGGAACCCTTCCGCTTCCACCCAAAGAACCCCCTAAATCCTATCACTGAAAAAGTCTATCCCCGAGGTCGCCTTCGGTGTATGGGCGGTCCAGATTGCTTGGCTCGGTTGGCAGAGCGGATAGAACGAAGAAAAACCCCCTGTTCTAAGGCTAATCGCCACGGCATCATAGCTTACACAGGAAGTGAAGCGCCTTTGTGAGGGTCTTCTTGACTCCGTCAATGAAGCTAAGGATAGGCTACTGGGCATTAGCGCTATTTAGCCAGGAATGGCTTCATAGATAGACGGTCCAGACCTGTAGCCTTTGCGTGCGGGGTATCCATACCTATATGCTACTTAGAGGGATTTTTGACGCTTGCGATACATCTTTGGAGTATGCGAAGGGTACCGCCTTGGCCTGAGTGGCTCCAGAATCCACCCCAAGTAGAAGCCGGCAAACTGGTAGTAGTTCTAACAGGAGCAGGCATCTCGGCAGAAAGCGGCCTTTCTACCTTCCGAGATAGTGGCGGTTTATGGGAGAAATACTCTATTTATGAGGTAGCTACTCCTGATGCCTGGCAGCGTAACCCCCAACTCGTGTTAGATTTCTATAATGAGAGACGCACTCAGCTTGCGCAAGCTCAGCCTAATCCCGGGCATCTCTTGCTCAAAGAGTTAGAAAGGCACTATAAAGTAATAGTTATCACCCAGAATGTAGATGACTTACATGAGCGGGCGGGCTCTTCTTACATTCTACATCTGCATGGGGAGCTTACTAAGGCACGCAGTACGGCGGACTCTTCTTTGATTTATGAGATTGGGTACGGTCCGATTCGGCTTGGGGATAAGTGTGAGAAGGGCTCACAGCTCCGCCCGCATGTCGTGTGGTTTGGAGAAGAGGTGCCTGCATATGCGGTGGCAGAACGCTGGGCGCGGAAAGCAGATATTTTCATCGTAGTGGGTAGCTCGCTTCAAGTGTATCCTGCGGCAGGACTGGTAGATGAAGCATACCGCGCGAAACGAAAGTTTTTGGTGGACCCGCGTCCTACTTTGAGTTACGGCGTGGAAGTGATAGCGAAGCCAGCGAGTGAGGGGATGCGAGAGGTGGTAGAACGATTGTTGAATGATGGGGGGTAAGGAAGG
>JANWZJ010000027.1:14011-22287 GCA_025054525.1 Bacteroidia bacterium | reverse complement strand
ACCGCTCATGAACCTGCCCTATCTATGCTGATGGGTCGGCACGAGGCCTTAGAAATTTTGGGGTTGATTTTGTATTTGTTCAGACAGTTAGAGAAAGCCTATACTTCCATACGCTCTTAGCCATACAGACTATGGGCATAATCTATGTCCCATCTAAGGCTAATCATTTAGCCATCACTTATCCACCGAAGCGTAAAGCATAGTCTTGTCAGAGCTGGTCTCAGAGCATTTGTGGGAGCCGGCTCGGGGTTAAGCGTCATAGAGGGAGTTATTTGGGTTAGGCATATCTCTATTGAGCGTTGAGCACTTCGCTCAAGAAAGCGGCCAGCCGCTCGGGATTTACGATTACATCAGCTCTATCAAAAATTTCCCTCTTACTATGCTCCGCAGTAGCTGCATAGAATACAGAATGCTGATGTCCGAGAATGCGACTGAAGTTTGCGTACATGAAGTGCACGGGGTGGGGGGTAGTGTGCGCTTCACTGACTATTTCTATGATGTGGCTGCCCGGAGGCATCCAGAGGAGGTTCATATGACCTGCCCCATGTAGGGCTAAAAGTACATGCGCCTGGGAGAAAAGTTCTACCTGCTGGGCAAGGGAAAGGCGCTCTGCTTCTAAAAATAGGAAGCCGTATCTATCTAAGACAGGGCGAATCTCTTCTTCATTCAGGACCTTGCGACGGGTAGCTCGGGCTCGAGAGAGGTAGATTCGTTTGCCTGCGGGCGAGCGCCCCCATAGCGAGAGAAATCGTTCCCGGTAAAACTGCACCTGCGGATAAAAGAGCACCAAGCTATCCAGCCAGGGCATGTGTGGAAGCACTAACCACTTCACCCGATAGAAGTACTTCGGCTCCATCGGTAGAATGCGTTCCACTCCTAAGGCTTTCAGGCTTTCCCAAGCGAAACGCTGATAGTTACTGGGCAGCAGCAGCGGATACGAAGTATATCGCTCTACGCTGAGAAGTCGTGGCAGGCAATCTGCGAACCAGTGGGAATAGTTATTCGCCCAGGGGTGGTGAATCACCATCGCTTCCTCTAACTTTTCAGGGAAAGCCCGAAGAGTCAATCTTTTATAGAGGCTATACCTTTGCCAGTAGGCGAGAGCATGGGGTATATACCATAGGAATGACTCAGGCACTAACCGCCACCCCTTCATTACTAAGCCCGCAGGCAGTACAATAACATCTTCCAAGTAAAGTATCGGGAGTACGCTACGCTCTAAACGCCGCTGCATGAATAGCCCGACCTGCTCAGCTTATTGGTACTCTATGGTGATCTTTTGCCAGCCCATCTCTTCGCATAGACGACGCAGGAGCTTTTCGGCTTGAGCTTGAGCGGCGGCATGCGGTATTTGCTGCTGGAGACGCACCCGCAGGGTCTCCTGTGCTTCTGCCAGAGCTTGCCGAAAGCGTTCAGCCTCATTCCCACCCGCCCACTCAATAATAGAAAAATCCGCATCATACACTTGAGACTGAGCGGGGTCTATTCTCACGCTACATAGGTACGGCTTAGGCAGCCGGAGCCCAATAGTGCGCTGGCTCCAGTCCTGCTCCAATACTTGCACCTTTGCGAAGTCTATACATACTCGCCCTTCACCCGCTACGCCAATCAGCACTTTGGAACGGGTGAAGGGCAGTAGATATTCCCACTGCTTGCGCAGAATGTCTCGGGTATGGACAGCCATCACTTCAAGCTGCCCTAACGCAACAAGCCGCTCTATAATGACAGTGTGAGAGGGCGCAGGCTCTACGGAAGGAGTAGGGCGCAAAAGATATAAAACCCCGGCTGCCCCTATGCCTGCCCCTATGACTAACGATAGAAGCATGAGTCTGAGTAAGCGCACTTTTACTGGGTGCGCAGAGCCCGAGGCACCTCTATGCGAGCCACAGCGGCGTCCGACGAGGCTAAAATCTGAAGGTTCGGGAAAGAAATCTTGCCTACGGTGAGCGTTTTGCCCAGCTTAAGAGGAGTTATGTCTATTTCCAGAGTGTCGGGTAAATCTCGTAGTTTCCCTCGCACGTGTAGCCGGCGCAGTAAGGGTACGAGTTTGCCGCCCATCTGAACCCCTTCTGCGGTACCAATAAGCTTTACAGGAAGCGCAATACTGACTTCATCGTCCAGACCACAAGCCCAGAAGTCTAAATGCATTACATAGTCATGAACGGGATGTAGCTGGTATTCCCGTAGGATAGCCGTGTGGGATTGAGCTTCTCCTAAATTAATCTCAAAAAAATAGACGCGTGGGGTAAAGACGACCTTATGGGCTTCGGCAGCGGACACCATAAAGAACTTTTGTATGCTTCGCCCATAGAGCGCACATGGGACGAAGCCTTTTCTGCGGAGACGGCGTGATTCAGCCGAACCACCAGCTTCACGGGGCTGCCCCTGGAGCTTATACACTTGCATAGCGCACCCGGGAGGACTCGAACCCCCAACCGCCAGATCCGAAGTCTGGTGCTCTATCCAATTGAGCTACGGGTGCAGCGAAGAATTAGATATATCGCAGCAGGAAAATAATCGCTATAATAGCTACCACAGTCGCCACCAGCACATCTACCGGCCATGGCAAAACCCACATAAGCACACTCAGAGCCAGCGCGGCAATCAATACAATAATCAATATCCGTATAAGGTCTTGGTCACTGGTGAGTAGCTTGACGGCCTGCCAGAAGCGTAGCGCTTTAGCTTTGAGCCGAGCAAAAAAGCCTTGTTTCTTGTGGCTAACTTGAGACTCGGAAGAAGCAGCAAAGGTCGGCTGCGCAGAAGGATAAGTAGAGTTAGTCCAAGATTGAGTCCCCCCAGCATAAAGCGATAGCAAGGGAAGGCATAGAAGGAGTAGGTAACGCATAACCCCACAAAGGTAAAGCATTCTGTGAAAAGCCACATGCTTCTGTAGAGAGCGGAGATGATACATTTGCTTAGATGTGGGATTTACACTTGTATGACTACACGCTACTAAGCCTACGCTGGAAGGAGCTGGGAGAATGGGAACCCTGGATGCACTATGCCTTAGAAAGTGGCGGCAAACGAGTTCGCCCTTTCTTAGCATGGAAAGCCTATGCATTCTACGCAGGAGAAGCGGCATCGTGGGAGGAGGCACTCCCTCTTCTACATGCCATAGAACTGCTCCATAACTTCACCTTGGTACATGATGATGTGATGGACCGCTCCCCCTTGCGGCGGGGGCGCCTTACCCTTTACCAGAAAACGAACGAGAACACAGCCATCCTCATCGGAGATGCGCTACTTATCGCCGTGTATGAGCGACTAAGTTATCTACCTGCTTCGGTACAGCCCAGCATTACCCGGATTATCTGTGAAGGGGCGCTGGAGGTCTGCCAAGGTCAGCTTAGCGACTTAGCCTTAGCGGCACGTCCTACCGCTGGCGTATCCATGGAAGAATATGAAGCGATGATTCTTCAGAAAACGGGTGCCCTTATGGGCACTGCGCTGGCAGTAGGCGGACTTCTGGGCGGTGCTTCATCAGAGGAAATATCCCTCCTCAAGCAGATAGGCAGAAAAATAGGTAGGCTCTTTCAACTGCAGGATGATTATTTAGATGCTTTTGGGGAGGATACAGGCAAAGAGCGGGGCTGTGATATCGCCGAAGGTAAAAAGACCTTCTTATGGTTATGGGCATATGCAGAGGCTACTCCCGAAGAGCAGAGCCAACTTGATTCTTACTGCCTCCCCCCCGAAGCACGCAGAGAAATCGGACTAGCGCTATATGAGCGATTAGGTTTGCGTCAGCGTGGGGCTTCTTTCCTCTTAGCTGCCTATCAGGAACTGCTGCATATGCTCAGTCCCCTGTCAATCGCACCTCACCTCCTCCCCTTCGTGCATAATCTCTATCACCGGCGGCGATAGGTGTTTTTTCTTATGTTTGTATAATTCCCCAAAGGGACAGGTAACCTTATTCTCACGGCTATGGACACGGATATAAGAAGGAAACTGGGACGCCGCATAGAGCGCTTCCTGAAAAAAACCCGCCTCAAGTACTTCACTGACTCTGATGGGGATTATCATATCGTGTTGGGGATTCAGGAAATCGCGGCACACGCTCACATGATCATTATGCGAGAGGGGCCGATGGGTGAGATTCTTTCGGTTATCATCCGCTTTGACGGCGCACTTCCTAAGCTCTCTAAACAAGAAGCCTTAGAAAAACTCAACGAATGGAATATCAGTCGCCGCTGGCCACGCATGTACCTGCGTGAGGATACCTACTGGGGAGACTTTCAGCTGGATGCCGAAACCGACCTGCCCCAGAAAATGCTGGAACAAAACCTTCAGCATCTCATTCTTTCCAGCATTCAGTTTCTGCTATACCTCACGGGTAAAGAAAGCCATCTCTTAGAGACTGTTCGAAAGAAGCTATTGAGCTTACTGCGGCTCAATTAGAGAAGAGCCGATTGACTGCATATCGGATAGGATAGTACCAACGGGTCTTGGCCCCCCTTCGTTCCACATAGACAAGTCCTAAGCTCTGCTCCAAAGCCGTCAAAACAGGACGGGTCAATCGCTCTAAATCCGCATAACGCTGAGCCTTACGACGCAGCCTCGTAACCTGAATACGATAGAGAAATGAGTTAGGGAACAGGTAGTGATACCCCTGAATCCGGAAAGCAGCCACCCTCGTAAGCAGTAGTAGATTCGGAATATGAAGAAAGCCATCCGTGTAGTAGGCACTTTCTATATCCGCTAAGAAGTCTATGGTGTCTTTATAGGCGGCGATATACCAGGGACGAAACCATCGCAGAAATCGCGGTGTGCGGCATACAGCAGGGAAAACTTGTCCTTCCAGCCAGAGGGTGCTCTGCCGATACCAGCGTAGCTCCGGGGTGAATCGCAAGGAAAGCTGGACCCTCCCTGAGAACCTGCCCTGGGATAAACCTACTTGCTTTATCGCAGGTAGCCGAGCCACTCCTAACTCCTGTAGAAGAGGCAGAAGGGGAAGGTTTCGCAAGCGAATACTGCCCCCCATGAGGTAGCAAGCCGAATCACTCACCTCCAACATGCTTCGCGCATATCCTTCGCCGTCTCGGTAGAATATATGTACGGAGTCCAAACTAAGCATGGTCTCATGTAGCGCTCCCTGCACATAAGCGCGGTCTATGTATATGCCCAGCAGATTAGTACGACGAAAGGAAGCCTCCACATCCAGATGCATGGAGGTAGGCAGCTGGACAAACGGAGTGATTGTATCTTTTCTCTTTCGGCGCCATACTTCTTGAAGAACGAAGTCTTCTACTTCTATTCTCACATTCCCTTGAAGATGCCGCCAGTCTGTATAGAGGTAGCTTAGAGCATGCTGAAGCGTACCTTGAGCATAAAGGTGAAAAGAACCAGCGCGTACATCTAACTGGTATATATGCGTAGTATCAGGGTCATATCTGACTTCTGCGGAACATCTATGTAGGGGCAATCCTAATGCTGGGAAAAACCCCTTTACCTCTTTCAGGTGAAGCTGTCCTTCAGTAGGATTATCCCAGCGCAGAATAGTATCCCATGCACCTTGAGCACACAGTCTAAATCCTAAAGCCCCTCTTTCCACCTCTATTCCCGATATTGGAAAATAGTTGAGGATATCCTTCACAGGTATTTCACCCTGCACCTGAATATCTGCGCTTTCTCGTGTGAGGCTTCCGCTAACTTCGCCTATGCCACCTCCCCTTGTATGAGCTTGTGCTTTCATAAGATAGAGCTTCCTTTGAGATAAGGGCACAAATCCTGCCATATTACCTATTACCTCATACAGAATGCCTGTTCCCCATATCCATAGGGTATCTCGCCGGTACTCAGCATATAGATTAGCATTCGGTGCTTCGGCTGCGCCTATGCCTTGTAGAGAGGGTATTTCGGCTTTTACCCGTATTTGAAAGGGCTCCCAACCTTCTCGGTAATATGAGGCTTCTCCCTCCAGAGAGTCCTTCTGTAAATGCAGCAGAACGCTGCGAAAATCCCCTATCTCTCCTGCATGCAGATGCCTAATAGCTACAGATACAGGGAAGGCTGGAGAGCGAGTAGAGCCCGGGCTGCGGGGTATTGCTTCGTAGAGAGGGATTAGTTCGGCATAAGGGACCTTCAGGAATAGTCCTTTGGCTCGGTCCCATACGGCTGTGAAAGGAATGCGCCGCCATGTCCCCTGAATCCCAGCAGAATCCAGCCACCCTGTGAGATGTAATGTATCCGATTGAGGTGAAAAAAAGGTAAGGTAGGCTCGGGGGACCTTAGGCTGCCACTTCCCATGAAATCGTCCGCAAAGGGGAGCTATAAAGCTCTCACCTTTTACCGCAAGCTCAAGCGACGTACCATGAATCCGCAGGTCGGCGTATTGACTCCAATAAAGTCTGCCAGTAATATGCGGTACATCGGATAAACGCCCCTGCAAACATAAGTCTGCCCGTCCTCGGAAAGGCGCACTTAGCAGCCGAACCTCATAACTATTCTGTTCCCAACGTCCAATACCCTCTATCCAGGGAATACCTTCTGCTAATGGAGAAGGTAGTAGCGCTGTCAGGTAATCGCCCTCTACATTTACGTAAAAGTCTGCATATGGCTGACTCCACTGTATGAGTCGTCCCTGGGCATACAGCTTGCCTTCTTCTCCTTCCAGGTAGAGGTTAAGCGCGGGCCAGGAGTCTTCCTTTTTGAGGAAAGTCCCCTGAGCCTGAAGCCTAAGCCTCTTAGGAAGGGGCAGCCGCCCCCGCCAGCATAACTCTGAAAGCCTTACAAACGACTCAAGCCGCCTGACCCGAATATGCAAGCTATCTATTTCTATCTCGCTTTCTGCCGCTTGTATTGCGAGATTGATATGAAGATTAGGAGGTAGATTGATAAAGTCCAGCGTACATTGTCTTGCGGTGAGACTAAGGACTATACTTTCTTTGCCGCTGCCTCTTTGTGGGAAGAAGCGGTAGTTCTTTATGGCTGGGGCTATTCGTAGTAGCGATACGGTAGCTCCTTCTATTGTAATAGCTTTCAGCTTCTTGCCTATTCCGCTGAGGGAAAGCCTATCTATGCAGGCAGCCGGCGATGAGTCTCCTGGCAAAGTACCATATACCCGTACCTGTCTACAACTCAGGTTCCAGTAGCCGTCTCGGCGCCAAAAGAAGTATTCTACCTCTTTTATTTCCACAGGCGCTCCTACGATATACGCCAGCAAAGAACTTAGACCCCACAAAGGCAGCTTTTTCACCCAACTCAACCACCCTATCCATAACGCTCCCCCTATGAGGATAGGCATAATCATTACCTTTGTTTCATGAGCGAAGAGAAACCCCCCGAAGGCAACGTGATTAATATAGAACTTTCCGAAGAAGTAGCAGGCGGCATATACTCAAACTTAGCCATAATCTCCCATACGCCGACAGAGTTCGTAGCAGATTTTCTACAAGTACTGCCAGGGCTTCCTAAAGCTCGCGTGCGCAGTAGGATTATCCTCTCTCCGTACCACTTCAAGCGAGTACTAATGGCTATGCAGGATAATCTAACAAAATATGAAAGCCGGTTCGGAGAAATTCCCATTCAACCTGACTGGATACCTCCTGTGTCTATGGGCGAACCTGGTCTGGCATGAAGGACTCGCTCAGAAACCCCCTGCGCGTGATACATTACCTCCTATTGACTCTGCTATCACACCCTTTGAAACGCATCAGCAAGCTATTCTCCGGCTCATCCAGTATCACTTACCTGAGCTACAGACTATAGAAACTCAACTGCGCTCCTATCGGGATACGCTCAACCAGATGATGGAAATCGCTCGGTATCCCAAGAGACTGCCCTTTTACTTGGACTCGTTCCGCATAGTTACGGGTCGCATTCGTGCAGGAAGTGAGGCTTCATTCGCTAAACTCAAGGACCTCTATTACGAATGGCTCCCCTATCAGTATGCACTAATGGCTGTTTATACTCGGTACGGAGAGCTCAAAGTGGTACATCGCCTCACTCCTTCGGTGCGGGAGACCCTCGCTGCTTATCGGGAGTATTTAGACAGAATGATAGCTTTGCAGAAAAACATAGCTAATATATGGACCGACTGCGATTATCTTCTTCTCTCTCGTTTGAAGTAAGAATGGTATTGATTGGCGTTGGTGCGTTCCTATTTGCGCAGCCCCCCCTCAAGAAGACTAACACCTTCAAGCTTCAAGAGATTGCGCGGGGAACGGAGGGAGGCCTTCAGATTAGTTATGAAATCCCGTTTGATGGTGTGGTAGAGTTTCGGTTGCTTATGGGGCGGGACTCAGTGGTATTTTTCTCTCAGTGGCCCAGCATAC
>JANWZJ010000027.1:0-14001 GCA_025054525.1 Bacteroidia bacterium | reverse complement strand
CACCAGCGCAAGTTCCCCGCCTTCAAAGCACCTGCGGGTAGCTACCGCTATCGCATTACTTACAAAGGACTGGACTACACAGGGGAAGTAAGATTGTAAGGCTATTTCGGCTGCTGGCGAAGCCATTCCAGTATCTCACTTGGGCTGGTCTGTGGGGAGACACCCTGCCGGTGTAAAGCTATTTTGCCTGCTGGATTAATCACGACCACGTCCCGGCTGCACATACCCATGAAGCGTTTGACCCCAAAAAAGTCCGATAGCTTGCCAGTAGTATCCGCTAAAAGTGGTACTTGGAGATTATGCTTCCTCTTGAAGTTGCGATGGCTATTCGGACTCTGCGCGCTCACCCCATACACAGCAGCCCCTAATTTCTCAAAATCAGGGAGAAGCCGAGAAAACTCTTTAGCCTGCGCCGTACAACCAGGAGTGTCATCGTATGGATAGAAGTATAGCACTATCCATTTGCCCCGCAAACTGCTTAAGTTAACCTCGCGCTCATTCTCATCTACGACGGACAAGCTGGGAGTTACTTCTTTGCCTATGATGTTCTGGGCGGGAGACGCGCCCAGGAAAAAAGCTAATAGCTTCCGCATAGTCATGCCAACAAAAAAGAAGTCCTTAGAATCCTTCTTCAATCTAAGAGAATAGTAGTCTGGGCTTGAGTGCGCCACACCTGAAGGAGATGCCGAGTCTCTGGAGAAAGTGGATTCCCTCGCAAATCTAAGTAGTTCAAAGAGGGAATTGTGAGGATTTCTAAGGGTATCGTTCTAAGGTGATTATTCCGCAAGTCTAAGCGGCGTAAGCTGTATAGTTCGCCCCATCCCCATGGCAGGACAGAGAGCCGATTATAGGACAGGTCCAGTTCTTCTAACCTTTGCCAACGATAGATTTCAGCGGGGAGGGTGCTGAGATGATTATGAGAGAGATTGAGGCTAAGTAAGACGGGTAAGTCAAAGATCGTAGGGGGCACTACTTCTAAGTGATTATGAGAAAGGTCTATTTTTTTGAGGGAAGGGGGCAGGGATAAATAAGGAGGCAGTGCTTCAAATAAAACACCGCATCAACGAGCCTGAGATGGTGCAAATGGATGCAACCAGTGATAGCCTGCAGAAGAAGCCAGTACAATACTAAACAGAAAAACGAGAATTCGCAATGGATAACTCACAGGCGCAACCTTGGGGGGGGGCGGGCTGTGGGGAATAGGAGCTACCGCTCTCTTCTGTGCGCGCCGCATCGCATAAGCAGCAAGCCGCAAATGATACGCCAACCGTAATCGGGGGTCCGTAAGCACCCGATACGCTTCATTGATTTCCTGCATGAGACGGGCTGCTTCCGGTGAGGGATTCACATCGGGATGATAGCGCTTAGCCAGCTCCCGGTATCGGACTTTTACTTCGTCGGGCGAAGCACCAAATGGAAGACCCAGCAGATCGTAATAAGTACGAGGCTTCACCATGTTCCTTAACAGAGCTTGCTCTCAAATTTATCACTTTTGCTGGGGTGAGAAAAGCGATACTGCTGATAGGGGCTTGGGTTTTTGCCCAGAATGCAGACCTCTTCTTAGGGAGTGAGGCGTATCCGCTCTTGGAACGCTGGCAAGTACGGGGGTGGCTGGATACGACTTTACCAGGAGAAGTGCGCCCTTGGGCAGTGGAAGAAGCGCAGCGCTGGCTCAGCCGAACCACCTATGAAGCCCTCCCTCGGTTAGAGAAAGCCCGCTACGACCGCTTAGCGTATATTATTCAGGACACCCTCCCCGCTCGGAAAGGACGATGGCTACGCTTCCTGTTCCCAGAAGGAAGAGACCTTATTGCAGAACGAGGACGCTTCGGTGAAGTATATATAGGTCCCTTGGCATACTTTGCCCTGGGACGAGATTCTACAGGATTGCTCTACCAGAATACGCGCGGAGCCTATTTGCGCATGAAGGTTGGACACAAACTCGGATTTTATGCGGATATTATAGAGACTCAGAGTCGCCCTCCTTTCTTCGTGCGGCAGCGATACGACCAATACGCTACGCTCTGGGGAGAAGCCTATCTCAAACCTTTCCGAAGCGGTGCCTTTGACCATCCTAACACTCGCGGCTATCTCACCTACTCTCCCATAGAAGCGGTACGCATCAAGTTAGGACGCGATAAAGTCTTCTGGGGACCCGGCTTTCAGAGTTTATGGCTCTCGGATTATGCCCCTGAGTACTTGCACCTCCATGTGCGCACACGGGTTGCCCGCTGGGAGTACCATAACCTCTTTGCCCAGTTAGTAGATGAGATTCCGTTCAAACCTGACATTTGGGGCGACCATCCCCGCAAGTATTTAGCGGCACACTTACTACTCTGGCGCCCTTCCTCTGCATTCACGATAGGGGCATTTGAAGCAGTGATGTATAACCCCTGGACCCCAAGGGGCACTCGGGGCATAGAGCTTTCTTACTTTATCCCGATTATATTTTATCGTACGATTGAACAAATGCTTGGCAGCCCCGATAATGCCATGCTTGGCGCTCTCTTCAAAGCGAATCTTCTCAAGCGGTTTCAGTTGTATGGACAGCTTGCGCTGGATGACTACAACTTCGGCATGCGTAGAAGAGGTAGAGGCTGGTGGGGGAATAAATACGCATGGCAAGTAGGGATAAAGGGTTTTGATTTAGGGCTTCCCTCCTTAGACCTGCAAGTAGAGTACAATCACGTCCGTCCCTATACTTACAGCCACTCTAATGTAGGGGCAGCCTGGCATCACTATCGCCAGTTTTTAGCGCATCCCTACGGTGCGAATCTACAAGAAGTCTCCGCCCTTATGCGATACCAACCTTTGCCTGGTCTGACCGTAGAAGGACGGCTCACCCTCATAGAGCAAGGACTCAATCGCCCTCGCGAAAACTGGGGAAGCAACATCTTGATTTCTGATGTGAGTTTTATGCAGGAGTTTGGCAATAAGCTGCTCCAAGGAGAGCGTGTGAGATATACGCTAATCCATGGCAAACTGATTTATCAACCTCGGAAGCTGCCGCTCTATATGGAGGGGGAAGGTTTTTACAGGGGAAGGGCTTATGGGATAATGGCTGGCATACGATGGATGTTTGTACCGAAAATGCTTCGGTTTTAGCGAAGACGCGTACCTTTGTGAGTGAGGGCCTGTAGCTCAGCGGTTAGAGCAGCGGACTCATAATCCGTTGGTCGGGGGTTCGAATCCCTCCGGGCCCACATGGAAGTAGCCCTTCAGTGGTTAGGCGAAGGGCTTCATTTCTTCGCACAAACGGAGGATGGACACTCGCTGGCGTTTGACTCGCCTCGGGCGGTAGGGGGCACCGAAAAAGCAGCAAGACCGATGGCAGGGCTTCTCTCTGCGATGATGGCTTGCTTCTCGGCAGATGTAGTGAGTATTTTGCGCAAAAAGCGTCGTACTCTACGAAGCTTTCAGGTCCGTGCCCAAGCCCAGCGTAGAGAAGAGTTCCCCAAGGTTTTCACGCATGTGAAACTTCATCTCCATATTGTGAGCCCGGATGCTCTTCCAGAGGATGTGGAACGAGCCACCGAACTATCACGCACGAAGTATTGCAGTGCGATGGCGATGTTTCAAGCGGCGGGTTGTACGATAGAGATTGGATATCACTTAGAACGGAATTGAATAAGTAACTTCAGAGAGCAAAAACGCGGGCACTGCGAGCGGCGGCTTCTTCCGTGAGGTGTGCAGAGAGCCCAGGACCTAAGTACCAGTCTATGAGCTTATGCACGCCGTACAATACGGGGGTAAGCAGGAGGGCTACCGTGCCTTTGTAGAGATAGTTTAGGAGAGCAATCACACTGACTTGAGCGAAGCTCCACCCTGCTCCCCAATAAAAGGCGATATACAGCACTACGAAACTATCCACGAGCTGGGAAATCAACGTAGAGCCGGTGGCTCGTACGGCAAGCCATTTACCTCGGGTCAATCGTCGCAGCCAGTGAAAACTTAGTACATCTACCATCTGCCCAATAAGAAAGGCAGTTATAGAACCGGCTACTATCCAGAGGCTTTGCCCGAAGACCGCTTGAAAAGCATCGGGCATATAGAGTGGGCCTTTTTCACCTCGGCGCCAGAGCCAGAAATCTGCTGGAGGCAGCTTCATGGCAAGCATCACCATGAGAAATGCATACATAATCACAAGGACCGCCAGCCATGAGAGAAAGCGTACTGCTTGAAGCCCGAAATACTCGTTGATAATATCTGTGAGGATAAATACCCAAGGCCAAAGCAATACCCCAGCCGATAGAGATAAAGAAAGAGGCCCTTGTCCAGCGACAAAAAGCTGCATCGGTTTAGCGCCTAAGGTCATCTCTAAGGAGAATACCTTCACGCCAATAAACTCCGCTATGAGGGCATTCCCCAAAAAGAAGGCTGAAAGTAGAATGAATAAGCGTTGTGGTCGTGTATTCAAGGGACGGGATAGGTTTGTCCTTCTTCAGCGAGGTAGGTTTCGGGGAAAATGCTCCGGGCTTCGGCAAGTAGGGGCTGTAGATTTTTGTAGCGGGCGGAGAAATGCCCTATGATTAGCTGGCGCGCTCCTGCTTTCTGGGCAATATATGCGGCTTGTTGGGCAGTGCTATGGAGGGTTTGTTGAGCTCTTTCTGCATGGACGGACAGGAAGGTGGACTCGTGATATAACATGCTTACCCCAGAAACAAAATCCACTACCTCGGGCGCGTACATGGTATCACTGCAGTAGGCATAGCTGCGCGGTAGAGGCGGAGGAAGCGATACTTCGTCCCACCGAATAAGGTGTCCATTATGAAGGATTTCTCCCCGCTGTTTGAGAAGGGTAAGCTGCGTAGAGTCTATGTTCCAGGCACTGAGCTTTTCCATATCGGGACGCCTTGGCTGATTCCACTCTTGGAAGAGGTAGCCAATCGTAGGGACACCATGACGAAGGGGAAATGCATAGATACGCAACCGCGCCGTTTCCCAGAGAAGTACTTTTTCGTTTCGGGGAAACACTTCTCGCACATATATGGGATAACGCAAGAGTGGCAGCATTCCCAGCAACTGACCTTCCAGAAAACTGCGCAGACCGGGTGGTCCCCAAAGATAGAGGGGCTTTTGATGCCCTTGCATGTGTAGCGTAGTGAGTAGGCCACCTACTCCTGCCACGTGATCCGCATGCAGATGCGAGAGGAGAATAGCCTGAATCTTATGGGGATTGAGCTTGTATCGAAGGAGCTGGTATTGCGTACCTTCCCCGCAGTCTATTAGAAAGTAGAAGCCATCGTGTTGCACCCACTGTGCGGGGTGATGGCGGCCGTGTGCAGGCATGGCACTGCTACTGCCAAGCACCCGCACAGCGAACATGCTCGCCCGGCTTTACTCCTCTTCCTCTTCTTCCTCTTCCTCTTCTTCCCAGTCTTCTTCGTCCCAGTCTTCCTCTTCCCAATCCTCCTCTTCCCAATCTTCTTCGTCCCAATCCTCCTCTTCTTCCCAATCTTCTTCGGAGTCCTCCCAGTCTTCCATATCTTCCTCGCTCCAGTCCTCCTCCTCCATTTCTTCTTCCTCTTCTAACTCTCTGGCTTTTTTCGCCAGAAATTCGGATTGTTGCTCCATGTACTGTAAAGCCTTCTCTATCGTCGGCATAAGCAGAAAAATTTCATTAAGTTTAGAGAGAGAGAAAACGGATTGCACGGTTGGCTGGGGTGCCACCACGATAAGGGGACGCCCCTGCCCCTGCAAAATCCTGCGCAAAAGTAATAAGGCGCTCAGAACCGAGCTATCTAAGGATTGAACCAAACTCAAGTCCAAAATAATCACCCCTTCTCGGCTATGAGCCAGTATCGTAAGCTCAGACTTAAGTGGTGCTGTGTGAGTTGCATTCAGGCGCTCTTCCAGCGGCCGAAATATCGTGCCTCGGGGAATATCCTCTATCTGATACTTCATAAACGCGAGGCGAGAAAGGGATTATGAACCCTTTCGTAACCGATCGTAGTCGGTTCCCCATGTCCTGGCCAGACAGTTACATCATCTGGCAGACGCAAGAACAGTCCTTCCAACGAATGCATGAGTGTGTTGTAATCAGCCAGAGGCAGTTCGTAGTTACCAATGCTGCCCCGAAATAAAACATCGCCTGATAGGAGGTTTCGGCTTTCGGCGGCATAGAACGCCACATGTCCAGGTGAATGGCCTGGCACGAAAAATACCTGAATAGGCTCAGAGTCCAAATATAGGGTCTCCGTCCCCTGAAGATAGGCTGTAGCTGGGGGACCTGGCTCGTATGCCAGGCCCATCATTTGTGCCCACTGAGCTGCGTGAGCATAGACAGGTTCTTCATTAGCATGATAATACACAGGCAAGTGGTATTCTTCTACCAGCCAGCGCACTCCCAAAATATGATCTATGTGGGTATGGGTTAGGTAGATGCCCACCAGTTGGACCTTCTCGGCTTGTAGGAAATTTTGAAGGAGCCGTCTTTCACTTGCTGTGTAGAAACCAGGGTCTATAATCCAAGCCATTCCCCCAGAGCCAATCAGGAGATAACTGTTTTCTTGGTAGGGATTAGTAATGAACCGGCGAATGCGCATCAGGAGTATTCGTAGAACCCCCTACCACTTTTTCTACCTAAGTATCCTGCCTCCACCATCTTGACTAATAGAGGACAGGGAGCATATCGCGGATCCCCAAACCCCTCATGGAGCACCCGTAAGATAGCCAAGCACACATCCAGTCCGATAAAATCAGCCAACTCCAAGGGCCCCATCGGGTGATTCATGCCCAGCTTCATAATCTGGTCTATGGCTTCTCGTGTAGCTACGCCTTGGTACAGCGCATAAATCGCTTCATTAATCATCGGCATGAGCACACGATTAGAGATGAAACCAGGGTAATCTTGCGTTCGGACGGGTTCTTTATCCAGCGAACGCGCCCACTCCATTACTTTCGCTACCGTAGCTTCGCTGGTCTGGAGCCCCTGAATCACTTCTACAAGACGCATAACGGGGACAGGATTCATGAAGTGCATTCCAATAAAGCGTTCAGGGTGGGCTACATGGGCTGCCAACCGAGTAATAGAAATAGAGGAAGTATTGGTAGCCAGAATTGCGGCAGGCGGTGCGTACTGGCTCACCGCCTTCCATACCTGAATTTTGAGGGCAAGCTCTTCAGGCACTGCTTCTACAACCAAGACAGCATCCCGAACCGCAGGAGCTACCTCCGCATGGAAAACCAACCTATTCAGAATAGCTTCTTTAGCCTCTGCAGATACAATACCTTTCCGAATTTGTCTGTCTAAGTTTTGGGCAACTGTGGCGCGTGCTTTCTCCCAACGAGCTTGGTCAACCTCCACCCAAGCCACTGGATGACCATATTGAGCGAAGACATGTGCGATACCTGTGCCCATAGTTCCCGCCCCAAGAACTGCCACAGGTTCTTTCATACACTTTAGAGAGTTATAGGTTTCTCCGCCAGATTTTTATGAGCATCTATGCTGTATATCTGCAGCAAGTAACTTCCCTTAAGCTGGTCAGGCAGTGTATAAAGAAATTCTTTCGGTTGCGCCACCTGGATAGGCAAAGTGAATACTTCTTCCCCAACCCGATTATAGCATCGCAAGAGATAACTTCCCTCGGTAGGGATATAAAGTCGTAGCAGCCGGGGGGAACTGCCTTCTATTCGCATCGTAGGAGAGGCGGGTGGCGGTCCCCATGGATACCCTTCATAGATAGTATAAGTAGGCGCCGATGATGTGATTCCCGATACCAAAACACGCACTTTTCTCCCTCGCTCTTTGCCCAGAATACATAGCTCCACAGCCCGCGGCAAACTCCATCTATCTATGAGAAGGCGATTTTTTTCTTGCCATTTACCTGTCTGTGTGCTCTCCTGAAGAATCACATAGAAGGGCCTATCGCTGCGTATAAGCTCTACTTGCAGACATGCCTGAGAAGCATCTGTGGCGATTCCCTTCCACGCAAAAGTACAGAAACCCAATGTGTCTGTTATACAGAATATGATATAAAGCAGCGTCATGCACTATGAGACTAAGAGCGCTTCTTAAGCTCTTCCATTAGTTCTATCGCGCGATATGGGTCAAAGATGAGATAGTATAACATGAACAGTATTACCACCGTAAGCACCGCAATCATCACTACCAGAGCTATCTGGATGCGCCCCACTCTTTTATCCATAACATTCTGCTCGGCGGAAATGCGCTGAAAGTTGTGGATAATGGCTTGCTGCGTTTTCTTAGCTTCTTCTTCCCGCTCACGCAGAAGCTGATTCTGGCGCTCTAACTCTGCGTTCATTTCATCCAGTCTACGCTGATTTCTATCTGCGATTCGGGTGAGGGTGCGCGCCTCACCCAGCAGCCGCTCGTATTCCTCTACCATCTTTTTGTAATGCTCTTGCCATTCACTGGCGGGCATATCTATGCGAGCTAGCGTCAAGCGCGCCTCCTGAAGGAGCTGAGACTCTTCCGCAAAGAGGTCTTTACCTGCGGGTGCAGCCATATGCCTATTGAATGCCTCTCACCTTCTTGACAAAGGTAATCATTTTATCCGTATCTATGAACAGGTAGTACATCGTAAATGCCACAACGACTACAAGTACCGAAAAAAGCACAATGAGCATCATGCGAGTCCTGCCCATCTGGTCATAAAGTACGTCGCGCTCTTGCGCCTTTTTTGTTACCTCTTTTTGCTGAACCTGAATTTGCTTCTCAAGCCCCTCCACTTCAAAGCTGAGCGCTTTACGCTGCAACTCCAACTGAGCCCGTGCCTTCTCCAACTTACTCTCTAACTGAGTCGCCTGGGTGGTGAGTACTTGTACTATCTTGAGCAGTTCTTCGTACTTCGTTATGAGAACGCTATATTCGTTGCGCCACTGGTCTGGACTGAGCGCGCCTTCCTCAGCAGTAACCCGAGCCTTCTTGAGAAATTCAGTCTCTTCAGGAAAAGTATTGGATTTCTGACTCATACAGGCACAAGTTCAAAGGGCACATCTAACAGTGCTTGATAATCTTGCCCTGTTTCTGCCATGTCCTCATCATCTGAGTCGTAATGCCAGCGAATAGAGACTTTGTGGCCATTTTTATGCATGCGCTCCAGCTTACGGAAAATATCCAGCAGACACTTGGAGGAGCTTGTATTGAAGTATTCCAATTGGAATTTGAATATGGTCTCGCCCAAAGGACTTTTGCTGTATTCTTCAAGCCAGTCCAATACCTTGCGATAAAAGCCAATAGCATCTTCGGGGATACTGCGACCCGTTATCTCAAAAATCCCCAGGTCGGCATTAAGGATGACCTTTGGGGTTTTGGAGGTAGGTTCTATAACAAGGTTTCGCATGTGCGGGGCAAAGTTAGCTACTTCTCCGGTATGCGAGACACGCGAGCCTCCAAACTGAAGAAGGAGTACTTGTCGCTGACTGGGTGAAAATCATAGCCCAAGCGCTGGCCAGACTTTCGGGCTATGTCTATCATTCCCAGACCAGCCGTACCCTTTTCACTAAAGCCAGTCCCTGTCAAAACCTCTTGATACAGCTGCTTCAGTTCCTCTTTGGAAGCCCGATTGATACGGTCCAGACGAGACTTTAAATCAGGAATGCGGTCATTCTGAACATGATTGCCTGTGATGATATAGTAGTCTTTTTCCTCTCGGCCAATCATGAGAAGCGCTGTCTTATCCCGAATGGGATTGTTCGGGTCTGTGGGAGGCAGCGCATCTAAGTGATGATAAACATTCTGCAGGCATTCTACCATCACGTTAAAGACGCGCTTCTTGACCTTGCGATCTTCCCCTTCTCCTTCCAGCTTATTTTCTACCATCTGCAGGATGGAAGACACCAGGTCAGCCGTAACCTCCCCCTGATACACGAAGATGATGTTGTTAAGCTGCATGTTCTTATAATAACTGTATGTCATGCTCATAGGCTATCTATGATTGGACTTTTACCGAGAGTTCTATGGGAAGGTTTAGAAGGGCTTGATAGTCTTGCCCTGTTTCCTCCATGTCCTCATCATCCTCATCATAATACCACGTAACCCTTACCTCGTGTCCAGACGCATGAATGGACTCAAGCCGCTTGAGAACCTCTAAAATATTCTTAGAGCTACTTGTATTGAAGTATTCTAAGTCAAACCGCACATGCGTCAGGGCAAGGGGCTTTTTAGCATACTGATCTAACCAGTCCAAAATAGGAGAATAAAAGCTGACGGCATCTTCTGGGATACTACGCCCCGAAAACTCAAATATGCCATTTTCAGGGTCTAGTATGACACGAGGCGTCTTGTGCGTAGACTCTATACGAAGGGCTTCCATAGTATTTCAGGTTTTATGTATGCGGGCCTCCAAAGATAGGAAAGTATCTTCATCATCCAGATACTCAAAGAAATAGTGAAGCTTCTCCCCAGACTTCCGAGCGAGGTCTAAAATGCTAATAGAAGGAATCTCCCCTACATAAGCAGGTATATCAGGCGAGCCACTTTCCAGCAAAGTTTGATAAGTTTCACGAAGTTGGTCTGCCGAGAGCATATTGACCCAATCTAAGAAAGCCTTAACTTGATACACGCTATTGCTGGGTATGCGCCTACCCATGCTTACAGTGTACATGTAAGGGAGCTGACGCAGTACCATAAGGGCATGGCTTCTCTGGTTATCTTCTCCTAATACAAAAGACTCCACCATGATATTGAAGAGCTTTTTGCCTACACGACGGTCTTCCTTGCTATCATCCAGCTTATGCTCTAACAGCGCCAGCACATCTACGACTAAGTCTGGGGTAATGGGCCCATGATAGATGAAGAGCACGCTATTATCCAACATGTTGCGGTAAAGGGGATAGGAATAAGCCAAAGGAGGCTCATAGACAAGTTCGGGTTGGGACGCTATCATAGACAGGACAAATATACCTAAATATCACAAACGAACACCTAATACTGTGATATCATCTGTGGCGGAGTTTTCCCCCATCCATCCACGAAGTTCTTGGAGCAGGAGGGTATGTTGCTGGCTCATTGGAAGCTGAGCTGTGTTCATAAGAAACTCCCTGAGACGGCGGTGCGAATATCGCCGCTGATGCTGCGAACTAAGTTGGTCAGCGAAGCCATCTGTATAGAGGTAAAATACATCACCGGGTTGATAGGAAAAGACGTGATTATAGAAGGTCTTCATTTCGTCAAGCCAAGAGGCTCCGCCCAGTCCTGCCGGTCCTCCTGGTATGAAGTGCCACTGTCCTCCTTGATGAAAGAGAAGAGGACGATGCGCTCCTGAGAAAAGTAAAACTTTCTTCTCTGTATCTATCATGCACAGCGCGACTTCCATACCTATCTGGCTGCGTTCCTGACCTGAGAAGAGGGTTCTCAGCCGCATATCTATAAATTGGAGTACTTCGGCGGGTTGGATAAGCTGCCGCTCACGTACCGCTGTCTCCAGCAGCGTATATGCCAAAAAACTCATGAATGCCCCCGGAACCCCATGCCCTGTACAATCTACCACCGCTACCGCTATCCAAGAACCTATCTGAGTACTCCAGTACAAGTCCCCTCCAACCACATCCCTTAGCCAGTAAATCACAAAGCTTTCCGGGAAAAACTCCTTGAAACTGGCTTCGTCCGGCAAAAGGATACCTTGAATCCGACGAGCATACTGAATGCTCTCCATAATATCTCGATTCTTCTCCTCTAACTCTCTCTTTTGAGCCTCCAAGACAACGCGAGCTTGTTGTAGGTTAAGGTTTTGCTGGTGGAGCTGTTCTTGGATATGACGCAGCTCCGTAATATCTTGAAGCAAAATGACTATCGTTTCTATCTCGCCATCAGGACTTGCTTCGGGAATGCCTCGCACTGCCATTCGCCGGACCCCATATACTGAAGGGAAATCTATTTCTGCTGATTGTACGGATAGCTCCCCAAAGACCCTATCAATGAAACTGCGCCAAAACTTGACCTCCTCTAATGAAAAGCCCACCGAGTAGATACTATTCCGAATATAATGAGAAGGGCTATAGCCCGTATAACGCTCTATGGTGGGATTGATGTACAAGAAGCGTCCTTCTCGGTCAGTGCGAAAGATAATATCTGGTGAGTTTTCTACGAGAGACTGGAATTTGAGACGGGCACGATACTGCTTTTCATACTCTATCTCTTCGCTTATGTTGCGCAGCACTACGAGAATACCCCTTAGTGCGGGATGTTGAATTAGATTCCGAGCGGTAGCCTCTAACCAGAGCCAATATCCCTTTTTATGGCGATAGCGAAAGCGGAAAGTCTGCGGGTCTTGTGGTGCCTCCAATACCTTCTGGAACGCACTACGAATAATCTCCATATCGTTCTTCTCTACGGGACGGAAGAAGATTTGGAGTTCTGCCTCTAAATAACCTAAAATCTTGGAGACACTGGGGCTTATATAGAGCATTTTGCCTGAGGCATCAAATAGGAGCACCGCTTCACTTATTGAAGAAAAAATCACTTCTTGTCGATATTTTTCTTGGTGAAGCTGGGCGGCGAGCTTTTCAGAGAGTGCTTCACTTTGGAGAAGCTGTTCTTGGCTTTGCTGGAGCTGCGCTTGGAGCGCTGACAAATTGGACTTCAAGGAGCCGATTTCCTGATGCTTCTCTGTAGCTTGTTGCTGTAAAGTTGCGTACTCTTGAAGTAGCATTTTCTGACGCTGGGACTCCTCCTGAATAAGGTATCCCACAGCGAAGAAGAGTAAAAGATACTCCATGAGACCCGAGGTATTAGGCCCCCACTCGGAAAAAGAAGCTATATCCCAAACGCCTTGGATACTCTGTCCGGCGATTAAAGGCAGGACGGCGAGAGATTGGGGCGGGGAGTGCCCTAACCCAGAGAGCGCTTCTATGTAGCCCTCGGGAAGGGTATTGAACCATAAGGCTCGTCCTTCTAAGGCGGCTTGCCCAATCCAGCCCTCCCCCATAGAGAAAACCTCGGGTGCTTCCCGAGGATAGGCATATCCGTAAATGCGTCTCAGCTTTTCTCCCTCCAGCTTATAGAAAGCGCCTATTTGTGCGCCCGCTGCCTCTATTAGAAGCGGTCCCGCTTGATGAAGATACTCCTCTACCGAAGCAGCTTGTTCGCCCAAGCGCAGTATTCTGCTACCGTAGGCAAGTGCCTGCTGGTAAAAGTGCTGAGATGCATGGGTCTGTTCTATTTTTTCCAGTAGCTGGGCGGCAAGCTGTCGTGCTACCACTGGCCACTGAGCCAGATGGGGGGAAAGGGTATACCGTTCTCCCCGAACTACCTGCTGTAAAAAATGTATCAGCTCCGCTGCGTGGCGAATATCGTGCCACATTTCCACCGCTTCAGCGGGAGAAGATACGACAGAAAGGGGAGGCGACGGATTTTCGCGCAAGAGATTGCGCAGACCGTCCCGCAGACGCAGATACCCTCTGCCAATTCTATTCCACCACCATAAGGCTAAAAAGGAGGTTAGCAGAAGTATGCCTACCATCGTCCCATAAGCCCACAGAGAAAAGGCTCTCTCCCATAAATACCAGTTGCCTTGATTTTCCCATAGGGCCAGGTCGCGCTGCGTAATAATCCACAGACCTAAGAGCAGTAAAAATCCTACCCCTCCTACCAGTATGCTGAGGCCAATGCCTAAGTATTCAGCTACGCCCCAACGGCGCATTAGCGCTTTTGGCGCTTGTACCGTACATACGTGGAAGCATGAGCGGCTACTTTATCTTTCATAGCTATCAGTAGCTTATCCCAAGTAGGAGGGCTGCTCAAGCCAAGCGGTTTGCGTAGGGCATACACTTCTATTACATACCGATGGGCTGGGTCTGAAGAAGGCGGACAGGGGCCGCCATACCCTATATTTCCGAAGTCATTATAGCCTTGGGCAAGTCCCTTAGTTTGGAGGGAAAGAGAAGTACCAGTATAGTTATACACGATCCAGTGAATGAAAGTATCCGCTGGGGCATCGGGGTCATACATGCGTATTACATAGGCTTGGGTTTCGGGGGGGGCACCTTGCCAAGTTAGGGTGGGGGGTACATTAGCGCCCTCACAGGTATACTCCCGCC
>JANWZJ010000026.1 GCA_025054525.1 Bacteroidia bacterium | reverse complement strand
TCTCCCTAAACGAGCAAGTAAGCGAGTGAGGTACTTATCTTTACTTCGGGTAGTGAGGTCATAAGCCATGTATTTGACTAAGAACAGAGAACGAAGCGGTGTCCAAGGACGCGGCTCGTAATCCAAGAGCTTATATTCCAGCGGGTAGTCGCGAGGGGAAAGGGTTTGGATATAGGCATTTACTCCCTCAGTGAAGGCTTGGAGAATAGACCAGGAAAGGGAGTCCCTGCGTACTTCTTCTAAGGCGCGTTCTGCGGCATACCGCATGCCTAAGCGCCGCATAGCCCTATCAAAGGGCAGAAGGTTTTCCCCTAAGAATCGGCTAAGTTCTCCTGCAGCTGCATCGCTTTGTACTTCCATTTGCCATAAGCGGAGGTAGGCTTGAATATAGCCTTGAATGCGGTAGAGGTCTTCTTCGTTTTTTGCATAAATATGGGGAACCCATCGGCTGTCCCAAAAAATACGCACCGTGTCTTTCAGATTAGGCATAGATAGCTGGGTAGGAAGTCGTCCCTCTGGGGACTCGGCGTTGCGCCAAAAGCCTTCTACGGGAGAGAGGAATCGGCCCAGGGGTGGAAGTTTGCCCCACCTCCTACCTAAGAGAACTTCTATGAGAGCTGCTACTAAAATAAAGCCGATAAGCCGAGAGTATCTATACATTTAGGGGCGACTTTGGAATAGACCAGCCAGTCCATATAGGTAATCCATCCATCCCCATACTAAGGTAGGCAATATGCCCACGATGACCAGTAAAAATGCCCCTATGGCTAAAATGGGGCGGGTTGAAGCTGCTCCACTGCCAAGTTGAAAGAGCCATCCTACCGGTCGCCAGTAATAGTAGTATCCCACTAAGGCACTGAGTAAGCTTACGACGGCTGGCAAAGTGAAACCTGCCCGAAAAGCCGATACAAAAAGGGCATATTTAGCGAAGAAACCAGCTAAGGGGGGTATCCCTGCCAGGGCTACTAAGGCTACCGCCAAGGCCACTGCATAGCCAGGTTGGCGATAGCCTAAGCCGCGCAGTTCTTTCTCCTCTAAAGGATTTTCTTGAAGGCCTATCAGTCCAAAAGCGAGTACGCTCATCAGCCCGTACACTAATGCATAAGCCCAGCTGGCTAAAATTCCTTCAGCCCCTGCACATAATGCCAGAAGCATATAGCTGCCATGGGCGACGGAAGAGTAGCCTAACATTCGTTGAAGTTGCTTTTGAGAGAGGGCGGCGAGGTTGCCATATAGGGCAGAGAAAGCCGCTAAGAGCGCAGCAGCGCTGAGCCATGAAGGAGGTATTTGTACGGCGTAGAGCACTTGTCCAGCTAAGAAGGCAGCGCTGAGCTTAGCGGTAGCCGCTACTAAGCCGGCAGCCGAAGGAATAGCCCCTCCATAGGCATCGGGTGCCCCCCAGTGGAAAGGAAATACCGCCAGTTTGAAGAAAATACCCATGCCAATCAGCCCCACCGCTAAAGCAAAGGAGGAGCTATCCTGCCACCCTTCCCACTTCATCGGGCGCAGATGATGAATATACAGCGTGCCCGTGATGCCGTATAGGTAAGAGAAGCCCATGAGCAGCAGAGCAAAGCCCAGAGCTCCCATGAGAAAGTATTTGATAGAAGCCTCTACCGCCAGTTTATTTCCCCCGATGAAGCTGATAAGCACGTAGGAGCCTAATGCTGCGGTCTCCACAGCTACGACGCTGAGGAGAAAGTGATTACTGGCTGCGAGGCTGATTAGGGCTGTTCCGATAAGGAGGGTCAGAGGAAATACTTCCCACCCTTGCCTTTCCGAGCGATAGAGGGGATGATTAGCCAAAAAAGGAATTGCTATGAGCAGAACTAACGATATTCCTGCGGCTAAGAGGCTATATATGCCTCCTCCCCATAACATATTCCAAAAACTGCTTCGGGGGACGGGCAGTTGGAGTGCGGTGTAGATGCCAAGGGCTACTGCTATGGCTCCAGAAGCACCACTCACCCATGGCACTGAAGCGCGCAAGGAGCGAATAGTGCCCAGTATCAGCGCTAATAGGCCTCCTATGGTAAGAGAGAGAAGGCTTTCCATCGCAGCGAAGTTAGCCTTTCACTCCGTACCAGTCTAAGAGCGGGCGTGTCAAAAAGGGCATTCGTTGCATCAGGGCTAAGAGTCCTCTCACTCGGAAGGGAGAGCGAGCTATGCGATGGAGAACGCGCGTGATTCGCATTTCTTGGCGTAGTTCCCGGTAGAGGGGTTTCGTGTAGAAGGTCTCCCAGTCAGTTTCCCACCACTGTGCCATGGGCACTCGGGCAAGGGCTTCTGCGAGACGAATACCGCTGAGAAGGGCATTTCCAATCCCTTCTCCTGTGAAAGGGTCTGCTAAGGCAGCTGCATCCCCCACTAACGCACAAGCCTGAGCGGAAAGCGGCCGTTCCCCCATAGCAAGCGGTATTTTGTGCCCCCCTACCCCCTCCAAGGGCTCAGGCCAAAGCGCCTGGAGGGTAGGACGCAGCCCCTTGACAGGAGCCGGGGGCGGCATGCCTATGCCCACATTGAGCCTTTGATGTGCCAAAGGAAACTCCCAAAAATACCCCGGAAGCAACGGAGGAATAAAGTGAAGATGTAGCTCCTCATAGACCTCGGAAGAAGAGGCATATCCTCGCACAGCAGGGGCTTCTACGGGACGATTCAGCCCGTGAAACCGCCAAACCCATGGCGCTACGCGGGAGTTTGCCCCGTCCGCCCCTACAATAAACCGAGCCTTAACTCGTAGCCCGCTTTTTCCCTCTATTTCCCAGAAGGATGCCCTCTTATGTACCCGAACTACCTTCTCCCCAGATAATTTAGTTACGGGGTCAGGAATCTGCTCCCACAGCCATTTATCCAAATACAAGCGGGGAGCAGTAGCTCCCTGGGGTAATCCCCCCTGAGACGGAAAGGATAAGGATACCTTATGCTTACGGTCATCCCAGAAACTCAATCGCTCCGCTGGCAGCACGAAAGGTTGGCTGAAGAAGTCTTCTAATAATGCGCTTCCTCCTAATTTTTTGAGGATGGCTATGGATTTGCCGCTAAGGGCATCACCGCATACCTTATCCCGAGGGAAAGTCGCTTTCTCTAAGATGAGAGGGGAAAATCCGAGCTGGGCTAAGCGCCAAGCACAGGCTATCCCCGCAGGCCCTGCACCGATAATCGCTACGGCTACATCCGCCATATCCAGCGCTCCGCCTGGAAGCGCTTCTGGAACTCTGGCGGATAGGCAGCCCGAAGCCGAGGCGCATCCTTCTCTAAGTAAGCTCTTAGATCAGACTCCTGCGCCGCTTCATACAGCACTAAGAAGATATGCTTACCCGCCGGAGGAGGGGGTTCTACCACTTCTCCGAACCGATGCCCCCGAAACCACCCCGTTTGTAGTACCTCGGGAATATGCGTATGCAGCATCCAACCCCGCCATGCTTCCGCAATCTCCGCTTCTATCTCCACACGCACAGCGTATAACCACATCCTTATTTCTGCTTCTGCTTGAGCACACTCTCCAAGTAAGGAATAGCCTGAGCCGCCTGTGGATTCTGTGGGTCCAACTCTTTCAGTTTCGTATAGGCATTATAGGACTGCTGAAATTCCTCTTTGTTGTAGTGATAATAGCCCAGGTACGAATAGGCTTCAATCAGGTCATTCCGATACTTCGTGGGGTCCGCACTCCCCAGCTCTACTACTTTTTCATAGTGGGGTTTAGCTCTGCCCTGAGTGCTTTCGGGGTCCAACATCGCCGCACATCGCCCCAACTCCGTATAAACAGGTACTAAATCGGGCTTCTTCTCCTTAATGTAGGTAAAAGTCTGAATGGCTTTGTGAAAATAGTTTGTATCTTTCTGAGACTGTCCTATCCGGTAGTACATTACGCCCAGCTTGTAGTAGTTATTGAGGTTAGAGGGGTTGAGCTCAATCACTTTCTCTAAGGCCTGGGCCGATTCAACAAAACGTCCGAGGGAATTAAGGGCATTAGCCATTTCAGGATATAACTCCCCTCCCAGAGAAGCATCTTTCTCCAAAGCCTTGCGATAATAGATAACCGCTAAAGAGTCCTGACCTACCTTATCTAATGCCTTGGCATAATAAGCATAATCTTTGGCAATCACGCGCTCAGGATTTTGCTTCTCAAAGTATTTGGCAAGCTCTTTAAGTCCCTCGTCATGTTTTCCATCCTCTATGAGAGAGTAGCCTAATAGTCGTTGAAGGACCATGCTAAAAGTATCCTTCATAGCTTTGCGGATTTCTTCTACGGCTGCTTTGTAGTCCTTGCTGAGGTACAGGAAGGTGGCGTAGCGCACCCGAGCTGAGAGTTCGGGATAAAGCATCACATACTTCTGATAATTTTCCTTGGCTTGCTGATATTTTTGAACGAGGTAATAGATTTCACCCAGTTCTCGGTAGGCAGGGGCAAACGAAGCATCTACTTCGGTAGCTTTTCGGAAAGCGTCGGCAGCTTCTCGGTAAGACTTTGCTTTGACGTAGGCAAGGCCCAGTTTATGGTGATTCATGGGATTATTAGGCTCGGCAGTAATAGCTTTCTGATAGTTATCAATAGCAAGTTCGGCGACACCTTGCTGCAGCCATAAATCCCCTAAACCTACCAGTATCGCAGGATTAGAAGGGTCTTTCGTTTTAGCCTTAGAGAGTAAGAGTGTGGCTTTATCCGTACCTAACTTACCACCCACGAGGGTATAGACGCGAGCTGTCTCTATGAGCGCTTTGGCTTCATTGGCACCGTATTCTTCGGCTTTGGCTAAGTTATTCTTTGCATTATCAGGCTTTTTCTCTATCACATCTATTTCTGCTAATCCAATATAAGAGTAGGGCTGTTTAGGATTCTTTGACAGAGCTAAGTTGAAAACTTCTTTGGCTTGACCTAAGTAGAAGTCTCGGCGGGCATCCTCCTCATCTGCAGAACGATACTTCCCTATGTAGGCTTGACCTTGAAGGTAGTAGGCGTAAAGCTCTTTGGGCTTGGCAGCAAGGACCTGCTGCGTGATAGAAACTACACGATCATAGTTTTCTCGAGTTAGGGCTTGCTCTGCCTCCATGAGGCTTTGGGCATATAATCCACCTATTATCGCCAGTAAATAGCGCATGCGCAAAGTTAAGAGCATAGTTGCGCACCCCAAAGATTTCGTATGTTTGCTCCATGCGATTCAGGTTAGGAATAGTGGTGATTTTCCTCTCCTTCTCTACAGTGTGGGGACAGCGCAGCAAGATCACCTCAGCCGCCCTTGCCGTCCAAGATGGAGACTTTGAGGAAGCACTCAAACGACTAAAGGAAGCCTTCGCTAATCCTGACCTACTCAAGCCCCAAGACTTTGCTAAAGGTTATACCCTGCAAGCCCGCTCTTATATGGGTCTGCTGATGGCGAGTAAAGACCCTCAAGCTGTGCTCAATAAATACCCCAACCTGTTTGAAGAGGTCGTTACCTCTGTCAAGAAAGCCCGTCAGTACGATGCCAAAAAAGAGTACGAGAATGACCTCAAAATGGTAGCCGCTCAAGCCTCTAATGCTCTTTACCTCAAGGGCTTTGAGCTTTTCCAGAAAGAGAAGTTCAAGGAGTCCCGCCAGCACCTGACTTGGGCGATAGAGCTATACGATTTTGCTGGACAGAAGGAGTTTTATCCTGTGTATGCCCTGCGTGGCTTGGTACAAATGCAACTCTATGATACCAGCGCCGCAATATCAGACTTGGAGTTAGCCCGCAGCCTCGCCCAGAAAAAAACCATACCCAACGACCAAATGATGCCCTTCGTGTATGCTACGCTAATCTCGGCGTACGGAGGACGCGATCAGATAGAAAAAGCCCTGGAGATCGCCGGCGAGGCCCGTAATAAATATCCCACCGACGATAACATCCGTCGCACAGAACTAAACTTGTACATCCAGAATCCCTCCCTCCATGATAGAGCACTTCAGCGTTTCCGCCAAGAGATAGAGAGGGATCCCCAAAATCAAGTGTATTTGCTCATTTATGCCCAGCTCTGGGAACGCACGAATTTAGACTCCGCCGCACATTACTACAAGAAAGTCATAGAGGTCAACCCTGATAATGTGAATGCCCGTTACAATCTCGGCGCTTATTATGTCAATCAAGCAGCGGAGCTTAGCCAGAAATACAACTCCTCTAAAGATGAGAAAGAGCAGCAAGCTTTGTATGCTAAAATGCAGGAATATTTCCGCTTAGCACTGCCTCATTTAGAGAAAGCGCATGAGAAACTGCCGGAAGACTTAGCTTTACTACAGAGTCTTATTCAAGTTACGACACACCTTGGCATGGAGCAGAAGGCTCAAGAGTATCTGCGCAAGAAAAACGCTATTCAGCAGAGTAAAAACTGAGTTGTGTGGGGACTATTGGCGCTCCTGTATGTAGGGGCGCTGTGGGGCATTAGCTATGTGGTAGGTCGACGGTCTGCGAATGCTTCATTAGATGCCTTCTATGTAGCGCGCCGCCAAGCCCACTGGGTATGGGTGGGGTATAGCATGGTGGGTACTGCCCTATCGGGAATCACCTTCATTTCCCTCCCAGGCAGTGTCAAAGCCGACAGTTGGACCTACCTGCAAGTGGTAACAGGCTATCTCATAGGATATCTCATCGTGGCATATGCGCTACTACCTGCATATTACCGCTATGCCCGAGCCTCTATTTACGAATACTTCCGGCATAAACTGGGTACTCCCGCTGAGAAAACTGCCGCTATCTTTTTTCTTCTGAGTCGCGCCTTAGGCGGAAGCCTCCGACTCTTTCTGGCACTCTGGGCGATGAAGCAGTTCTTACCCCAAATGCCCTTCTCTGTGCTGGTATTGGCTTCTCTTGTCGTCATACTGCTCTACACCTTGCGCAGTGGGGTATCGGCTATTATCTACACAGATTTTCTGCAGACCACCATTTTCTTAGCGGCAATTGGACTAACTATCTACCTTCTCTGGCAAAAGCCCATCCTTTCCTTCTTTGAGACGCCCCATATTATAGAGTTGAGCCTTAATCATCCCCATTTTTGGCTGAAGGACATTATGGCTGGCGCGCTCATAGCCCTTTCCATGACTGGCCTGGATCAAGACCAAATGCAAAAAAGTCTAAGCCTCCCCACCCTCCCCGATGCCCAGAAAAACTTCATTCTCTATGGACTGCTTCTTTTTCCCGTCAATCTTCTCTTTTTGTATGCAGGCAGTACATTATGGGCGTATTTGGGGTGGCAGGGTGAGAATACCCTTCCCTACGACCAAGCCTTCATCCGAGTAGTGCAAAGAGAAGGCGGCCTGATACAAGTGCTATTTGTACTGGGAGTTACAGCCGCTGCACTCTCCAGCGCAGACGGCACGCTTACCGCCCTTACAACCGCCACCCTCCGCAACCTTCTACCGCCCGCTTACGAAACGACTCGCATCAAAAATATCATCCTTCTGTCATGGGCCGGGATTTTTGCAGGCCTAATTCTACTTTATCCTTATCTATCTTTACAGGGCCATATCTTAGGGGTTTTCCTACGGTATTCGGGCTACACTTACGGACCGCTACTGGGCCTCTTTCTATTTTCTCAGCTATTCTCTGTCAAACCGACCGCATCCAAACTCATTCCCTGGCTATTGCCTGCTTTAGGAGTGATAGCTGTGATATTGGAGAAAGTCCTCCATATAGATATAGGTTATGCTACGATTGCCTGGATAGCGGGGATATGCTTTATAGGATTAGCGGCGACTATTGGGGTGAGACGAGGGAAGCCCCGAGGTTCCGCTGCCACATCTGAAGTTTCTCCTCCACCCGCTTCGGATTATCTCCGAGAAGGATGACTCGCACAGGCTCACCCTCCACCAGATGGGGCTGCCATCCTACGATAATAGGTAAGCCTTTTCCATATTGCTGAAAATCCGTTTCGCCAGAGCCAAACTCTATTCGCACAGATAAACGACCCCTTTCATCCGCGAAGGTCCAAGTACTATGAATCTGTACCCTTCCTTCAGGAAAAGCCCGCCGCACCTGCCTTATCAGAAGTTGAACTACCGAGTCTGCTAACTGAGGAGCTAAGGAGTCAGCCCCTATGATGAACTTCCCTTCATACCGATAACGAACAAGGTCTTCATAAGAATACAGCTCACAACTCTTGAGAATTTCTTCAGCAGCGGCACGCAGAGCTGGATATTCTCTAAACCAGACTTGCCCCCAGAAAGCAGGTTGGAAAGCCGAGGAAAACTTCAGTAGCCATTCTTCGGAGAAGCGGTAGGAGTTTGCTCCTTCGGTGATATAGCCGCAGGATAGATTTACCCGTAAGGTCTTGCGCAGGTGGCAGTCTTGATAGATTTTCAGCACATAGTGATAATCGCAGTGGTCCTCATAGGCGGGGTAGGCTTGCCAGAGGCTTTGGATTTGGAGTAGTATTTCTCTATCTCGTAGCAGAAAGGCGGGAAACTGCTTTTGGAGGGGATGCGGAGCGTAGTTGGGTAGGCTAACTCCAATCAGCGTCCAGTTTCCTTCGCGCAGATTCAGATCGCCCAAGAGGGCATACAGGGTTATGAAGAGGGACATAAGGCAAAAAAGGTTTCCCAATCGCTTCGGGAGAAGGGTTTGGCTTCGGTGGCGGTGCCGATGACGACGAAAGTAGCACCAGCTTGCCAGAGGGAGGCAGCGGTTTCAGGGTCTCTGATACCCCCTCCCACGACAATAGGTACTGAAGTAAGCTGGCGAAGGGCAGTAATGACAGAGGGAGCGGGTGGAACAGATGCACCGCTTCCCGCATCCACATATAGCACCCGCTGCCCCAGATATAAACCCGCTAATGCTGTCGCTTGAACGAGTTCGGGCTTGTCAGGAGGGATTGGTAAAGAATGCGTAATGTAATGCACACTCCGTGTATGGTCTGTACCTACGAGGAGGTAGGTAGTTGGAATAACCTCAGTTCCCCACTGGTAGAGAAGGGGAGCTACCTCTACATGGCCACCGATAAGGTAGTGAGGATTTCGTCCGCTTGCTAAGAAAAGAAAGAGAATAGCATCTACTTCGGGAGAGACTTGAAGAATGCTTCCGGGAAAGAGAATAAGGGGAAGCGGAGAGAGCTTGCGGGCGGCTTGGCACCAGAGATGCAAACTGGTACGAGCGAGAAAACTGCTACCTACGAGAGCCCAGCGTCCGCCGGCTTCTATATAAGCATGGGCGGCTGCCGGGTACTGTTCTAAAGGCATACGGTCGGGGTCAATCAGCCACAGGGGTTGAGGAGCCGCCCGCTCCCAAGCAGCAAGCACACTCATAGAAAAGGTAGCCAGCGCCGCAACCAGCGCATGACTAAAGAAATAGCCCAACGCTTCAGAATAGGAACGACCCACTCCGTCCATTGGGGTAAGCGCACAGGTATCATCTCCCTTTCTATGAGGCGCATGCCTGCCTGAGCTAACTCTAAACGATAGATGGCATCCTTCGGCACTAACGCCCGACGCAAAAGCTTCCGCAAAATCAATCCTACCCCCAGCATGCTTCCTACCCATACCAACATGCCTACCAAGAATCCGAGCGCCCATGAATTAGCTCCCACTATCCAACTAACGAGGCTCGCTGTGGCTAAAATCATCGCCATAAGTCCAGCAACGAGTATAAGCAGTGTGAAAGCGAGATTCGCCATCCAGCGTCCCAGCGCCATTTCAAACCGCGCCTCCAAAGCCGTGCCCCAAAAGCGGAGGTATTGAAGCCAACGGCGCTCCATCAGTCAGCGTTATCGTAAAGGCGAGGATTATGGCGGCGCAGGGGGGGATTGGTATGGTCGGAGGTAGGTTCTATGCGGAGTGAAGAAAGCGGGGGGGTTCCCTGAGAGGAGCGAGTCCCCCCTCCCGTCCATCTTTCAAAAGCAGGTTTAGCGCGCGCTTTCTCTAAGGCACGAGGATCATCTAGCTGGCGCAGTCGTTCTTCCCGAGAAAGAGGAGGGGGATATTTAGGCTCACGCCCCACAGAGGGCACTTTCTCCTCCGAAGGTAAAGGCAGCTCCGGCTCTAAAGAAGCTGGCAGGGGGGGCGCTACTGGCCGCATCGGTAAAGCTAAGGCTATCGTTTCGGTTAGCAGCTTCGGACGCTCTAAACCCGTCGCTATCACGGTCAGACTGAGTTCATCTCCTGCCTTTTCGTCAAATACCTGTCCCATGATGATATGCGCATCCGAGGGACCTAACGCTTCTTGAATCCGAGTCATGATTTGCTCTGTCTCCTGAACAGTAAGCGTATCTTCCGATGCGGTGATATTCACGAGAATCCCCTTAGCCCCACTTATATCCACATTATCTAAGAGGGGTGAGCTTAGGGCTTCTTCTACTGCCAGCAGTGCCCGATTCTCCCCCTGCTGCGAAGACATACCCAAGAGCGCATAACCCCCTTCCTTCATGATTGTCTGCACATCAGCAAAGTCCACGTTGATATATCCTGGCTTCGTGATGATTTCAGCAATTCCCCGAACAGCCCGATAGAGAACTTGGTCTGCCATGAGAAAAGCCTCTTTCTGCTTAGTATTTCGGGGGGCGATTTTGAGGATGTTATTATTGTGAATAACTACAAGGGCATCTACATACCGCTCCAACTCTGTGAGACCTTTGAGCGCATTTCTTTTGCGAGGCTCTCCTTCAAACCCGAAAGGGAGAGAGACGACGCCCACCGTAAGCAGCCCGCGTTCTTTGCAGAGGCGGGCAATCACGGGTGAAGCACCTGTGCCAGTACCACCCCCCATACCCGCTGTTAGGAAGACCATACGCGTATACGAAGAGAAAACGCCTTGTATCTCTTCTAAACTCTCTTCTGCGGCTTTGCGACCCTGCTCAGGGTCCGCCCCACAGCCGAGCCCGCCTGTGAGCTTCTGACCAATCAGTAGTCGCCTCTGTACCGGACTGCGCCCCAGTACCTGACTGTCGGTATTACAAACGACAAAATCTACTCCGTGAATACCTTGATGATACATGTTAGACACTGCGTTGCACCCAGCCCCCCCTACCCCAAGTACCATGATAATGGGAGGCGGTTCATTCTGAAGAAAGGAAAGGCTCATATACTTTACTCTTTGAGTTTCAATCTATGAGTTCTTGTGGAAGTTTGAGGCTATTCTCTAACAGAGAGCGTATTTTTTGGAGGAATCGTCCTCGCTCTGGCGATTTGGACTTAGCCGTCGTCGGGCGTGAAGAAGCCGAATCCAACGGCAAAGGAGGCAAGAATTCCTTCAGCACTGGTGCTGTAGCCAGTAGCGATACTACTCCCGCCATACGAGGAGAACTTACCGATTCTACCAAACCCCGCCCTAAAAGGCGGCGCACATCCACTATATACACCTTTTCGCCGAGGATGTATTCCGCCGTAGCATCTATGTCTCGCAGAAGAGCCGTCCCCCCTGCCAAATACACTCCCGCATACAATTGACCCAACAATCCAGCCTTTTCTATCTCTTTGGCGACGAAGAGAAAAATCTCCTCAGCCCGTGCCTGAATAACTTCAGCCAAGACCCGACGACGCACTTCTAATATCTCACCGTGATGATGCGACTGAAAGCGAATGAGCTCTTCCTCAGGCACACGCTCCGCCAAAGCACTGCCTTGGTGAATCTTGAGCTCTTCAGCCTGAGTCAAAAGGATGCTGCGTAGAGCCTCCCGTATATCAGAGGTAATCCAGTATCCACCCAGGGGAAGTATAGTAAAATGCTGTAGCATTCCCCCACGATACACTACCACCGCCGTAGTGTGCCCCCCTAAGTAAATCAGGGCTGCTCCTTGTGCTTTGTATTCAGGGGGGAGCAAAGTCTCCGCTGTGATAAGCGGACGAGCTACGAAACCTTCTATCTCCAGCTCCAACCGTTGAAGGCAGCGCCGAAGCATATTGAGATACGGCTGCGGGGCATAAAGAAGATAATACTGACCCTCTAATCGTATGCCGCTCATGCCCAGCGGTTCTCGGATGCCTTTGCGATTATCTATATGATACATTTGGGGAACTACATGAATCAGCTCCATGTCTGGCGGCAACGTGCGAGAGACTGCTTGCTGTCGCAGCCGCTCTAAATCTTCCAAACTTATCTCATGGTCAGCATGACGAAAGGTTACAATCGCTTGGGTAGTTTCCCCCCGCATGTCTATGTGGGTCAGTCCCACCCAGACTTTTTTTAGGATGACGCCAGACTGGTTTTGGGCGCTCTTGAGTGCTTTATGAATAGAAGCAGCCAGTCGGTCTATGTTGGCTACACCGCGTTCGTCTATGCCCTCAGCCGGAGCCACCCCCATTCCCAGCACACTCACTCGTCCCTCTCCCTCAGGCTGACCAATCAGCACACGCACCTGATGAGTACCTATATCCACTATCCCGTATAACTCTTGCATATCATTGACAAATGATTTGCCCTGGTACATACAGCAAAACCGCCGAACAGCGCTGAGCGCCTATGCGCGGTTGAAGGACTTTGAGGTAAGTTTCCCAATGACGCAGGGCTACCGGAAGGTCCTCAGTCCGCCCTAATACAAACCGCTCAGGCGCTACCTCTAAATACCCATGCCATATGCCTTCTGCATCTTGGCGCAGGCAGCTCACCGCCCTATGATACCAAGGCTGCGTCTCCCACCATCGCAGAAAGGTAAATACCGCCACACTATCCCAACGAGGCATTTCTACCAGCGGTAAGTCCAGATTACGCAGCGGCAGAAACCGATATCCCTCCCCATCTATGTAAAAGTGCCGAAGCGGCAAAACTGCCCGAGCTACGGGCTTGCGCATCTCTATCTGAATAGTCCCTCCCCCTTGTGCTTTGAAGGTTACCTCTACTTTTCGTGCGCCTATTTCGTTCAGAAGCTGCTGCCGTACAGCCCAGAGCCAACTTTCCAGTGAGCCTGTCATGCGGCGACGAATCTGCTCCAGCTCGGGGTGCCGCACTACCCCTCCCAATCCCACAATATCCCATTCTCCTCGTTCCATGATGTAAGCGTGATAGCTTGCGCCTCCCAGCCACACCCCCACAGCCGCACCCAAACCTAATAAGAATAATGAGACGGAACTCATGTTCGCTTTGTTATTTCATTTAAATATGACATAGCTAGCAGATTTATATCACCAGCTCCCATAAAGGCAAGCGTAATGGGCTTTTCCACGAGCCAAGTCTGCTTCATTTTCATGGGTAGCTCCAAAGATACAGCTTCCCAATAGGGGACTCGTAGATGTTGAGAGATAAGGCTTAGCCCTACATGCGGTGTGGAAGGTTCACGCGCTGCGTATATGGGGAAAAGGACTACTTCATCTGCAATATTTAGCACCTGTGCAAAATCTCGCGCAAAGAAAGAAGTTCTACTATAGAGATGAGGCTGAAACAAAGCAATGAGTTTATGTTCTGGGGCGTATTCGCGAAGGCTCTCTAATGTTCTACGAATTTCCGTCGGATGATGAGCGTAATCATTCACTACGATATGCCCCTTTTCCAGAGAGTACAGTTCCATACGCCGTGCCACGCCTTGGAACTGGGAAAGAGCCATAGTCATATGCTCTATGGAAAATCCTATTGCTTCCAAGAGTGTCAGAGCAGCAGCGGCATTTTCGGCAAAGTGCCGACCTACTTGACTCCAGAGACATTCTCGCTCACCTCCTTCCCATGCATACCGGAAGCGTATCCGCCCCGCCTCTACCTTATATTCCAGCATGTGATACTTCAAACAAGGACGACCTAAGTCAGGAAGCCCTTCAGGCACTACACAGTAGCCCTTTATTTGCATTAGGAACTTCTCATAGGCTTGTCTAACTCCCTCTGCTGAACCGTATATCTCTAAATGGTCGGGGTCTATGCTTTGTAGAATAGCATGCTCAGGATAGAGAAGGAGCATAGCTTTGTCATATTCATCGGCTTCTACCACCGCCCACTGCCCCTTGCCAGGAAGGTAGTTGGACTGAAAGTTTCGCATAAGCCCTCCTACGAATGCCGTAGGACTTTCGCCCAGCGCATGAAGTAACCACGCAAGAATAGCAGAGGTAGAGGTCTTTCCATGGGCGCCCGCTACGGATATTACCTTGTAAGGAGAAACGGCTTCAGCTAAGGCCTGGGCTCGCCGCCAAGTAGGTAGGCCTCGCTCTGCCACGATAGCCCACTCAGGAAAATCTTTGGGAATGGCTGGGGTGAAAATAACTCCCTCTGCTTCACTCGCCTTTTCAGGGGAAGCAGTCCAGTCTACAGGTATTCCCCTTGTCTGCACGAGGTCTGTGAAGGGAGAAGGCTCGCGGTCATACCCCGTAATCTCATAGCCGAATCGCCGCAAGTGCAGCGCAAGCGCACTCATCCCTACCCCGCCTATGCCCCACATTCGTAGCCGCTTAGGAAAAGGAAGAGACATAACACTCATGTAAAGTTTTCGCGATTAGATCGGCAGCATCTGAACGGGCGAGATGACGAGCCGCCTCTTCTTGTCGCTTTCTTTGGGAGGGGTCCTCCATGAGAAACTGAATGGCTTCCTGGAGAGCAGAAACATCTCCTTCTTCTACGACTTGGGCGGCTCCTGCCAACTGCCAATAATGCGCGTTATGATGTTGATGTCGTCCTGTTACATAGGGCGAGGGCACTAAGACCACGGCTTTCCCCCACCACGCCAGCTCGCCTAAGGTAGAGCCCCCCGCCCGGCTTATTACCATTTCTGCTGCCTGGTACGCCGCTGCCATATCCTCTATGAAAGGAAATGCCCTTACATTCGGCGAAGGGAGAACTTCCCTTTTCCCTGTCTGCCAGAGAATACCATATCCTGCTTTTTGCCAGAGGGGAAGCGCCGCTTCCATCATCTGATTGAGCGTGGACGAGCCTTGACTGCCTCCTAAAATGAGTAAGACTGGCTGTTCGGCATGGAAACCCCACAGGGCTTTGGCTTGCGCGGGGCTATAGCGTCGCCTATCCTCTTCTGTAAAGCGTACCGGTACCCCACTCCAACGGAACTTATCCCTCGCAGCTGCGCCTTTGAGAGATGGAAACGCACCAAAGAGATACTTAGCCCAGGGGGTCAACCAGCGAATCGTCCGCCCTGCATGCGTATTCAACTCCAGTAAAACTAAGGGGCGCTTATTCAGCTTAGCCCAAATACCCGGCAATAGCCCGGGATAACCCCCAGTAGTAAAGACAACTCTTGCTTCTAAGCTCCTCATAAGCTTTGCAGTGTTCCAAAAAGCTCCGGGTATATGATAGAAAACGCGAAGGTTTCGCAGTTGGCTCCGAGGCTGCCAGCCATAGATTTCTATGCCATGGAAGGGCAAGCCTGCATTCTGAACCCAGCGGGCTTCCCGACCTGTAGTCGTGCCTATCCAATGAATAGGTAGGTCAGGATAGAGGTTTCTCCAGACCTGAGCCACTGCCAGAGCAGGAAAAACATGTCCCCCCGTACCCCCCGCTGCGATAACTAAACTCATCGGCTTAGGCTATGATGACTAATAGAACCCAGCATGCCCAGTAGAAAGGCTTGCACGAGGAGCGAAGTCCCTCCCAAGCTAATCCAAGGAAGCGGTACCCCCGTAATCGGAAGTACCTCCAAACTCACCCCCACATGGACTCCTACCTGCAAGGCTATAAGCAGAAAGCTCCCAATACTAAAAAGCTGTCCCATTCCTTGGGCTATGGTAGCGATACCTGCGATTCTCCACAAGAAAATGCCGTACAATCCTAATATCAATATCCCTCCTATGAGTCCATACTCTTCAATCAGCACGGAAAAAGCAAAATCGGAGTATGACTGAGGTAGATAGTACCGTTGGGTGCTATGGCCAGGGCCTTTACCCCAGAGCCCCCCTGAATACACCGCCAGGGAAGCGTGGGCTCGCTGATAATCGTCCGCAGGGACATTTTCTTTTTTCCAGAAGTGAGCCAGGCGTGCTTGCCATATCCGAGAACGCGGCGCCGTGAAAAAGACAAAGAGTAGTACCCCCAAGCCCATGAGAGTGATTTGTCCGATTGTCCTCAGGGGCATACCCCCTATGTATAGGAAAATCAAGCTAAATCCTAGCAAAAGAAGGCCATTACTAAGGTTGAGTGGGGCTATTAGGGCGAAAGTGATTCCTATTCTTCCGAGGAGCGGCAAGGCACTCTGCCATGTTTGCAGGTTTTCGGGCTGGAGTGCCATTCGGTAAGCCAAGGTCCCCATGAGCATGGACCGCGCCAGCTCCGAGGGCTGGAAAGATAATCCTCCAATATACATCCAGCGCTGAGCGCCGCTGCCTCGGAAAAAGAGATAGATTAGGAGCGCTAAGCTAATCCACCATCCCACTTCAAAGAGCGGTCCCCATCGCCGATAGTCGGTAAGATGCAGGGCATAGGCTATAAAGAAAGCTACTAACAGCATAAGTGCCTGTTTGACTAAGTAATACTCAGGCATAGTGGGATGATAGCGAAACACAAGCCCCACCGTCGCACTATAGACTAAAAGAAGTCCTACGATTCCCAGAAGAAGTGCTGTACTCCAAAGTATCTTATCCCCCCGCAGAGGCAGCACAGCTCAAAGGTATAGGCTGATGCTCCCCTCCCTACTTCATGTGGACAAACATTTCTTCTACGGCTTAGGTAGTGGAAGGGAGAATCGTGAAGAAATCCGCATCTAAATGAGCGGGAAACTGGGCTCGGAAGGCATGAAGGGCTTCTTGATGGATTTCTGCGACGAAGGCGCCCTCGGCTGCACCGCTATGCAGGAGCTTTTCTCCTTTGAAGCTCCATAGGCTGCTTCCGCCTTGATAGGAGTGTCCTTTGCCGTCCTGACCGATGCGGTTGACCCCCAACACATACGCTTGATTCTCAATAGCCCGAGCAGGGAGAAGTTTCTGCCAGGCTTCATGGCGGGGAGCGGGCCAGTTCGCTACATAGATAAGTAGTTCATAGTCGTAGGTCGGGGAGCGCCGAGCCCACACGGGAAACCGAAGATCATAGCATACTTGCACCGCTATGCGCCATCCTTTCCAAATCCATACCGATTGTTGAGTGCCGGGGATGTAATAAAGATGTTCCTGCGCCATTCGGAAAAGATGCCTTTTGTCATAGTAGGTATAGCTGCCGTCGGGATATACGCCGTAAGCTCGGTTGCGCCCTTGCGGCTCACCAGGCAGGCGTACTTTTACACTGCCGATAATAAGGGCTTGCTGCTCTCGGGCCCATCGCCGCATCGCTTGAAGTGAAGGCCCTCCTTCGTCCTCTGCTCGCTCTACCTCCATGGAAAATCCCGTACTCCACATCTCCGGCAAAACCCAAACCTCTGTCGCTTGCTGGTCTAAGAGCCTATCTATGTACTCTATATTCGCCTGGGGGTTTTCCCATGTAGTGTCCGGTTGAATCCATCCCACCCTTAGGCTGCTCATCTGAGCAAATCTAAGGAAACGAGGAACTTTCCGAGAGTTTTTTGCGTTTCCTGAGGATGTGAGAGAGCGCATATTAGAAGTTGCCCAACGGTTCTTTATGCAGCAGGGCATACGCGCCACCACCATGGACCAAATCGCAGAAGAGCTTAGCATCTCCAAAAAAACGCTCTATGAGCACTTTCCCTCCAAAGAAGCTTTGCTGGAAAGCTGTTCTCAAAACTTCATACAGCAAGTAGAGGAGAAAATTCAAGCGCTGCGCACCCAACATGCCCGTAGTGCCGTGCTTTCGGTGATAGCTACGGCAAACTATGCCTATACCTTGCTCGCTTCTATCAATCCTGTACTCTTTACGGAGCTTCGGCGTATGCTACCTGCCGTCCGCAGTAGGCTACTGGAAAAGATTCAGCAGCTTGTAGAGCGTCAGCTTCGGCAAGTCTTAGCCCAAGGGATTGCGGAAGGCGTTTTCCGCAAAGAACTTCCCACAGACCTCCTCCCGCTATGGGTAAGCTATGTCATGACCCAGGTCGTACTCAATCCAGACTTCGCTCGGCAGACGCAAAAGTCGGTGCAAGAGATTTATGTGGAGACGCTTCTCCTCCTCTTATACAGCTTTTGTACCGAAGAGGGGCGCCGCCAAGTAGAACTCTATCAATCCCATATCCGACAAGGCTATGCTCGCTAAACTCGGCTGGATATTCCTACAGGCGATGAGCCTCAAAGAATGCATCCAATATGCCCTTTCTCATGCCCCTTCAGTGCAAAATAGCTACTTGGACTATCAGATAGCCCGCCAAAAAGTATCAGAAGTACGCTCCGCAGGACTACCCCAGATTAATGCACAAAGTACTTTTCGGTACCTGATTGAGATTCCAGTGGCAGTTATTCCGGGGGATGGTTTTGGCAGGCCGGGAACTTTTCTGAGAATCGCCTTCGGTGTACCCTATAACTTGGAGGTGGGCATTACAGGGACACAGCTTCTTTTTGATGGACCTTACTTAGTGGGGCTGCAAGCCGCTCGCACCGTCCGAGATATCACTTACAAACAGCATCAGCGCTCCCGTATAGAAGCCATCGCTGCGGTCAGTAAAGCCTATTATGCTGCTCTGGTTGCGCAAGAACGGCTCCGACTTCTCTCTTACAATATCCAACAGTTAGAACTCTTATATCAGCAAACTCAGAAACTGCATGAAACTGGCTTTGCCGAAAGGTTGGATGTACAGCGCTTAGAAGTGAGTTTGAATAATCTACGCACAGAACAAAGCCGAGCGACCGAAGGGGTCGCCCTGGCTTTTCTCGCACTCAAACTGCAAATGGGCATGCCGTTGGAGACTCCCTTGGCGCTCAAGGACACACTCGCCCCAGAGTTTCTGACAGAGCTTATACCAGATAGTCTAACCTTAGTCTCCATAGACCCTACTTACCGCATAGAATATCAGCTTCTTCTCCGGCAGCGTCGCGCCTTAGAGCTCAATCTGACCCGTTACCGAGTGAGTTATCTTCCTTCCTTAGTCTTCATAAGCGGCATCTTTAGTCAAGCGCTGCGGCGAGAGTTTAACTTCTTTGACACCCGACAGCCCTGGTTTCCCAATATTTTCATAGGTGCTCAACTGCAAATGCCTATTTTTGATGGGCTGCGACGCCACAGTCAGATTCAGCAAGCCAAACTGGAGCTGCAGAAAAATCAAAATGACCTTTTTCAACTGCGGCAGGCTTTGACCTTAGAGGCTGAGACTGCTCGTCGCCAACTGCTCAATAACCTACGCAGCTTGGAAATTCAACGGAGAAATCTCTCCTTAGCCGAAGAGGTACTGCGTACCGCTCGGCGCAAACAGGAAGCTGGCGTGGGCAGCACCATAGAAATCCTCCAAGCCCAAACAAGTTATGAGCAAGCTCAGACCGCTTACACCACAGCTCTTTTGGAAGCGTACTCTTCATACATAGACTGGAAGAAATCCTTAGGTACTCTCTCCGAGGAATGAAAACCCCTTTTCCTATGCGATACCTATTCACGACAATCCTATTACTGGGGATATGGGGATGTCAGTCTCGTTCTTCCCCTGCTGCGATGTCGGTGGAGGAAAAAAAGAAAGAGATAGAGCGATTACGCCGGCAGGTTCTTACGCTTCAAGCTCAGATTGTAGAGTTAGAGCAGAGCATTCAAGCGGAGGATACCAGTTATGGAGGGGGCAGAGTAGTGAGCGTGGGGTATATGCGCTTGCAGCCCCGCCCTTTCACCGCCTACCTTCAAATCCAAGGTAGCGTGGAGAATCGCCGAGCCGTTACCCTCACCGCGCGTATTCCCGCCATCGTTAGTCGCATCTATGTCCAAGAAGGACAGCAGGTAGCCGCAGGACAAATCCTCTTAGAGCAAGAAGCAGAAGTACTGAGGAAAAATCTCAGCGAGCTTCGCACGCGCTTGGAGCTGGCTCGTACCCTCTATGAAAAGCAGAAAAAACTCTACGAAGAGGGAATTGGTACGGAAGTTCAGTATCTTACGGCTAAAAACAATAAGGAGTCCTTGGAAGCTGCCATGGCAGCCCTAGAGGAACAGATTCGAAATGCTCAACTGCGTGCTCCTTTTGCGGGTAAGGTGGACCTAGTGCAAGCGAAAGTAGGTGAAATGCTATCGCCGGGAATGCCAGCGATTCGTTTAGTGAGTGCAGGGCAGTGGGAAGTGCGGGCGGAAGTGCCTGAGAGTTTCCTTCCCTTGGCTCAACCAGGGCTACCAGCCGACATATGGATACCTGATCTCAATCTCCGATTCACCGCTCCTATCGCCAGTAGTACCGAAGGTATCAACTCTCTGAGCCGAACCTTTTCCGTGGTCGTGCGAGACATTCCGCCTGCGTATCAGAATCAACTCCGTCCCAACATGGTAGCCTATCTCCAACTACCCCGCACTCAACTCAAACAAGCTCTGGTCGTACCCGTGGAAGCAGTTCAGTTTCAAGATACGGGCGCCTTTGTCTTTCAAGTGCGAGGAAATAGAGCCACTCGCGTGCCTGTTTCTATCTTAGCTACACAAAAGGGTGAAGTAGCTATCAGCGGTGGGGTCCGGCTCGGCGACACTATTATTACTACTGGGATTTCCTTTCTATCCGATGGCCAACGAGTCCGACTGACTGAGTGGAAATTGCCATAGGGTGCTATATCTTTGATATATGCGAGGGATAGGGATTTGCTTGGGGCTGAGCCTTCTCCAGGCTCAAATAGAACCCACTATTCGGATACCCTGCTACCCCGACGTCAATCACATGCTGGAAGAACGAGACCCTGCCATCCGAGCCGCACGTGCTGCTTTAGAACAGCAGATCCAGTCTATTCTGCAACAATCGCCCCTGCGCACTGAAAGCACATGCCCCGAGTCGCAGTACATCATACCAGTGGTCGTCCATGTAATTCACTCCGGTAATGGCGCAAGCGATAGCATTCCAGCCGAACGAATTGGGCTTTTCATAGAAAAAGTCTTCAATCAGTTTCGCCGGCGGCCTTATACTCGCGACTATGGAGATGGGGTAGACACCTATATAGAACTATCCCTCGCTACCAAAGACCCCTCGGGCAACCCCACCTCTGGTATCGTTTATTATAACTATCAGACACTCGGGCTCTCCGCACCAGCTATTTTCTTTAGCGATATGTGGAATCCTTCCTCTAACTTCTATAAAATCACAAATCAAGCCTGGAACCGAACAAGGTATGCGAATCTCTTTGTAGTAGATAGTATATGTGTCTCGTCGGGAAACTGCAATATTGCCGGCTTCGCTTTTTATCCAAACAACATGTCAGAAGTAACGGACGCAGTCTTTGTCATTACCTCTACTTTTGACAACCCTAACCTCGGCGATGAAGGCACAATCACCCACGAATATGGACACTTCCTTAACTTGAGGCATACTTTCAACCCGAACGAAAATCTCCCGCTGAATAACCGAGTCTGTGAAGGTACCTCTGCTTCTAACTGTTCTTCGGGCGGAGATGGTATTTGCGATACCCCTCCCAAGAAAAGTCATGGGGAAGCCATGACATCCCTCTCTCGTCGCAATACTTGTGCAGAAGACTACTCTTTAGGAGATAAACCTGATGACAGACCCAATTACATGGACTACACGCTGAATTTCTTCATGACTTCTTTCACCCAAGGACAGCGGAACAGGATGCATGCAGCCCTTCAAACCGCTTCTGACCGAAACACCCTCTGGACCTCGGCCAACCTTCAACAAACCGGAGCAGGTCCCTGGGGAAAAGTGAGAGCTAACTTTTTCCTGGAAGGCTGCGAACAGCCCCCTTGTCGTGTATGTCCGGGGCAAACCCTGCGCCTCATCAGCTATTCCATGGGCAAACCCCATCAATTCACCTGGGAAATCCGTCAAGGTAGTACCGTCATCACTCAGGCTAATAGCACCTCTCCATGCATGACCATGACCGCCCCCTCTACCCCAGGAACCTATAGTATTTACCTCCGCGTGCAAAATCAAGCAGGTAATCAAGACTCAGTCCTCTACACAAACTTTCTCTCGGTTCGCAATCTCTCTACCGAAGTAGCCAGCTATCCTTTTTCGCAGGGCTTTGATGCAGTTCTATTCCCACCCACAGGATGGACTCGGATTAATCCAGACTACCAACTGGTATCACCCTATGGCGCAAGTCTTCCCCGAGGCACTCTCCAGTGGGATCGGTATAGTTTAGGCGGGAGCTTCGGAGCCAGCCCCCGCTGCGCTCGCTTCATGAACTGGGAAGGCTACGATGATGGTCAGAGAGACCATCTCATCACACCCCTAATAGGTATTCCCACGACAGCTAATAATCCCGTATTGGAGTTTGACGTATTCTACCGAGCCCTGTACTGGGGGAATGAAACCGGCTCCCGTCCTTCTCATCTGCTTCCCAGCTTCAACTATCTCTATGCTGACTCGCTGATTGTCTCTATCTCTGAAGATTGTGGGGCGACTTGGCAGCGGCTCTATGCCAAAGGCGGCACAGCACTGGATGTTACAGGCTCCCCCCTCTCCATCACTGACCGTGAGCTTACTTCATCCGACCGACCTTTACCCGTCGCAGCGCAGTGGCGTCATGAAAAAGTTAGCATCCCCCCCAGCTATAAAGGCAAAAATGTGCTCATCCGCTTTGAGAACTACTGCGGTTTAGGGGGCGACCTTTTCTTAGATAGTGTCCAGGTACGCAATGACCCAACCCTCTCACTGGCATATCCTCACTACTCTGTCTATTTGGCACCTAATCCCACCCAAGAAGAAGCCTATCTGATTGTACAAGGTGCGGCAGGCTCTACCTTACGCTATGAGCTGTATAGTCTCATGGGTACTCTGTTAGACGAAGGGCAAACTACTCTTACGGATACGGAGCATCGCCATCTCATACCTACGGCGGGACTGCCCGCAGGCGTGTATCTGCTTCGCACTGAAATGCAGGGCAGCACACAAATGTGGAAGATAGTCAAAGAATAACGCAAGTATATAGAACCGAGGGGCGGCTG
>JANWZJ010000025.1:4795-23677 GCA_025054525.1 Bacteroidia bacterium | reverse complement strand
GTGGAGATTATGAAATAGCTGCCGCCCCAAGCATGCACTGCTCGGGCATAGATGCCATAAGTCAGTCCGGCTTCTTCTCGGACGGAGCGCATAAGCATAGACCCGAAGTACCCCCCCAACCTTACCAAGGCTAACCGATACAGCCCATAAGCCGGATGAGCCAGCCTAAACCACGGATACGCAAGCCGCAATGAAGTTTGTTGCGCCTCGGAAATTGTTTCTGTTTGCATAGCTCCAAGCGGAGTGAGAGGTAGTTTGAGCTCGTAGGAGACATCTCGCGCCCAAGCTACCCAGGGACTAAGGTTAGGGAGAGTAGAAGCAGCTATCCACACCGCCCGAAGCCCCTGAAATAGAAAGCGCTCTTGATACTCTGAGAGGAGGGAAATATCCATGTTTTGGAGGGCTTCGGGGGAGGCCCCCTCCGAAATAGCATAAATACTGCCCCAGAGATTACGGGCGAGGAGGGCATCGGCTCGGTACGAAGGATTAGCCCAAGCGCGCTTGTGAGCTTCTATCATGCGCTGAAGATGTTTCTGGGCGGTTATGCCTACAGGAACTGGACGCGCCACCGCCTCATGCAAAACCCCTAATGCGGATGTGAGGTTTTCACTAAGACCCTCAGCATACACAAGGATATAGTCCTGATGAGCTTCCCAGTGCCAATCCCACCCTAACTCAGTAAGTTTTCGAGTAGCAGTTGGGTTCTCTTCTCGGATAAGGCGGAGTAGGAGGTTTCGCAGGCCTGTCGGGTAAGTGCGCAAAGCAGGTGCATCCCATACCGCTATCCACCGACTTAGGGGCGCTTTAGTGGGCTGCCAATATATCCCTAACTTGCCCTCCCGAAAAACACGAGGTAGTGGAGGAGTCCATAACTTTACTTGAAAGCTCATAGTTGATCCAAGATTTTGCGCTTTTGGGCTTCGTACTCTTCTTGTGTAAGGGCGCCTGCTTGAAAGAGTTCATGTAGCTTACGCAAGCGCTGATAGGGGTCTTCTGAAGGATTAGAGCGGGCGGTTTCCTCGGCTATCCGTTGGCCTTCTTGGAAAGCCCTTTCATAGGCCTTGCGCGCAGCGTCTAAGTCAAAATCACTCAAAGTGCCCCCTGTGGCGAAGTGGCTTTGGAATACTTTTCCCACGGCATAAGTGGTAGCAGCTGAGAGCACAGAGGCAGTAAGCCCTCCTATCATCCAGCCTACGCCGGGAATGAATTTGACCAGGCTGGCGCCCCCTCGCACCGCAGCCCCTCCTATCAGACTCGTAATCAAGCTTTTCACTACCCCCGGCAGAAAAGAAACTTCATAAAGCTCGGCTAGTTTGCGCACTAAGTTGAGCTGGACGCCCGTGGTGATAGCCCAATCCGCCAGCGGCAAAGGCACGAGCCCCGCTCCCATCGCCGCTATCATGTGCTCCCGAATCAGCTTTTCTGCTCTGAGCGTTCTCTCTTGCGACACTGAGCAAAGATAACCTTACTCCTTCACAAGCTTATAAGTCTGGCGCCATCCTCTTCCATCCTCCAGCACAAGGAGAAATAAACCCACAGGCACCTTTTCGGTAGAAACGAAGTAATAATGCGTTCCTAACTCCTCGGCTGAGAACTGCTCAGAGGTGATTAGACTCCCCGCTAAGGTATAGAGCTTTACGCTTAGTGAGGTAGCTGCCCTCGTATAAATCTGGAGAATCACTTCATTTTGGACGGGGTTAGGATATACGCCGAGGAGATATACTGGATGCCCTTGAGACAGAGAAGCCGTAAAGCCTCGGGGAATAACAGGGGGATTGTAGTTCGGGGGGGCGCTGGTAGGGGCGCTGGCTCGGCGCAGAAACCGTTCCCCTTGTTGGACATACCAGCTCTCCCCTGCCCTTTCGCCTGGTTGAGGTTGGCTCACCGTCTGGACAAAATACCAGTCGCCTTGCACCCGATTAGGAGTTACATCTATGAGAACGTAGCCATGGTCAGAGAGGTTGAGATATTTTACGTGGCGATTTTGGGATTGCACACTCCCCCCGAGGCCACTGAGGAAATCGGGATTGAGCGCAGTAATACTGGGGGTTACAAACTCCACCGCGACAGAGCCTGCTCCCGTGTTAGGGTCATACGACCCACTGCCGAAAGGCAAATCATTTCCCCAAGAAGTATGAATATCCCCCGTGAAGAAGGCTATATTTTGAATGTTATTGCTTAGGATAGTGTCCATGATGCGTCTTCTTTCATAGGCGTATCCATCCCACTGGTCGGGGTTGAGGATGAGGGTAGTACCGAAGGGAGTAAAGCGCAAAGGAGCTATCATGACTTGCTGTCCTATGAGCTTCCAAGTGGCAGGGGAAGTTTTGAGTCCCTGGAGCAACCATTCTCGCTGGGCAGTGCCTAAGAGGGTTCGGTTGGGATCATTGAGGCGAGGGTCGTTAGCATTGAGGGGCAAGCGGGAAAGCTGAGAATCGCGCGCATAATGCCGCGTATCTAACATGAAAATCTCCGCTAAGTTTCCCCAGCGAAACTGGCGCCATATGCGCAGAGAGTCGGAAGGGTCTTGCATCCGAAAAGGCATCCACTCATGATAAGCCCTAAGCATAGCCGCGCGCCGACCAGCAAAGCTCCCTTCACTGGGACTATGATTCTCAGCGCCCTCTCGCCAAGCGTTATTAGCCAGTTCATGGTCATCCCATATCGTTATGAAGGGAAAGTTCTGATGCACCCACTGGAGCGAGGAATCTAACCGGTAATGGGAATACCGAATACGATAATCCGAGAGGGTAACAATCTCGCGGGGAGGTTCAGATTGGCGAGGGCGGTTATTTTGAGGGCCGTATTCGTAGATGTAGTCGCCCAAGTGCAAAATCAAGTCTATATCGTTACGCAGGCAGAGATTTTCGTAGGCGTTGAAGAAGCCGGCTTGATAATCAGAGCAGGAGAGGATAGCCAACCGCAAGCGAGAAGGGTTGCCATCGGGTAGGGTGCGCGTGCGTCCTACGGGAGAATAGGCATCCAGCGCCTGAAACCGATAGTAATACCACCGTCCTGCCACAAGTCCTGTCGCATCTACTTTGACGGTATAGTCGCGACTGGCATCGGTGGTCGTATTCCCCGAAGCTATGATTCGGCTAAAGTTTCGGTCCTCTGCTACTTCCCAACGGACAGATATGGGTTGTGTCCAGTTTTGGGGGGGAGTGACTCGCGTCCAGAGAACCACTCGGTCCTGAAGGGGGTCCCCTGAAGCTACCCCATGCACAAAAGGAGCTTGAGTCATGCGCACGAATGCCCTTCCCGGAGAAGTCATTTGGGCCCAGACAAGGCCTGCTATCCAAAGCCTCCACATATCAGCCAAATTTAGGAACATTCGTTATCTTTGAAGTTATGTACTTACGCTGGAGTTTAGGGCTGCTGGGCAGTTTGTGGGCACAGTATATTCTCGTTCCCATGGACGAAACCCAGACCCAACATCTGCGTGCTTATGGACTGGTCTATCATCTCTTACAGAAAGGCGTCCCGGTGGATTGGCTGCTCAACTACCGAGGGGGTAGTTTCGCCTTCATGGAACATGGGCAGGCTATCTTAGAGTTAGAACGAAGGGGCATTCAGTATCAGCCGCTTACCGCCCAAGCCTATGGTCAAATCCTCTTAGAGATTAGCCGACCAGAGGTCAATAAAGATGTCGTTCGGCTGGAGAAAGCACCTAAAGTCGCCGTATATGCACCCCAATCCTCTGAGCCCTGGGATGATGCCGTGCAGCTTGTGCTAATGTATGCGGAGATACCTTATGACGTTATCTACGATGATGAGGTACTCAGTGGCAAAATCAATGAATATGACTGGATTCATCTCCATCATGAAGACTTTACAGGTCAGTATGGGAAGTTCTATACCTTCCGAGATAAACCGTGGTACAAAGCCATGATACGCGAACAAACTGGCATCGCCCACCGCTGGGGGTATAAGCGCGTAGCCGACCTCAAACTTGCCGTCGTCAAAAAACTAAGGGAATGGGTCTTGAATGGGGGGTTTCTCTTTGCGATGTGCTCTGCTACAGATACTTATGATATTGCGCTGGCTGCGGAAGGAGCCGATATCGTAGGCGAAATCTACGACGGGACCCCTGCTGACCCTCTCGCCAATACGCGCCTTAGCTTTGAGCCTTGTCTCGCCTTCCAGGGATTTACTGTGCGGCTCAACCCTTATGACTACGAGTTCTCAGACATAGACACAGGGGAGCGCCGTCGCAACATTCGGGAGGAGCAGGATTACTTCGTACTCAAGGAGTTTTCCGCCAAATGGGACCCAATCCCCACGATGCTCTGTCAGAATCATACTTCTATCATCAAGGGGTTTTATGGACAAACTACGGGCTACGAGACCAGCCTCCTCAAACCGCATGTGGTCGTAATGGGTGAGTTTCCTCAGATAGGAGAAGCTCGGTATATTCATGGCATTTCAGGACGGGGTTTCTGGACCTTCTATGGGGGGCATGACCCCGAAGATTACCAACACTTCGTGGAAGAGCCGCCCACCGATGTAAGTAAATATCCCACTTCACCAGGCTATCGCCTCATTCTCAATAATGTGCTCTTTCCTGCCGCTCGCCGTAAGAAAATGAAAACCTAACGCTTACGCTCTATTTCCTGCAGGGCTTTGCGGGCATCTTGCAAAGTAGAGTCAATACTCAATGCTTTCTGATAAAAGGTACGCGCACGAGTTAGATCACCTTTATATTCAGAGAGACTACCTGCCATGAAGTGGGCTCGGGCATCTTGCGGTTGTAATTCTGCTGCTTTCACGAAATCCTCTAATGCTTTGTCGTATTTTTCTACCAAAAAAAAGATATATCCGCGATTATAGTAGGCTTGGGCATAACTGGGATGGGCTAAGATGCTACGGGTATAAGCCTCTATAGCCTCATAAGCATAGGAAGCATGCTGCCGACCTAACTTTTCTCCGCGACGAGGAGGATTCATTTGTAGCTTTTTGAGGAAATAGTTGCCCATCTGGAAGTTGAGAAGGGCATTAAAGCGGTCTTTCTTCCAGTAAGGGTCTAAGTAATAAATGCGAGCACTTTCAGGGCTGGCGAAGTCATTCAAATAAAGGTCATACAGAAAAGAGCGGGCTTTATCGTGTGTAGAGTCGCAAGATAGGGCTTTTTGCCAGTAGTATTTGGCTTCTTGAAGGCGCTTCTGGGCATAAGCCCATAATCCCAAAGCCGTCCAATAATCTGCTTTTTGACTATCGGCGGCTAAGGCTTTTGTCAGGTGATAGTAAGACTCCTGCCACTGCTGGCGCATGAGGTAAGCAGACCCCATCCGATAATGCAGTTGAGGGGAAACGCCCCCCAGTTCTAATGCTTTGCGGTAATAACGCAGAGCTTCTTCGTCTTTACCTTGCATATAAGCATAATATCCCTTCACCTCGTAGATAAAGGGCTGCTGGGTATCTTGGCGGATTGCCTTTTCTACGAGGGCTAATGCTTGCTGGGTATCGCCCCGCTCTATCGCTTGAAAACTGCGGGTCAAGAAGCCAGTCCAGCCGGAGGCAGTATCGGCTGCAGCGATACTATCGGCGGAAGGGGGATTTCTTTGGGGGGATTGACAGGATAGCCCCAGAACGCCCCACAGCACCGCTGCCCAAGCTCTTCTACCGTAGCTTCCCATACCGCTAAATAAAAGTCAGGGGCAATATCTCTCCACGGACCTAGCACAAACGCCCGCTGTGGTATCCATGGATGGGGTAAAGTAAGCTCTTCTGTCTTCACTACATGGCTACCATAAGCCAGTAAGTCTAAATCTATGATACGCATGCCCCATCGGTGCATAGGCTGCTGCGAACGCCCCAACTGCCGCTCCACTGACTTTAGCACCCTGAGCAAATCCACAGGCGAAAGCACCGTGCTTACCTTCCACACCGCATTCAGATAAGGAGGCTGTTCCAGATAGCCCCAGGGAAGAGTCTCATAAATAGGCGAACTGCATTCCACATGTACGCCTGCCATCTCTAGCGCTTGCCAGGCTCGGGAAATTGCTGCCCAGCGTTCCCCTAAGTTGCTACCTACGCCAAGAAAAATCATGTACTCTTTGCATAGCGCACTTCACGGCAGCAACAATATCAGAAGCCGTCAGTCCATACTTTTCCAGAAGCTCGTGGGGCTTGCCACTCTCTCCGAAGGTATCTTGCACAGCGACCTTCTCTACGAAACGAGGGCAGTACCGAGCCGCCACCGACGCAATCAAATCACCTAATCCATTATGCACCTGATGTTCCTCCGCCGTAACTACCACAGGCGCACGCTCTAACCACCCTCGTATTCCTGCTTCATCAACAGGTTTGAGCGTATGGACATTCACTACTGCTAAAAACAGTCCTTCTTCTTCCAGTATGTAAGCTGCTTGGAGGGCGTGCCAGACCATATGCCCCGTGGCAAAAATAACTCCATCATCTCCTTCCAGAAGCGTTTGTATTTTTCCAATCTCAAAGGAAGGGTCTTCAACAAAAGTGAAGTTAGGCACAGGAGGACGCCCAAAACGAAGATACACAGGACCAGCCCACTCCGCCGCAGCAAGGGTAGCAAGGCGCGTTTGATTGTAGTCGCAAGGGCTGAGCACCGTCATGCCCGGTAATCCTCGCATCATACCTAAATCTTCCAACATCTGATGCGTAGCCCCATCCTCTCCCAAAGTCAAGCCCGCATGTGAAGCGGCTATTTTCACGTTTTTGCCCGAATAGCAGATACTCTGGCGGATTTGGTCATATCCCCTGCCTACGGCGAAGCTGGCAAAGGTACCTACGAAAGGAATAAAGCCTGCTGTAGCCAGACCCGCCGCTACCCCTATCATATTGGCCTCGGCAACGCCGCACTGGAAAAACCTTTCAGGGAATCGCTGAGCGAAAGCATCCATCTTCACAGAGCTCATGAGGTCAGCCGCTAAAGCGACGATGCGTTCGTCTTTCTGAGCCGCTTCTACCAGTCCCGCCCCGAAACCTGAACGCGTATCCCGAGCCCCTGTATCTACATACTGAGGACGCATATCCTAAAAGTCATTAAGCACCATCGGAAGTTGGGCAATTGCTCTTTCATATTCTGCTGCATTAGGAGGCTTGCCGTGCCAGCGGTAATCGTTTTCCATGAAGTCCACACCTTTACCCATGACTGTATAGGCTACAATCATAATCGGTTTGCCATGACCTGTGCGAGCGGTGGCTTCCTGGAGCGTGCTCAGGATAATCGGCATGGAATGTGCTTCCCTCAGACTCAAAACCTCCCAGCCAAAGGCTTTCCATTTTTCTTCTACGGGGTCGGTATTGAGTACTTCTCGGGTATCGCCGTCTATCTGCTTGTAGTTACGGTCTAAGATAGCGATGAGATTATCTACCCGGTGATGCGCAGCGAAGAGGGCGGCTTCCCAGATTTGTCCTTCGTTGATTTCGCCATCCCCCAACATGATATAGACGAAGTGAGGGTCTCGGCGGAGCTTTTTGCCCAACGCTATGCCTATTCCTACCGAGAGCCCCTGACCCAAAGAACCGGTAGCGATGCGCACCCCAGGCAGCCCCTCTTTTGTAGCGGGATGTCCTTGTAGGCGGCTGTTTATGCGCCGAAAGGTAGCCAGTTCTGAAAGCGGAAAGTATCCCACCCTTGCCAGCACGGCATACCATGCCGCACACACATGTCCGTTAGAGAGAATAAAGACGTCTTCTCCTTCTCCAGATGGAGAAAAAGGAGAAGGTACATGCCGTATATGCGCCCAATATAACGCTACCAGAATATCTGCCAGCCCTAATGCGCCACCAGGATGTCCTGAGTTAGCTTGATAGACCATACGCAGCACATCTCGCCGTACCTGAGCGGCTATCTGCTCCAAGGCTTGCGTCTCCATCCGCTCCAAAGATAAAGCACTCCCATACCCCATAGCCCTATCCAAGCTATCACCGGAGGGAAAAAATAGCGCCATTCTGACTCGCCCGTGATGAAAGGTACCACGAGCTGCCCCCAGCCATATGCAGACAGAAGGAGAAAAAGGAGTTTTTGACGCTCAGAGAAAAGTCCCTTCCCATACAGCCATAGCTCCCAGAGAGTTGCGAATAGCCCAAGTCCATACACTAAAGGAATATATAAAGACGGCCAGAGAAAGTAAGCCTTTCGCAGCCATAAGGGTACTCTGCCATAGCTGCGCTCGCCCTTGAGGTAAATGTACAGCGGCGGGTGAAAGAGATTGTCATACACGATAGAAGCCCATCGGTAGAGGAGAACGCGTCCCCCTACCGTTTGACGCAAAAGAAAGAGCAGGGTATCTACTTCCCGATAAAGGGCTTTGCCTATTTCTATTCTCTGCTCTATGCTTTGCTGAGGATTGAAATAAGCGCCCCATTTCTGGATGAGCTGATACCACCTTTGTTTAGAGAATGCGGGAGAAAACGCCCATGCTGGCAAGCAGTCCGGCTCATATGGAGTGAATCCAGAACGGGCCCCCAGATGATAGTCCATGCACAGATAGAGGGAATGGGGATGCAAAAACCATATGTGCGGCATACCGAAGAAGGCTTGGAGTTCGCCTACTTTACGGTGGATGTAATTATGTGTGTATTGGGGACTCCAGCAGGTTTCCCGATACCCTTCACATAGTGTGATGCCCAGGTAGGCGCTGGGGTCTGTGAGCACCCAGCGGCAGGTCCAGCGATGCACCCATGAGCTCCAAGCTATTTGGAGCGGAAGCCATGTAGCCAGAAAAAGCCCTAAAAATCGCCATCGTCCGTGCCAGCCTGATAGTATGGCAGCAAGAGGCAGCCCCATCATGAAAGCAGCTTGCTTCCAATCCGCAAAGTATCCACTCACCGCTAAGGCAATAGAGAACCAGAGCCGCTTCCAGCAGTTTTTTTGATAGCCCTGTAAGAAAAGGAGGATGGAGAAAATAGGCAAGCTCTGAAGTCCCCCAAACTCGTGGGCATAGCCCGTAAAGGGCGGCAGCAGTAGAAGAAGCACCCAAGCCGCGAAGCGCCCACCTGTAAGCTGCCCTTCCGTACTCTCATAGAGCAGGAGCAAACTACCTATCGCATACAGTAGGCTATAGGTACCCTGGAGTATCAGGTAAAACCATGCAGCTTGGTGCGGCGAAAGGTGTAATAACTCCACTCCTCCCACAAAGGGTATTCCTAATAAAAGGGCTCGCGCAGGATGACACCCGTATTCAGGCAGGCATTCGCCTAAGGAGGGGGCTTGCCGAAAAATTGCTCTAAGCTCGGGCGAGAGCCTCAGCGTATCCAATACAGAGAGAGGTTGGCGAAAGGAACTAAAATATATTATGCGAACAGCTTGTCGCACATCACATAAAGCATCCTCTACATAAAACAGACGCTCACAGCATTTCTCCCCAAAGACACGCATGGAAAAGTGGATTATTCCCATGAGCATGCCTATGAGGATGACATATGCCTGCTTTATACCCATAGCACTGAGAATAAGATAATACAATTGCGCTGCATGGGACGAATAGGAGTTTGGGCGGCATTTTTCTTCCTACTGACGCTGGGAATACGACTTTATCGGATAGAACTGGCGCCATTATGGCTGGATGAGGCTTTTAGCTGGGCAGTGGCCCAAACTCACCCCGCCTTCATCATATCTTATCTACAGCAAGGGCACAATCCCCCCCTCTGGGAACTTCTACTGCATTTTTGGATGAAGGTATTCGGCGACTCGGAAGCAGCCCTGCGAGGACTGCCTGCCTTATTGAGTGCGAGTACAGCCAGCCTACTTTTTCTTTTAGGGTATTACACAGCGGGTTTGTGGGCAGGTAGCACGGCTGCGCTCTGCTGGACCTTCTCCACCCTCGCCCAAAGCGTCGGCAGAGAAGCCCGAGCCTATGCGCCGTTGGCTTTCCTAACTGTCCTTTCTTTGCTGCTCTTTCTCCGCTGGTGGCACACCCGCCGAGGTCTCCTCCCCTGGACTGCGACCCTCATTCTACTCTTCCACACACACTACACAGCCGTTTGGCTTCTCCTACCCCAAATCCTACTCTTCTTGCGAGAAACCTACCAGGACCGGCACACTCTCTCCCTGTTCTTAGGTGTCTTAGCCATAGGCATGGGAATGCAGGGTATAATCTTCTTAGACCACTTAGGATATTATGGGCAGGGGAATACGTACATACCCCGCGCTTCTTGGACATCTCTCTACGAAATGCTTCGCTCTTTCTCTAATCAACCTGTCGCTGCCTCTACAGGCATAGCCCTGATTGGGATAGGGCTTTACTTCACTTGGAGAAACCATAGCGCACGAACACGTGTTCTCTCACTTATCCTGCTTTTTCTGGCTACCTATCTCAGCGTATGGATAATAGGTCACTTTATCCACATATGGCAGCCACGTTATCTTATGCCCTTGGCGATAGGGTACTACTGGGTGATAGGGGTTAGCATAGGGAGTTTGCCACCTAAGCTGCGTATAGGAGCATTCTGGGGGCTAATCGGAATCTGGGTGGGAAGTTGGAACCCTGTGCCTCCAGGTATGGCTCCGTACCAGCGAGAAATAAACAAAGCAGCTCTATCTCTTCCCAAACAGGCTCTTTTGGTAGTTTCCCCTCCTTGGTATGTCCTCAATCTCGCTTATGCTGCTCGGGACTCTATGCTTAGAGCCGAATTATTGAAGACTTCTCATCCTGTGGAGTATCTCTATGAGTATGCTCACATACATCTTCGTATCTTAGGAGGGCTCTATTATGCGGACCTACCTGTGTGCGAAGTCCAAGCAAAGGATACCCTCTACTGGCTGGAGCAAGGCTATTGCTCAGCTATGCCTCAGGGAAGATTACAGGAGGTACTTTTAGAGGAGTTTGAGCCCATAGCTATACAGAGATGGGGAAACGAGATTTACCTTTGGACGCTGCGGCGACGATAAAAGCGTAAGCTCCTTTTGAGCAGACTTAAGCCTCGCCGATAATGCATAAGAAGGGTAGGGCGCCGTTGTAGCGCTTCTCTTATGAGGGACCAGCCCCATTTCTCCTCCCCGAAGCGTAAAGCCATCTCCCCAATATGAAACAGAAAATACGGCAAGTAGCTGGAGGGCACGCACGAGTGGTAGGTTTCGTAGATAGCTTTCGTAGCTGTGTAAAGAGAAGGGCTATGGCTCGCTCGGCTTCTATGTTCTCGGATATGAACGGTGTCTGTATCTAAAACTCGGAGCTTTTTTCCTGCTATCCATGCGCGAAGGAGAATTTCCCAGTCTTCTCGCCCTATGTATTCATCTCGGAAGCCAGGGTACTGCTCGCGCCGAAAGCCCAACGCTGAGGGAAATCCAATCCATCCTGAGAAAAGTGCTACGCCCGGATCAGAAGGCAAGCGAAGCCGAGAACGACGCCGCAGCCTTCCTTCTGCATCTATGTGTTTGCGCGGGTAAGCATATACTACGGCGGCTTCCCCCCATCCTGCTAAAACCCTCTCTATATGCTCAGGCGCCCAGTAGTCATCATAATCTAAGAAGAAAATATATTCCCCAGTAGCCTGAGAGGCACCAAAGTTCCGACCATAGCAGCGTTCTCGGCGATTGGTATGACGAAAATACTGAATGAATCTACCATACTTTGCCACTATCTCCGACGTATTATCGGTAGAAGCATCATCTATAACAAAGACCTCCTGAGGGGGATAGGTTTGATTGAGTATGGATTCTATGGCTTGGGTGAGGTAACTCGCCCCGTTGTAGGTCGTGAGGACGACGCTAACGGTAGGACGCCCAGATATCTGGTTCGGTGATTTCCACGCTGTGTCCATCGGGGTCACGGAAGTAAAAAGAGCGTTTCCCTGCACCCCATATCGCTTCATGTTCTATGATGACGCCCTGAGAAGCGAGAAAAACCTTCCACTGCTCGTAGTTCTCGGAAGAGGCAGCTTCAAAAGCGATGTGCTGCACACCAGACCCTCCATGAGCGGGCAAAGTAGGATTGTTCTGAGTAAAGCGGGGTATGAAGCAAAGAAGCATGTCGGAATGCAGGCGGAAAAAGACAAACTGTTCAGGCACTTCCGCAATACAGGGAATTCCCAAGAGACCTTCATAGAAAGCGCGCGTACGAGTAGTATCTTGTATATATAGGCACGTTTCTTTGATATGACTAAGGGAGGCTGGCTTTGAGTTGAGCGTATCGGGCATCATACGTTTGATTGCCGGTACAGTTTAGCTCTTGGGCTTTGGTACGGATGTTACGAATGCGTTCGCCGGGGTCGGGGTGTGTGCTTAGGAAAGCAGGAGGGCGAGTTCCCCCCTGCTGCTGGATGTAGGTAAAAAACTGAGCCGCTGCATCCGCTGGATAAGAAGTTGGACACAAGTAAATAACCGAATGGGCATCTGCATCACGCTCATGGTCCCGACTGAAACTCAGCAGGAGTAAGTTAGAAGCGATTTCGCCTAAAAGGCCCGGATTGTTTCCTGTGATCAAGTTGAGGAGAGTCTGAACGCCATAGGCTTGCGTAAGCAGTTGGGTTACGTGTCGGCGATCCGCATGCGCCATCTCATGTCCTAAGACCCCCATGAGTTCCGCTTCGTTATTGAGATACTTGATAATCCCCGTGTAGAAGTAGATGTAGCCCCCGGGCGCACAGAAGGCATTCAAGGTATTATCATCACGAATAATACGAATGCGCCACGGGAAACGATCGGCATATTGGAGCTTGCCTGTGCGCAAAAGAGAATCTCGCATCCGATAGAGATGGGCGTATGCAACAGAGTATTGAGCAGAGTCTAGAATGGGATATTGCTGAGGGTTGCTTTCTATTTGCTGGCCCACTTGCGCACCCAGCTTAAGATCATCTTCTACGGTGAAAAGGTTTATACCCGGAGGCTGAGGATCTTCTTTTTTGCGCTTTCGGCAATCGGTAAGGATAAGCAGCCCCCCAATACCCATCCACAAACCTATTCTCCTGAGCATAGGTGTCATATTTATATCTTCACAAAAGAGGCTTGAAAAGTCCTACCTGTATCTCTTTGACGCAGGTAGAGGAAGTAGAGGCCTTGAGGCAGGTGATTTATATCTATGGGCATTTGCACCATACCGCGATAGGGCTGGGAGTGGAGGAGGTTACCTTGCATATCCCAGATTTGAAGGTCATACCAAGCATACTCCCCATCTATGAAGGAAACATACAGCGTAGAAGAGACAGGATTAGGATATATTTGGAGCTGAGCGATGGGAGGTGTATAAGATAAAGAGACCACGCGTTGGAGGGCTTTGACCCCATCAGGAATACCATGACCATAAAGGGTATCGGGGTTTTGGAAGCGGTCGCCGGAGAGCAGAATCGCATTCCGAATTATCCAACCGGGCACATTAGGGCGAGCTTGCCAGAGGCAAGCAGCCAAACTCGTAATGAGGGGGGCTGCGAACGAAGTGCCACTACCCCTGATGGGTTCGCTTCTTCTATTGAGCACGTAAGTGCCCCACCCTACCGCTACGACATCAGGCTTGACGCGCCGGTCGGCTGTGGGCCCCCGAGAAGAAAAAGGCGCTATATTCCCTTGTTCATTCACAGCACCTATGGCTAAAATACTATCCGCATCGGCTGGCGCCGTGATATAATGCCAAGGTTGATTGCCTTCATTGCCAGCAGAGGATACAACTAAAATGCCTTTACGAGCGGCGATGCGAGCAGCTTGCGTAGTGATAGCTGTACGACCATCCATTTGGGCATAAGTGTAGCTTTCTGTGGGGTCATCGAAGGTGCTGTAGCCTAAGGAGCTCTGAATAATGTGAGCACCGAGTGAATCGCTCCATTCGGCGGCACGAGCCCAGTTCCATTCTTCTGTGCGGGTTTCGGAAGCAGCGTTTTCTGTGCGAGCTAATATAACCGATATATGAGGCGCACCGCCCATGTAGTTAACTATTCCAGGGGCATACCCCAGTATAACCGAGGAGACCAAAGTGCCATGTGAGTCATCCCCGAAGATAGTACTATCACCCGCTACGAAATCATAGCCCTGAATGTATCTCCTTTCATCAAAAATGTGGCGAAAAGCTCGCATGGTATCCATGGCCGGAAACCCTGCGTCTAGGATAGCCACGCGGATTCCCCTGCCTGTATAACCTGCTGAGTGAAGGTCAAGGAGTTTGAGTTGGGCAAGCTGGGCAGAATTGATGGCGTTCGTGGGAGAAGTCATAGAGACAGAAAAGGAAGAGGTTGCTTCCACGACAGGGGGGACATACTTAGGCGCGGCCCAGGATGCCACACAAGCGATGAATGGCCACGAGGGAAGGCGAAGGGGTGTAGTAGATTCTATCAGTGCGGCATTGAGCCAACGGGAAACCCCTAAGACTTTAGCATATCGGCTTAGACTATCTATCCACGCTTGTGGTACGGGTAGGTCGGTCTCATCTATAGGAATACCCTGCATAGCTCGCCGCTCTATGGCAGCCTGAGAAAGAAAAGTTTCGGGATATAACAAGAGGGTGCGAGGCTTAGAGACAAACTCCACATGATAGAGGTGAGTTTGTGCTACAACTACCTGAAGCAGCATTAGGTATCGCACACCTCTAAATAACGAAAAAATCGCTACTCCAAGAGGGCTATGGGGCGCTTATCACCCAGGCGGAAAAGTCGCCCTTGAATAAAGGGGTAGATTTCTTCTTCCTGAATCAATATCCAACGGTGCATAGGAGCGTACCAAAGCCATAGTCCGACACAGAGAAACTGGCGTCGCCAAAGAGCAGCCAGAAGCGGATGCAACTGGAGCAGAAGAGGTATTCTCGGGTACTGACGAAGCCAATAACTGAGCTGCTGATACATGCGAGTAAGGCTTTCGCTGGGGTCATAGACTACTCCGGCGCCTCGGCAGGCGGGGCAAACCTGATGGTCTATAGGTCTGGGAACATGGCGACGGCGCTGACGCGTAATCTGCACGATTCCATATTCAGACATGGGCAAAATCCCATGTTTGGCTCGGTCTGCTCTCATAGCTTCTCGGAGCCGCTCCCATACAAGCTGGCGATGCTCCGCTTTGCGCATGTCTATGAAGTCCACGATGATGATTCCTCCTAAATCCCGAAGCCGAATTTGCCGAGCAATCTCCTGGGCCGCCAAAAGGTTGGTCTGGAGAATCAGTTCATCGGGTGAGCGATTCTGAGCTGATTGAGAGCCGGTATTCACATCTATGACATGAAGGGCTTCGGTATGCTCTATGACGATATAACCTCCATTCTGTAGGGTTATCGTGCGTCCTAAGCATAAGCGGATGTTCTGCTGGAGAGCAAAGAGGCTCTCTATGTGCTCTCGCCGACGGTGAAGCCGAACTACAGGGGGAGAAGGCATGGGATGAGTCTGGAGATAGGCTTGTATGCGGTGGTGGAGATGTGGATGTATAATATGAATATGCTGGGGTGCTAATCTCAACAGTTCCGGCATGAGCTGAGGAAAAGGGTCATCTTGTTCCGCCAGCAAAAAAGGGGGGGAGCGCCCCTCTAAACTTTGAACAAGTTTTTCCCACTGATAAATCAAGTGATGATATTCATGCTCTATCTCAGAGAGTGGTAAAGTTTGCCCCTGCGTACGAAGGATGATACCATATGGAGGGTGAAAAATACTCAAGAGCTGTTGTTTCCACTGGTGGCGCAAGATCGGGTCTATTATACGGTGCGATATTCCCACCTCATAGGACAAGGGAAGAAGCACTAAGGTTTGCCCGGGGAAGGAGATTTGGGTAGTAAGTCGGGGGCCTTTGCTATCGGTCATTTCCCGAATCACTTGCACAAGCACCCAATCCCCTGGACGAAGTATGTCCTTCAAATGTGCAGGCATAGAAGCAGGAGGTGGAGACGGCTCTGGGAAAGGATGACCTCGTCGCAGAGCTTCTAAAAAAGGCTTCTGCACTAATAGCCCCGGCAGCGCATCGCTAATATGAAGAAACCCTTCCTTGGAAAGGCCCAGCGAAACAAAAGCTGCATTCAGTCCTTCTACAACCCGTGAGACCTCTCCCAAGAAGATACCCCCTGTCCCCGAGTTAGCCGAAGCTAAATGGTAATACTCCACGAGCTGCCTATGCTCAAAGACATAGGCATCCAACGCGTCTCCCTCATACAGGATAACTGCCTCCCGCAACGGCTAATGCGGCTTCTTCTTGTGGCGATTCAGACGACGGCGCTTTTTGAGTTTATGGCGCTTGATCTTGCGCAGCTTACGTTTTCTTCCACATGGCATAGAATGCAAAGGTAAAACAGAACTGCCTAACCCCGAGCCAACCGGTCTACCTGTTCATTCCAATAGCAGCCTTGATGCGCAGGTACTTTTACCCAGCTGATCGTAATAGGCACCTTTTGAAGAAACGCTACATATCGGCGCGTCAAAGGGCTACGCGCTTTCCACTGTCTGCTCGCCCATCGCTCCAGCCCCTCATAGTCATAGTAAATAGTGCATTCTCGCCAGCCTCGCTTGTTACACCAACGCAAGGCTTGTACTACTGCGTAGATTTCGCCTCCTATTTGACGATGCGCACTCAAATCAGGGTCTTCCTGCGGCACAAGCCCACTCTCCCGATAGATTTCCTTGCCTTGATGGCGCACGATAAACGCATATCCTACCCTCCCATCAGAGCGACAGGCACCATCTACGTCAACTTCTATGCCTTCGTTCTTATACACCTGCTAAGGAACGAAAATCTTACCTTTGCCCAAGTGGGGCGCATTTTAGCGATTGATTACGGTATCCAGCGAACCGGAATAGCCTGGACAGACCCTGCTCAAAAAGTAGCTATGCCTTTAGCGACGCTCTCTGCCTCCGAACTATGGCAGAAGCTACCGACTTTCCTTACCCAAGTGGAAAAAATCATTATAGGATACCCGCGCACCCTCCAAGGTGAAAAAAATGCCCTGACTTTCGCAGTGGAGGCTTTCGTAGCTGCCCTCCATCAACGCTATCCTAATATCCCCGTAGAGCTTGTAGAAGAGCGCTTCAGTACGCAGGCTTCTCTCCGAATCCTTCGCCAGCTACCGCCTCAGCAGCGCCGAGACAAGGCACTTTGCGACCGAATAACCGCTTCTCTTCTTTTGGAAAACTATCTACTACGCCGCCCCTAATGGTGCGTCCGATCGTCCTATACGGCTCGCCCATCCTCCGTCAGAAAGCCCAACCTGTCCCCTTAGATGACCCTAGACTTCCTTCCCTAATTCAAGATTTATGGGACACGATGCACCAAGCCCAAGGTGTCGGTTTAGCCGCTCCTCAGATTGGGGTCTCCCTGCAAGTCTTTGTCGTAGATACCCAAGAAGCTGAATCCTCTGACACCCCCGCCTTCCAAGAAGTATTCATCAACCCTCGTATCCTTTCCACCGCCCCTTCCTGCGTACCCTACGAAGAAGGATGCCTCAGCATTCCCGGAATCCGAGAACGAGTCTATCGCTCTCCCTCCATAGAGGTAGAGTATTACGATAGGAATCTACAACTCAAACGGAATATCTTTGAGGGATTTCCCGCTCGGGTCATTCAACATGAATATGATCATTTGTTAGGTCTTCTTTTCATAGATTACCTCTCGCCCCTCAAGCGCCAACTTCTGCGAAGACGCCTCCAACAAATCAGTCGCGGCGCCGTACAAACAGCATATCCCATAGCCTTACCATGACCACACAAGAGTATGAAATACTCATACAAAGCATCAGTTTCATAGTAGCTTTCTTGATGCTGCTCACGGCCCCGATTAGCCGAGTCTATGCATGGATGATTTTGATTGCTGGAATCCCGTGGGCATCCGAAATCCTGAAACTATCTGGTGGGGTCATAGTTACACTACCTACCGACCTCCTCGCCGCGATAGTAGGAGTAGGTATGAGCATATATCTACTCTGGGACTTGGAAAAGATTCCCTCTTATCTTACAAGCTCCTCTATTCTTGCGTGGGGGACTTTATATTTTGGGTGGATGGGGGTGACCACCCTATTCTCTGTAGACTGGCTGCCTTCCCTCAAATTCTGGATCAGCCAAAGTGCCTATTTCATGGCATTCGGCATCAGTGGTTTCTACATCGCACAACGCAGAGACTTCAATATAGCTAAGCTGTATCTATTTGCCCTTCTGTCGGCTGCTGCGGTTCTTTCTATTATTATTGTGAAACACTACGACTTTGGCTTCAAACGAGAGATGGTAGATGCCTCTGCCCACCCTTTTATGCGCGAACACACCATATATGGAGCTTATACCGCATGGTTTACTATGATAGGGGTAATTCTATTGAAAGAACGCTTCGGTCTATGGGAAATAATCTTCACTGCAATAGCATTTACTGCGCTCATAACGAGTTTCAGCCGAGGCGGCTGGCTAAGCCTACTCGGTGCAGCAGGAATCTTTATACTCATATTGATCTTCGATATTTTACCCTCGATTTTGCGCCTAATCCTACTAATAGCGATCCTCACAAGCATTACCATCAGCGGCGTCTTCTTTTTTGAATATAATCCTTCTTTTCTGCAAATGCAGATGTACCGAGATGTGGGCGAAGTAGGTAAGCATTTCGCTACGAGCTTTGACCTGCGTCAGAACGCCTCTAACTTAGAACGGATTAATCGGTGGGCGGCTGCTTTACAAATGATAGCAGAGAAGCCACTCATAGGCTTTGGCCCGAATACTTTTGTGCAAGAATACTCTGCTTATCAGAGAAGCCTCACTCGTACAGAAATCAGCGTAGAGATGGGAGAGGTGGGCGGCGCCCATAGTGAATACCTTACCGCTGCCTCTGAAATGGGTATACCCGGGCTTATATTCCTCTTGGGCATTTATCTGAGTACCTTGTGGGTAGGATTAAGGGGCTTCCGAAAAAGCACATCCCCTACCGATCGGCTCAACTATGCTCTGCTGGTGTTTCCTCTAATCTCTTACTACCTCCACGGCTTCATCAATAACTTCATGGATCACGGGCATATAGCGGCGCTTATA
>JANWZJ010000025.1:0-4785 GCA_025054525.1 Bacteroidia bacterium | reverse complement strand
TTATATATTTGCACTGGGGGCTCCTCGCAGGTATGGAATATAGAGCATCCGAACAGAAACGAGTATATGAGCAGCCAGCTGCGACCCACCTTATTTAGGTTAGGACTCACTCTTATTTGGGTAGGCGCTTGTCAATCTCAGCCCTCTTTTTTTACAGGTGAAATCCAGAACTTCATACGGGATTCTTTGTACCTCTTTCGCTGGGAAGCAGGATACTGGAAACCGATAGCCTCTACCCTGGTCAAAGGTGGGACATTTGCTTTCAAGGGCTCTCTACCTGAGGGCATCTATGTGTGGGGAATTTCCCCGCAAGAGGGGGATTTAGTTGTGATTACCTCTAAAGAGAAACCCTTCCTGCGTGGAGAAGCCACAAATCTCTTTCAAGGTTATACTTACGAGAAAAGTCCTGAAAATGAAGCCCTTCTTAGCTTCCGTCGGGAAGTACGGAAGGCGTATGAAGCAATTCAGCAAGGGAATACCGCCGCTCAAGAAAAGCTCAATACCCTCATAGAGTCAGCCAAGCAAAGCACATATGCAAGCGTGCGGCTTTTGGCGCCCCTTGTGCGAATGCCTATAATGATAACCCCGGGCTCTGCGCCAGCTGCGACATGGCAAGCCTTAGAGCAGGCTTTTTGGAAAGAAGTCGCATGGAATCACCCTTGGCTTGCTCATTTACCTGATTTGTCCCCGCGACTGCTCTTTTTCTGGCAAAATGCCCTTTCTCTGCTACCTGAGGACTCACTGTTAGCCTATGCTTCTGCTTGGAGTCGGACCAAGCCGGTTCCTATACAACGGCAAGTTTGGCTGAGCTTAGTAGAGGCAGCACGCCAGTATCAGAATGAAGACTTGCAGTTTCAAGCAATAGAAGAGTTTTTACGGGTGGCTGCTTCCGATGATCCCCGTCGCGCTCAGATGGAAGCCCTCCTTAATCAGGCAGGTAGCCTTCGCAAAGGCAGTTTGGCTCCTGATATTACACTGCCTGATCCCAGCGGTCAGATTCGGCGGCTCTCTGAGCTGCGGGGCAAATGGGTGCTCATAGACTTCTGGGCAAGCTGGTGCCGACCCTGCCGCATAGAAAACCCTCACGTAGTGCGCCTCTATCAAAAATATCATAGTCGTGGCTTTGAGATTTTGGGCGTGAGTTTAGATTATCAACGCGAGCCATGGCTGCAAGCTATTCAACAGGATAACCTGGTCTGGGTGCATGTGAGCGACCTTAAGGGTTGGCAAAGTGCCGGCGCCCAACTTTATCGGGTGAACTCCATTCCTTTTACCGTACTGGTTGACCCCCAAGGACGCATCGCTGCCAAAGGTTTGCGGGGACCGACCTTAGAAGCCAAACTTCAACAAATCTTCCCTTGACCCAAGCGGGGTTTGTCGCCCTGGTAGGCACGCCTAACGCAGGCAAATCCACCCTGCTCAATCGCTTAGTGGGCCATCCCTTAGCGGCTATCACTCCTAAACCCCAGACTACACGCTTCGCTATTCCGGGCATCCTCACACAGCCGGAACGGCAGTTCATTTTTATGGATACCCCCGGTTGGATTAGCTCGCCTCGCAACGCTTGGCATCGCATCCTTAATCAACAAACCCTGGCTACCCTCCGAAAGGCGGATGTGCTCGTTTGGGTAATAGCATTATCCCAGGAACCCAATCCGCCCCCTCCAGAATTTGCTTCTCTGCTCCAGCGTTCTTCTGCGCTAATCAGTGCTTATACGCACGCAGACCTTTTCCCTCCCCCACAACAAGCAATCCGACTCCAAAAATGGAAAGATATACTTCGCCCTTATCCCTACAGGTCGCTTATAGACTCTTCGCTCTCCCAACCTATTGAGCCTTTGCTGGAGGCTATTGCCGCCTTGCTTCCTTCTTCTCCTTTTCTGTATCCTCCCGATGAACTCACTACGCTACCTGTGCGATTCTTTGTAGCAGAGATTATTCGCAGGGCTCTATATGAGAACCTCCGAGAAGAGCTCCCTTATAGTTCAGAAGCAGAGATTGTATCGTTCAAAGAAGAAGCAGAACGCATCTATATTCATGCCAACCTGTGGGTAGAGAAGCTCTCCCAAAAGCCTATCGTTATCGGTAAAGACGGAGATATGATTAAGCGCATCGGCACCCAAGCACGCAAAGACATAGCAGCATGGCTACAGAAGCCTATCTATTTAGAGTTGTATGTGAAGGTAGCCCCTAAATGGCGTCAATCCCGCACCTTCCTGCGAACTCTGGGATATAGAAACCCCTAACTTTGTGATGAATATGGACTCCCCTAAAGAGAAAAAGAAGCGACGAACCTTAGCAGTCGTGGACGGGGATGCACTCAAAGAAGGACAGTCCTATCACTTTTCCTTCTTGGAGTCTGAGAAGCGATTAGAGATATGGTTTTTCTTCCGAGAGAAAATCCAGCACTCCTTCCATCTGAAGAAAGACTTCTCTGCTCGGAATGTAGTCATGCCCCGCTACGAAGATGATTTGCACCTTTATATTCTCAAACGAGTATGCTATGAGTTAGGGAGACGCTCAGGAAAATATCGTCGCGTCTACCTAATTGGAGAACATCATCCTATGTGGGAAGGATTAGTGCAGTTTCTACGAGAACGAGGTATTCCTGCCACGCACATGTTGGCTGATGACTACAGCGAGACGATAGAGGCTGCCCGGGAAGATACCCTTTCAGCAAGAGAAGCGGTTAGCTCCATCTCTGTACGAGAAAAATCTCCTACTCAACCCCCTCCTAAAAAACGCAAGGGTAGTTCAAAAGAGAAAGGGTCTCCTCTCCCCTCTATTCCCGATGCACGCACTGAACGCGCACGCGCCGTGTATCGTAAAGTGCTGGAAGGACTACGCGGTTTCGCACCAGGTACGAAGCTGGGCCGACAAGAGTTTCTAAGCTGGCTTCATTCTCAAAATATATCCGTCAAAAGGGACATACCCTCTCAGAACTTAGCCTTCTTTTTACGCAGGCTTTCAGAGTCAGGCACACTTCAATTAGAAGAAGACGGCACTATTCTCATAACGCATACAGCATGAGCTACGGATTACTTCGGGGGAAGAAAGGGATTATTACGGGTGCGCTGGATGAACGCTCTATCGCATGGCAGGTAGCGCGCCGCGCCGCAGAAGAAGGAGCCTCTGTGGTCATGACTAATGCTCCTGTTGCCTTACGCTTAGGGCAGCCTCGCCAGCTTGCCGAAAAGCTGGGGGCTCCCCTCATTCCTGCCGATCTGACTCAGGTCTCCGATATTGAAAAACTCTATGAAGAAACTCTCAAGCACTTCGGTGGACCTGTAGATTTTCTATTACACTCCATCGGCATGTCTCCCAACGTGCGCAAAGAAAAAGCCTACCCCGATATAGACTACGACTTCTACATAAAAACTCTGGATGTTTCCGCCATATCTTTTCATAAAATGCTCAAAATTGGCAGGGATAAGGGAGCCTTGGCGAAGGGGGGCTCTATCGTAGCACTCAGTTATATCGCCGCCCAGCGTGTCTTTCCCGCCTACGGAGACATGTCCGACGCTAAAGCCCTTCTGGAGTCTATAGCGCGGATGTTTGGCTACTTCTTAGGTAAAGAGCTGGGTGTGCGCATCAATATCGTATCGCAATCTCCCACGCCCACCACAGCCGGTACAGGCATTCGTGGGTTTCAGACGATGTATGATTACGCCGACCAGATGAGCCCGTTAGGGAACGCCTCCGCTGAAGCCTGCGCCGACTTCATTATAGCGCTGTTTTCGGATTTGACCCGCTCTGTAACAATGCAGACCCTATATCATGACGGAGGCTTCTCTATGATGGGAATCGCGCCGCAGCTTCTGAGTGGAAATGGGTGAAGCATGGGCGCTCTCACCCTTAGAAGGGCGCTATGCCTCCTATATTAGAGAGCTGCGTCCTTATCTCAGCGAAGCTGCCTTTTTCCTGTATCGCCTGCGCATAGAGACAGCATACCTTAGAGAGTTAGTCAGCCTATCGCTCCCTCCCTTGAAAGAACTGTCTTTATCGTATATAGAGGCGTTAGAGCAGACTTATGAGTCCCGAATAGAACAAGTCTGGCCCCAACTCAAAGCAATAGAGCAAATCACACGGCACGACGTCAAAGCGATAGAATACTTTTTGCGAGAGCAGTGGTCTCGTATTTTACCTTCTCAGTGGCATCACGCTTTGGCCTTTATTCATTTTGGACTCACCTCCCAAGACATAAATACCACCGCTCAAGCCCTTATGCAGCGTGATGCCCTACACACCGTATATCTACCCCAGCTTCAGAGCCTTATTCGCAAACTGCATGCGCTGGCATACGAGTGGCGCGAGCAAACGATGCTGAGCTTCACCCATGGACAGCCTGCCTCACCTACCACCCTCGGCAAAGAGCTATACGTCTTCGTAACGCGCTTGAAAGTGGAATATGAGCATTTATGCAATCTCCCTTTCTGGACGAAGTTAGGCGGTGCGGTGGGCAACTTGAACGCCCATTACTTTGCTTACCCTGCGATAGACTGGGAGGGATTCTTTGACCGGTTTGCCCAGCGCTTGGGCTTGAAGCGATTTGCTCCTACCACTCAGATTCTTCCCTATGAGCGCTGGGCTGAGCTATGGGATAGCTTGCGTCGGCTACAAGCAGTACTCATAGACTTAGCGCAAGACCTGTGGCTCTATGCCCATCGGGGATATATTCAAGTTCAGCGCACCCAAGGTCAAATCGGTTCTTCTACAATGCCGCACAAATCTAATCCCGTTCAGTTTGAGCTGGCAGAAGGTAATCTTCGCCTGTCTAATCTGCTC
>JANWZJ010000024.1:6765-23906 GCA_025054525.1 Bacteroidia bacterium | reverse complement strand
GCGCCTTTGGCGCTGGCGCAGCCCACCTCCCCAACCACCCCTCCCTACCCCGAGACAATACCGCTTCCACTTCCCTTTCTACGCGCCGCACTACTTGAGAAAAGCTCTCTTCCTCTATCCACACCTCATATCCCCGCCCTCGCCACCAGGTAAGCTGCCTACGAGCATAGGCCCGATTCGCTGCGGCAATCCGCTCGGCTAAATCCTTCTTCTCTAACTGACCTTGCAGGACAGCGAGACACTCCTTATATCCCAGCGTCTGCAAGCCCGGAGATAACGGAGAGTACCCTTTCTCCAACACAAACACTGTTTCTTCCAGCCAGCCCGCGGCTACTTGGGCTTTTGTGCGGCGATGGATGCGCTCATATAGAGAGGTTCGGGGCAAGCTACGCACTACCCGCAGGGCAGGATAACGGGGCGCTTTGCCCTCCCGCCAAAAGCTCACCCAAGGTCGCCCTGTAGTCAAATATACCTCTATTGCGCGCTGCACTCGCCGGGGGTTTTGTAGGTCAATCTGAGCAGCGGTAGCCGCATCATGCTGCCTGAGCCAGCTTACTAAGGCTTCTTTTCCCTCAGCAGCCTGCCATGCCTCTATGTATTGTCGCAGTTCGGGAGGGGGTGGCGGAATAGAGTCTAATCCATAGAGTAGCGCTTCCATATAGAATCCCGTCCCTCCCACTACCTGCACTACTTCCACCTTACCTGCCCATAACTGAAGGAGCTTTTCGCTCTCCTCCACAAACCGAGCTGCACTAAAGGGCTCATCAGGATAGCACAAATCTATGAGAAAGTGGGGCGATGTCGCTTGTAAGGACTGGGGTATTTTATTCGTGCCGATGTCTAAATACCGATATACTTGCCGGGAGTCGGCACTAAGGATGGGCCAGCGGCGGCGAAGATAGAGTTCTATAGCGAGTTCGGTCTTACCACTGCCTGTCGGCCCTCCAATAAAGAGAAGGAAAGGGGCTTCTTTCTTCATCGGCCTCGTAGGAGTGCATACAAGACAGCCATTCGTATAGCTACACCATGGGTTACTTGTTGGAGGATGAGTTTATGCTCGTAGGCTTGGAGGGTGGGATGGAGTTCTACACCCCAGTTGATAGGGCCTGGGTGTAGAAGCACTTGCCCTGGGCGCAGATGTTGAGGACGCACTTGATAGTAGCGAACATATTCCTGCCAGCTCGCAAGGGAGGGTTGCTTCTGTCGTTCTTTTTGCATTCGCAGGACGAGCAGGGCGTCGGCTTGTTTGACCGCCTGGTCTAAGCGGTGGTAGATAGGCAGTCCTAATCCATACCACGAAGCCGGAACTAAAGAAGGGGGCGCGCAAAGGGAGAGAGATACTCCTACTTTAGAGGCGATGTGTAGGTGAGAAAGCGCTACACGACTATGAAAGAGGTCTCCCACAATCAGCAAACGCACCCCTTGTAGAGTGCCGAAATGCCGCCGTAAAGTATAGGTATCTAACAGGGCTTGGGTGGGATGTTCGTTAGTGCCGTCGCCAGCGTTGATAATGGGAACGGATACCTTACGAGCCAAAAAGTGAGGGGTTCCCACCCCTTCATCTCGTATTACCAGCGCATCTACTCCCATCGCCAAGATATTGAGCGCTGTATCTAAGAGCGTCTCCCCCTTAGCTAAACTGGAACCTGTAGCTGAGAAATTGAGGACATCTGCTCCTAATCTTTTCGCCGCCAACTCAAACGATAGACGCGTACGCGTAGAACTCTCAAAAAAGAGTAGGCCTACAGTGGTACCAGTGAGGGCTGCTACTTTACGGGTAGGTTGTTGTAGCACCTCATAGAATCGGTCGGCTAAGAGGTAGAATTCTTCTATTTCTTGGGGGCTAAGATGGCGAATGCCCAACAAGTGCTTCATACGGGGTCAATTAGTTTGGCTTGATACACCCAGGGCAGGCTCTGGATATAAGCCAAACTCGCAGGGCGTAGGGGTTCATCCAGCTCATAAACCTGCAGGGCTACATCATCTTTGGCACGGCGACTGACGGTGAGAGTGGCGATATTTACATTGTCATAGGCTAATATAGCTGCGAGGAAAGCCACTGCTCCGCGTATATCACGAGCTCTTATGATTAGGGTGGAAAGCTGTCCTGTGAAGTTCGTATGCATGCCATCTATGCCGGTGATGAGGATAAGCCCTCCCCCCCGCGAAATCCCTTCCACTTGTACTTGCTGGGAGCCTTTACGGGCGGTGATGACGAGGGTATTAGGGTGATTTTTAGCAGAGCTGACCACGGGTTCAAAGGTGAAGCGTATGCCTTGACTCTCAGCTAAGGAAAGGGCATCTCGGATGCGGGTATCATCCACCGAGAAGCCCATAAGCCCTGCTAAGGCTGCTTTATCGCTGCCATGCCCTCGGTATGTCATGGCAAAAGAGTTGTAGAAAAGAATTTGGGCTTCCTCGGGGGCTGACCCCAGAAGGGCATGGACTACGCGGGCGATACGCACTACGCCAGCTGTATGCGAGCTGCTAGGACCTATCATGATAGGCCCTAACATGTCAAAGACACCACTGGGCTCCTGGCTCATTGGTAGCGAGAAGGGGTAGAGGCTTCGAAGGAAGGAAGTATCACAGCGAGCTGCCCTATGAAGCCTTCTATGCGGTCGCGAGCTGGTCCTGGACGCCCCTCCAACCGATTCGTGAATGGTCGGCGCCTTTGGTACAGAATAGCCAGCTCTATCTGCGGGTGAAACTGCCAGCTTATTCCAGCCCCCCACCCTACTCCATTGGCACTGAGAGTAGCGGCCTTGCCCAGATTGCCACTACCTTGGTGCGAGTACAAGCGTGCATTCAGACGAAAGGCGCATCCCTCCAGTATGGGGGAGACTACTTTGGAGAGGGGGCGCAAACGCAATCCGCCCCCCACTGCTGACCAATGCGTACGGGTAAGGGCGCGTTGGATGCGTTCTTGGCTGATGAGGCGTCCTGCTTCTACCCAGAGGAGGGGCTGTATCTTCCGCTTAGAGAGAAAACGAACTCCTCCCCCACCCCACCCATAGAAGCGATGCCACTGCTCGTTGGGAGCTACTAAGTCATTCATGCTGGTATGACCACCCCACCCGCCCCATAACCCTATCTGCAGCCCAATAAGCCCTATCATCTTCACAAAGATAATCCTTCTTGTAGAAGAACCTTCAGCTTATGAGCGCTGCGCTCCACCTTGCTAAGCCAACGCTGCTGACGCAGAAGGCGCTGGGCTTCCCCTAAGTCCTTTTCGCTGACCGCTTGTTCTAATGCACTCTGGAGGCTTTCGCGATAGCGTTCTACCTCTTCCTCAAAGGCCTTCCAAGCCTGCCAAATCCCCTCCATATCTACACCTTTCGCATGCGAAGGCTGTTAAGGACGACCACTAAGGAGCTTAGCGACATAAACAGCGCGCTCAAACTGGGAGAAAGTACCACCTGAGGCAGGATACCCACTGCCGCCGGCAGAGCTACTATGTTGTAACTGAAGGCCCATAGAAGGTTTTGAAGAATTACTCGGCGAAGTTTTTGGCTCAATCGGTATAAAAGGGGAAGCATCTCCTCTGTCTCCCCCAATAATGCTATACCAGCACTACCCATAGCCATCGCCGCACTTTGATACACAGCCACTCCTACCGCTGCTTTACTGAGGGCCAGACTATCGTTGATGCCATCGCCTACGAATACCACGCTATGCCCTTTTTGTTGCTGGGCTTCTATCCATTCGGCTTTTTGGTAGGGAGAAAGTCCTTTATGAACCTCGGGTATTCCGAGTTTTTGAGCTACGGCTTCAGCTGCGGAAGAAGCATCCCCTGTAAGCAAAACGATTTTCTTCCCTGAAGCCTGCAGACTTTGTAGGAAGGGGCGAAGGTTTGCCCGCACAGGGTCTGTCAAACTAAAAAGCGCGATGACCTTCTCTTCGGTGGCAGCGGCGACGGCGGTTTGGGCAGGTGGGGTGAGGGTAGGGTGCCTCTCGGCTATCCAAGCAGGACTGCCTATCCAGAAGCGCTTTCCTGATAAGTCCCCTACGATGCCTTTGCCTGGCAGCTCTGTGAAAGAGACAGGGCTTTGGGCAGGCAGGACTCCCTTCTGTCGTAGGTGGTGAGCTACAGCTTGAGCTAAAGGATGGGCACTCACACTGGCTAAAGCCAATACCTCAGGAAGAAAAGCCGAGTCATATATTGTTTCGCTTTCTACTTGGGCTTTACCTTGGGTGAGAGTGCCCGTTTTGTCAAAAGCCCAGAGGGTAGCTTGGGGTAGGCGCTCTAACTGCGCTATCTCGCGCAGAAGCAGGCGCGCCTGGGTAGCCTTACCCACGGCAGCCTGCACCGCAATCGGTGTCGCTAATCCAAGCGCACAAGGACACGAAATAAGCAGCACACTCAGCACGCGCTCCATTACCCAATCCCAAGACGCCTGCTGAATAAGCCCATAGTATAGCCCCGTGCCTGCGGCTATCAGCAGTACCACGGGCACGAATCCTCCCGAAACTCGGTCAGCTATGCGTTGGAAGTGCGAACGGCTACTCTGAGCCTTCTGCAAGTGGGCCACCAGCTGGGCTAAGAAGGTCTGGGCTACGGGTACCTCTACTCGCACCCGCAGGGTACCCGAGAGGTTTTGGGTACCCGCCCAAACTGGACGCCCGCGCCCCTTCTCAATCGGCATCGGCTCCCCCGTAATCAAGCTCTCCTGCACCCAACTTTCGCCTGAGATTACTTGTCCATCTACAGGAATGATGCTATGGGGCAGCACCTCTATTTCGTCCCCCACGGCTAAGGCAGCCGTAGGTACTTCTTCTATACTTCCGCCGTGAAAGCGGCGTGCTACTGGCACCGCCAAGGCACTGAGGGATTCAACTGCTTGGCTTGCCTGAGAACGCACCCTTTCCTCCAAGTACCGCCCCAAAAGCACAAAGAAAAGTATCTCTGCACCTGCCCATAAGGCATGGCCGGTTTGCCCTCGGTAGATTTCTATGAGGCTGAGGCTCATCGCGCCCAAAAGCCCTACCGATACTAAAGTATCCATCGTAAGCTGACGGACCTTGAGCTGGTACCAGGCTGGTTGGAAAAAATACCGATACCCCAGCCACGCCACCCAAGGAAGCGTAAGAAGCGCATAATAAGGCGGTAAATGGAAAGAAAAGAAAGCATGCCCTACGCCCGGTAAAGCCAAAAGCCCCACAAGCCCAATATGCCACCGCAGCGCGGCTAAGTAGGCCTTTTGTCTTTTCTGCTGAAGGCTCAAGTTTTCCATTAGCTCATAGCCGGCAGGGGCTAAGGCTTCCTTCAGCTTTTCAAAAGAAACCCTATCAGGCTCATAACAAATGCGCACTTCTTGATTAGCAAAATATACTTGGGCTTCATGTACGCCAGGGACCTGCTTGAGCAAACTCTCTACGCTGACCGCACAGCTTTGGCAGTTCATTCCCAAAACCTTATAGGTCTGCTCTACACACCCCATGACCTTAGAAGGTATGACCGGTATGAAAATGAATTTGCCAACCCTCGCGCCCCCAAGCGGCATCTACTCGCAGAACCGTCGTCATATTCCAGAGGATGCGAGCACCGGTTCCCAAGCCCCATACGAAGTACCGAGGTACTCTAAGGCGATCCGTACCCGTGGCTACATCGGCAAAGAAAAGCGGCCCGCCTATGAAATGTTGCCGCCAGATACGCACTTCTGCGACACGCATACGCAGTTCATATTGGAGGAGGTAAGCAATCGCCGTTACAAATCTATTCTCTCGGAAGGCTCGCAGGGTAGAGGTGCCAGAAAGAAGGGCAAGATTTTGCCCATCAGACCAGCGATTATAGGTGTAGTAGTCCGTGAAGAATACACGGCTTCCGTGGGTAGTGCTGCATAAAAAATGCCAAGCCCCTAAGACTCGGAATGTCTCGGATTTTCCGCGGAGCAGTGTAGCATACTGACGCACGGAAAAATAGGATTTATGTGTGCTGAGGTAGGGAATGAGACTTTCATGTCCGACTTCTATCATCCAACCGCGGGTTGGGTCTATTTCGAAGTCCCGACTATCCCAAACTAAAGCTCCCCCCACAAACAGGCGACTTCGCCACTTCCTTACTGCAAAGTAAGCCGGGGGAGGATAGAGCTGATAGCCCTCTGCCGCGCTATCCAGCATAGTGGGTAGTTGGACTGCTTTGACTTTCCTTCCGTCGGGAGTGCGCAACCAATAAGTCCGTCCTCGCAGGGAAAGTACTTTCTCATCTATCCACCGAATTCCCCCAATTATCCGTAAAAGCCCCTGCATGGCTATTCGTTCCCCACTTAGCCACACTTGCCAGTGGCTGATATAAAAGTGATGCAACCCTAAAGCAGTTTCCCAATAGCCTTGTGGATTCCATCGGGGTCTTTTGAGTTCACGCTCAAATAGCGGCAATGGCTCTTTCAAGAAGCACCTTAGAAAACTTTCGCCTAAGCCCCAGAACTGCCCTTGGCTTTCCTGCCGATGGGAAAGCCGCAGAGAGACTCTGTAGGGCCGATTACCCAGCCAGGGGGCATCATATAGAAATCGGAAAAAACGAGAATCGTGTTGGTAGAGCCCCCCTTGGAAAAAGAAATAGTGCTGATACGGTTCGTATTCATAAGTCGGGTCTTGTTTGCTGCCTTCGTAGGCGATAGAGGCGACGGCAGAGACACCTACCCCCCGCAGAGCATCATAATCTATCCCTGGATACCCCACAGAAACCCAGCCTTCTCGCTTACGCGCCAGTTCATAGGGACGCAGCTTCTTATGCGGAGCTATCCGCAGGCTATCTCCCCATATCCCCAAAGTCCAGAGCCACAACAGCATATCTCCCCCAAAAGCTACAAATATCTGACTAACTTCGCCGCACTATGATAACGAAAAACAGTCTCAGACTATCGGCATGCCACAATCTACCACCCTACTTTTTTCCCTGATAGTTCTAACTCCCAAACCCCCACGAGCAGCCATCATGTAGAGCAAAAATATCAATTTTGCTTATATTCACCACCAATAATCTGACTTAGAGACTATGGCACAACTCACCGACTCTCCCATCGCTCGCGCTCGGTTAGCTGCGTGGATAGTCTTAGCAGCTCAAGTGGTAAATGCAACTCCTATCATACTCAACTACCACAAATCCCCTCAAGACCTAAGTCTTCAGCTTGATTTGACTATATTTGGCATCGCCCTCCTGGTGCATACCTTAGTTACAATAGGGCTATATGTATCAAAGGCTCTCTTTTTACGCATGATGCTTGTTTTCACTACCACATTCGCTCTCACTCTTGAGGGTATTCTGCATGATCCGCTTGAAAAGGGAGTAGTATGGTGGTCTGTTACCGTCTCATTTATCTTAGTGAGTCTTATTATGAGTCCTAAAGAGTTGCGATACGGCTATTTTGTTACGGGAACAATCACATTATTCTCCATTCTTCTCATTATACTTCGCCCCTATCTTCCTCATTATCCCCAGAATGCATTCAACAAAGACCTGATAAGATTGATATTTGTAACTATCGGAATGGGAGTAGGTGGCAGCATTTTAGTGCAGAGAGTAGCTCAACTTACAGCTCAAATGATGGAACAGCAGCGCATGGTAATAGCTGAACTACAGCAGAAAAAAGCCGAAGCCGAAGCAGCCCTCCGACAAATAGAAGAACTGCGCCGCGAAGAACAGAAAAGAGCCGAGACTGAGCAGTTCCTCAGTCGGTATGAGGTCCTCATGCGAACCGGTTATCAGCAATCCTTAGAGGAGTTCTATCAGAGTCTCTTAGACGCACTCTGTCAAGAGGTTTCGGTGATGAAGGCGGCTTTATACCGACAAGTAGCAACCGATGAATGGGAAGTAGTCGCTACATGGGGAGCTTTAGACAACAAAGGTAAAGTTGTTGATAGCTATTTCTTGCAGACGGTAGCTTCTTTGCGAAGGATGCGTTGGATCAGTCTTTCTGCCGAAGATGCCTCGCCACCCCCTACTTCTTTCTCTGTCCTAAAGCCCCGAGGGGTTCTATATCTCCCTTTCTTTGACGACGCTCAGAAACGAACTGTAGCTATCGCCGAGCTGATTTTAGGGGAAGAGACCACTTCGGAACAGGTGGAAAAAATGAGCTTTCTCTTGCCAAGAGTGGGCACTTACTTAGCCATCCGCATGCAACAAACCGCCCTTACTTAGCGGCATTCTCGCATATTGCGAACTTCTACTCCAACAATCTTACCTTCTTCTACCTTGAGCCAGATTTCTTTCTCTCTACAAACGGCAGGCATGATGATTTCCTTAGTGAGATAAACTGTCTCATATTTGCGAATAGCCCGATTGTACCGCTTTTCGGACTGGCGAAGGACCTGAGGCTTTTGCTGATATTTATGGTAAAGCCATCCGCGAGCATACCATTCTCCCTGATATTTTATCACCTCAATCGGACTTACCCACCTCACGCTATCCCAAAGAATGTCCGCCCAGAAATCTCGGTAGTACTTATTGATTGCTTTCTCTCGGCTGAGGCGTATATCTGTGAAGATAGGATGCAACTCTTCGTGAAAAAGTGTCAGGAGCCCTTGCGTATCATGAGTAGCGAGCGCTTGCTGATAAGCCCATGCCAGTGCCTCTAAACGACCGCGATGCATTTGGGATTGAAGATAGATAACCGCACCTATAATCACCCCTACGATTATGGCTCCAACGCCCCCCCAGATTAACACCTTCTTGCGCTTCTGTGCTGAAACTGAGGGAAGGGCAGGCTGAGGTATGTTGAGCGTGGGGGTGGTAGAGGTCTTTATGTTCGCAGTGGCATCCGATACAGTAGGAGCAGAATAAGCAGGATTACGCAAAATGAGACGGGACTCATCATGAGCATATTCAGGTAGGATTTTGAGCAGATCAGCTGCGAACTCCTGACAACTCTGATAGCGATCCTCTCTATTTTTCGCTAAAGCCTTATCTAAAATAGGGTCAAAGTGCCCAGCTAACTGGCTATTCCATTCTCGCAGCGAAGGGGGACTTTCCGTAGCTATCTTGACCAGAACTTCAAATTCTGTGAATTCGGTTCGGTCATACATCGCTTTACCGGTGAGCATCTCAAATAAAACAACCCCTAAAGAATAAATGTCTGAGCGATGATCTATGTCTTGAGCACTTTTGGCTTTGACTTGTTCGGGGCTCATATAAGCTACAGTCCCCAGAGCGGTACCACTACGGGTGAGAGAATCGCGCTCTTCTTCCGAGGAATCCGGCGATATCATGCGCGCAATTCCAAAATCCAATACCTTTACGACTCCGTCGTTGCGTAGAAGGATATTACTGGGCTTTATGTCGCGATGGACTACATTGTTTTGGTGGGCATATTGAAAGGCATCTAAGACTTGAAGGAAAATGTCAATTGCTTGTTTGGGGGGGATAGGCCCTTGCAATACCCTGTAGATGTAGCGATCTAAAGAGATTCCTTCTACATATTCCATGATGAGGAAGAGTCCTTCCTCAGGACGAGCCCAATACTCATAGAGTTGTACGATGTTGGGGTGATTGAGGCGAGCCATGATGAGGGCTTCCCGCTTGAAGCGCTCCTGAATCTTCGGGTCTCGGGCAAGGTGGGGACTAATCACTTTGATAGCCACTTTACGCTCTATCTCTGTATGCACCCCCATATACACCTCGCCCATCCCCCCTTGACCGATGAGCTTTTCTACGCGATAGTTGAGGATAGTTTTGCCTAAGAGTGCGCTCATCAGCGCAGAATCGGTATAATTAGCTTTTGCCCCTTGCGGATTTTGTCATCGTCTAAATGATTCGCCTTTTTGATAGCCTCCTGGGTACTACGGTACTGCCGAGCCAAAGACGAAATCGTCTCCTTGGCTCGTACTTCGTGTTCATGCACAGCTATAACGGGTATCTTGAGTTTTTTGCCGGCTTGGATATTATCGTCCTTGAGATTATTCACCCGGCGAAGCTCACTCACAGTCGTATGAAAAACTTCAGCGATTTTTTTGAGATTATCCCCCTTCTGTATAGCATAAGATAGATACTCTCGCCGTTCGTTGGTAGAAACATTAGCTTTAGGCTTAGGGGGGGTGGAAGGGGAGGGAGCAGGTGCAGGAGAAGGCGGAACCTCTTCTATAGGAGGCGGACTTATGACACCGCCTCCAGGATAATTCATGGAGGAATCCACAGCGCTTTCAGAGAATGTCCCACTGGCCGAAGTCGTATCATCTTGAAGCACGATTACATCTTTTTCCTCGGCGGGGGAAGCCGTAGAGCGACGGCTAAAAATCACAAAAATCAAAATAAGCACCACCAGTCCAATACCCCCAGTTAATAGATAACGGGTGGGCGGCAGCTTGAAATTCATATTCAGCACAAAGGTAGGGCTTTTGCGAAGAGGACGCAGTAAAAGGACTGTAGCATTATCATAACCCCCCAGTTGATTCGCTTTTTCCACTAAGTGATGAGCTTTCTCTTTGAGATTAGTATCGGGGTTAGAGAGAACAAGTATAATATCCTCTTGAGAAAGCAGGTTAGATATACCATCCGTACAGAGAAGGAGCAGGCTCTTTCGGGGCAAAGCGATCTGGTGCAAGTGAGGCTGAGGGGGAGGCTCTTGACCCAACGCTTGTACCAGTACGTGCCGTTGAGGATGTTGAAGGGCTTGGGTCTCGCTAATCATGCCAGCGTCTAAAAGCTGATTCACTAAAGAGTCATCGCGGGTTAGCAGATGAAGCTCTTTGCCATTCCACAGGTACAACCGGCTATCTCCCACATGCCCATAATAGCAAGTACCCTTATGAATGAGAGCCACTACGGCAGTACTACCGATTCGCTTCAAGTGGGGATTCTGGCGAATGTGCTCTAAAAGGGCTTCATTAGCTTTTTCCAGGGCTGTTCTCAGGGCTTCCAAGGGGGAATCAGTAGGGGATACCGTCTGCAGGTGATTGAAAATAGTCTCGGCCACTATCCGGGCGGCTATATCGCCTGCCTCCTCTCCCCCCATTCCATCGCAAACAATTCCCACATATCCGTGAGGTACAGCCCCCTCTATGAAGTAGTCTTGATTTTGGGTACGGACCTTACCTGCATCGGTACTGCCTGCCGCCTCTACCATCCCCGCAAGAAAGGATAATCAGACTGGACATATACATCCTCGTATAGCTCCTCTGGGTCTGGATAAGGACTCTGCTCAGCAAAAGCCACTGCATCCACTACCTCTTGGGCTACTTCGGCTTCTATGGTCTCTATGGTCTCTGGTGTAGCCATCCCCATCTCATATAAATAACTCTGCAAGCGCGCAATAGGGTCTTGCTCCTTGTACCTATCTACTTCTTCGCGGGTGCGATACTTAGCAGGGTCAGACATAGAATGCCCCCGATACCGATAAGTCAGCACCTCCAAGAAATATGGGCCCTTTCCGCTGCGGGCATGCTCCACGGCCTGCAGCATGGCTTCATACACCTTGAAAACATCCATTCCATCCACGCGCTCTGAGGGCATATCATAGGCACAAGCCAGACGATAAATCTCGGTTACATTAGAGCTACGAGCGACTGAGGTACCCATGGCATATTGATTGTTTTCACACACGTAAATGACAGGTAGTGCCCAAAGCATCGCCATATTGAAGCACTCATGCAGAATGCCCTGCCGAGCCGCCCCATCCCCAAACATCGTAACGCTCACTAAATCTTCCCCTCTATATTTGATAGCAAAAGCGACACCAGTGCCCAGCCCGATTTGTCCTCCTACGATACCATGCCCTCCTAAGAAGCGCTTCTCTGCCGAGAACATGTGCATAGAGCCGCCTTTTCCCTTGGAACAACCTGTGCGTTTGCCCATCAGTTCAGCGATGATTTCCCGCATGGGAACCCCCCGCAGATAGATGTTGCCGTGCTCCCGATAGCCTGTAATCACATAATCCTCTGGGCGTATCGCCGCTTCTATGCCCATTCCTACGGCTTCCTGCCCAATATACAGATGCAAGAAGCCCCGAATCTTCTGCTGCGTATAAAGCTGGGAGGCTTTTTCTTCCATGCGGCGCACTGCCAGCATTTTCCTGTACCAAGAGAGAAGCTGTTCCTTCGTGTAAGGCAGGGCATCTCGGGTAGCTTTTACCTTTGCCATAAAGCAAAGATAAGAAGCTCAGTGCGCATAGAGGCGATAGAACTAACAAACTTTCGCCGGTATGAGAAAGCTCTCTTTGAGGTCAGTCCGCAAGGGCTAGCGTGGGTCGGACCCAATGCCAGCGGTAAAACAACCCTCTTAGAAGCTATCCACAAGGTAGCCATTCTCAAAGGCTTTGGTAGAGAAGAAGAGATGTTGCGCTGGGGCGCATCTTGGTATCGCGTTCGGCTTCGGCTCTCCGAGGGTCTCGCCGAAATGAGCTATGAACGCGGTAAAGGCACGCAGCTTATTTGGAACGGTTCGCCTGTCTCTCCCCTGAGCCAGTGGTTAGGACGCTTACCTATTGTTTCCTTACGCCCCGCCGATGTAGAATGGATAGAAAGTGGCGCGGAAGCTCGTCGACGTTGGAGCAACAAAATCCTAAGCCAGCTCTCCCCCGAATACTTTGCCGCCCTTTATGCGTATCAGCGTGCTACCGACCAGCGAAATGCCCTTTTAGCCCAGGGTAATGTTTCCCCCGTCCTCTTAGAGCCCTGGGAAGCGCAAATGATTCGCTACGGCACGCTCATCCAAACAAAACGCTTAGCCTTGGTAGAAGCATTACAGCCTGCCCTTCAGACATTCTACAGCCAGTTTGGAAGCGAGAAGGTGAAGCTGGAATATCGGCTCACTTGTGAGCCATCGGCGGAAGGCTGGCACCATCGCTGGCGAACCCTCCACGCCCAAGAACAACAAAAAGCCAGAACCCTCCTCGGTCCGCATCGGGAAGACTTCGCACTATATCTGCAGGGAAAGTTAGCGCGCACACATGCCTCCGAAGGACAGAAGAAATCCCTCCTCATTGCGCTCAAATGGGCAGAAGCTCAGCACCTTCAGCAGCTTACCCTGCGAGGTATTCTTCTCTTATTAGATGATATTGGGGAGAAATTAGACCGGATGCGGTTATCGGCGGTAGGGCAGCTCAGCCGACTGGCGATGCAAACCTTCCTCACCGATGTGGAAGAGCGGCGCGTCCGAGATGCCTTCCCCGAACTGCCTATACATTTTTTAGAGCCGCCGGAAGGATGATAGTCCTTTCCCCTGCAAAAGAAGTAATAGGCTTTGCACTGCTGGGCGGATGGCTCGGATATGTAGGCTATAAGCTGGAATGGCACCGCAAACCTACTTGGCTTTACTTAGCGCTTATTGCTAAGGTGCTTAGCGCATGGGCTTTCGGTTGGCTCTACCAAGCTTACTACTGCCATGGCGACACACTCAAAGTCTATCTCACCGCAGAACGATTAGCCCACTACCTCTGGAACGCTCCAGACATAGCAGTAGCCCTACTCCTGCGGGAACTCTCCTCCCAGTGGGAAGCCATAGGTTGGAAAGTATTCTGGCAGGACGCTCAGCTTTTCGGTTATGACTATGAATGGAGCGAGCCCAGCAACTATATCTTCTATCGTCTGTCCCTGCCTCTCTACATAGCGGCAGGAGGAGGGTATTATGGTATGCAGGGATTGGCAGGGATTATTGGGGGACTGCTTAGCTATGCGGCTTATCGCCGCTGGGAACATACGCTGGGGCTGCACCCAGTCACTGCTTGGATATGGTTTTTCCTGCCTTCTACCCTCCTATGGACCTCGGGGCTTCTACGGGACACCTTCGCTTTTCCTCTCACGCTATATGCAGCGGGATGGATAGCCTCCGCACGCAGTGTAAAGGAAATTCAAGGAATTTTAGCGATACTGATATTAGCTCTATTACGAATAGAGGGTCTGGCGCTTGCAGCTACCGCAGGAATAGCTTTTCGCACCGCACGCTTCAAAGTTACCTTTATCGCTGCTATCATAGGTTTTGTGCTGGCGCTGGGGAAAGTCTTAGGCCCTTGGAGCTACCTTTACCGAAGCGAAGCCCTCAGTCCTCAGCTTCACCCTGAAGTACCCGAAGCCAGTGTATTCTACCTCTCTTTTGAGCCTACTTTTGGGGGAAGCTGCGTCGGCTGGGCTAAAGCGCTCTTTCCTGCACTTATTGGACCCCTGCCCTGGGAAATCCGCAAGCCCTTCGTACTGCTCTACGCCATAGAGTCCTGGGGCATAGCAGTTCTGATAGGGTTTGCTATAAGGAAGCTATGGCAAAGAAAAGCCTTTTCCGCCCGAAATCTCATCCTTATAGGCATAGGATTAGCGGTACTGGGCGTAGTGGCGATGGCGATGCCTTACTGGGGGACTCTCGCACGGCAACGGCTCTATGGGTTATATTGGCTTCTCTTGGGGCTCCAGCCTGCTTTCTATCCACCAGCGCAGCAGCGCCAAGATACCCCGAGCTAATCGCTCTTCGCTTTCCTGTGTCAGTCCAGCGATATGGGGTGTAAGGAAAACCGCAGGATGCTGGCGCAGATAAGACCAAGCCGCCCGGTCTTCCGGACTAAGTTTCTCGGGGGGTTCAGCAGGTAGGGTATCTAATGCCGCAGCGATGACCCGACCCTCCTGTAATGCTTCTGCTAAAGAAGGCAAGCACACAATCCCTCCCCGAGCGGGATTGATGAGCAGGATAGGACGACTGAAACGGCGCAAAAAGTCCCGATTGACCCAGTTCTTAGTCTCCTCGGTGAGCGGTACATGTAGAGAGAGCACTTCTGCTTCTTCCCAGAGCTGCGAAAGGCTTACCTCTCGGATGCCCAAGCCCCCAAAACCAAACTTGTATTTATCATAAGCCAAGACTTGAGCCCCCAGTTGGCGCAGAAGGTAAGCAGTGCGGCTTCCATTTTCGCCGAAGCCTATGATGCCTACCTTGAGCGAAGCGAGTTCTCTACCGGCATAGGGGTGGCGCATCCAGGTTTCTTTTTCTCGTAGCGCGTGATGCGCCAGAAGAAAGTTTCGGCTTAATATAAGCAGAGCCGCTACTACATATTCTGCCACAGGCATAGCGTTTGCTTGTGGTAGCGTGTGTAAAGTAATGCCGTGCTTAGCTAAAGCCCCCAAGTCTATATGGTCTGTGCCTGAACCCGCTCGTATGATGAGTCGGAGTTTAGGAGCTTGTGTGAGAAGATTTTCGTCTACCCGGAGGGCGCCCCGCTGAATCCATACTTGAGCCTCTCGTAGAGCTTGATATACTTCCTCAAGGCGAACTGTTGCCAGATGAACGACGCGAACATCCTGCCACTGACTCAGCGTCTCATAAAGAAGCGGGTGATACCCCTCGGTAAGGAGTACCGAGATAGGCATAGTATAGAAGGGTGTGAGCGACGGTTTGGAGGTTTTGAGTGACGGAGAGAACGCGTTCAGGCGGCACTAAGACTAAGGTCAGACTTTCATCAGAGAACTTTCTGGGCACGCCCCCTGCATAAGCAGTTAGTACAGGCTGAGGCACTTGGAGGCGCGCCGCAAAAAAATAACCCCGCTCTCCCCAAAAGGCAGGCGAGGGATATAAGGGTTTCTCATGCAAAAGAATAAGGTCCTGAGGATGGAGGAGCCATCCTACTTCTTCAGCTACTTCACGAATGGCAGCAGCACTTGGACTTTCATCCGGCTCTATCATGCCCGCAGGGTGCTCATAGAAAGGCTCCTCTGCGGTAGGGCGCTGCTGCCGTACCATCAGAAAGCCCTCTTCTCCTTGGTCTGTGTATAGATGAAGGCAAACAGCCACAAAAGCCCCTCTATGCACCACCAGGCGCCATTCGCCCTGGTCATTGAGCTTTTCTTCTACTTGCAGAAGCGGATGTTGCCAAAGAATCCGACTCTCAGGTATCATGCTTGTCATCAGAGGATTCTGCCGATATAATCGCACCTGATAGAACGAACCGAAGAGCTTCTGCGGCTTTCATAGAGAGCGGCTCTACCCTATTCTTTGGTACAAATACCACATTCCCCATAAAGCTAAACGCGTAAGGCGTGTATACAGCTATGAGGTCATGGGGTACGGGGGGATTTTCGTGCGTGATGAATCCTATTTGATACACGCCCTCTGGCTCTAAGCGCACTAAGACTGGCCTGTCAAACTTATTCGCTCGTTTGGAGCCTTCCACCAGCTCGCGCACGGAACTGTAAATAAAACCTACTACGGGTATCTTTTTGATGCGCTCCTCTACAGAAGCTATCAGAGTAGGACCGAGCCAGTGCGTACCGATGTATCCCAGCACAGTCAAAGCGGTGATTAGCAGCAAGATACCCAAGCCGGGCAAATCCGTAGGCAATATATTATCTAACCATCGGAGGATGACCCATAGCACGTATATCGTCGCTAAAGCAGGCAGAAAAAGAAATAGACCGCGCAAAAAGTAGCTCAGAAGGGAAGAGGCTGCCTCTCTAAGAAGGATACTCAGCCGAGCCCTCATCGGGATGACCGTTAGTGCTGGAGGAATCTAAAGTGCGCAGCAAACGGGGCAAGCGCCCCATAGAAGCGATTTCGCGCCAAGCCTTCTTGACTTCTTTAGCGATGAAGCCGAAATAAACCTTGCCTCCTTCCAGGGAAGTAAGAACGCCAGATTTAGCCAGCACGGTAGAGCCTTTTCCTATGCGAATTTTACTGGGGACGCCGACCTGCCCCCAGAGAATCACATCATCCTCAATAACGCAAGCCCCAGCAATGCCCACCTGAGCAGCAATCTGGCAGTTCCGCCCAATCACCGTATCATGTCCAATCTGTACGAGATTATCAATCTTCGTGTGATCGCCTATATAGGTATCGGAAGTTACCCCTCTATCTATGGTGGTATTAGCGCCGATTTCTACATAATCCCCTATAATAACTCGCCCCTTGCTGAGTAGCCGTTCGGAGCCGGCGGGAGTGCGTTTGTAGTAGAAGGCTTCTCCCCCTATTACACAGCCCGATTGAATAACTACATGGCTACCGATATAGGTGTTGGCCCCGATAGAAACATTAGGATATATGATAGTGTTGCTGCCGATATAGCACCCTGGGCCTATTGTAGTGTTATGCCCGATTTTGCAGCCGGGTTCTATATGTGTGCCTTCGCCGATGACTACATTCTGTCCAATTTCTACTTCTGGAAATTCATGAGCGGCCGCAGCGAAAGTGGGAAAAATCGTGGGACGGAAGTATTCCAGAAGTTGATTGAAACTTTGGA